>NZ_CP172558.1:2883742-3204158 GCF_046530675.1 Chitinibacter sp. S2-10 | reverse complement strand
ATTGAATGAAATATTGGCTGCGTCCAGATTCGGCATTACCAGGACGTTGGCTTCACCTTTCAGACGTGAATCCGGGAAAACTTGCTGGCGTATCGCATGCGACAAAGCGGCATCGCCGTGCATTTCACCATCGATTTCCAGCTCCGGTGCTCGCTCAATGACCTGCGCGAGTGTTTGCTGCATTTTTTGTGCCGAAGGGCTATTGGCACTGCCAAAACTCGAGTGGCTGAGTAAGGCCACTTTGGGAACAATCCCGAATTTACGCACGGCTTCAGCGGCCATCAACGTAATGTCGGCCAATTGTTCGGCACTCGGATCCTGATTGACGTAGGTGTCGCAAATGAACACATTGCCGGTTTGCAGCAGCAGAATATTCATGGCGGCAGTCACTGAGGTGCCGGCTTTTTGCCCCAATACATTGACCAGATGATGATGATGATTGTGGTACAAACCATAAGTGCCACAAATCATCGCATCGGCTTCGCCGCGTTTGACCATCAGCGCGCCGATCAACGTGGTTTTGCGGCGCACTTCGGCTTTGGCAAGGTTTTCCGATACGCCTTTGCGTTGCATGATCTGGTAATACAGTTGCCAGTATTCACGATAGCGCGGATCGCTTTCGGGGTTACACACTTCAAAATCTATGCCGGGGCGAATGCGCAAGCCCAGTTTGGCAATCCGCGCTTCGAGTACTTGCGGGCGACCAATCAGGATAGGCTGGCATAGTCGCATATCGAGGATTTCCTGCACCGCATGCAGCACGCGTTCGTCCTCGCCCTCACAGAACACCACGCGTTTTTGCGCTTTCTTCGCTGCCGCAAATACCGGGCGCATAAACAGGCTGGATTTGTAAACAAACTGCGTCAGCTCGTCGATGTAGGCGTTGAAGTCCTCAATCGGGCGGGTCGCAACGCCGCTGTCCATCGCGGCCTTGGCGACGGCTGGGGCAATTTTGATGATCAGACGCGGATCGAATGGTTTGGGAATCAGGTATTCCGGTCCGAACGACAGTTCCTGCCCACTGTAGGCGTCGGCTACGACGTCGGATTGTTCGGCGTGCGCCAGCTCGGCAATCGCACTGACCGCTGCATGTTTCATTGCTTCATTGATTGCCGTTGCGCCAACATCCAGCGCGCCACGGAACATGAAGGGGAAACACAGCACATTATTGACCTGATTCGGGTAGTCCGAACGGCCAGTACAGATAATTGCATCGGGGCGCACTGCACGTGCTTCGGCAGGGGTCACTTCCGGATTGGGGTTGGCCAGCGCCAGAATCAGTGGTGAAGCGGCCATGCTGCGGATCATTTCGGCGTCAATTGCGCCAGGGCCAGAGAGGCCGAGGAAAATATCGGCACCCACCAGTGCTTCAGCTGGCGTACGCATTGCCGTCTCGCGTGCATAACGCTGCTTGGTTTCATCAAGCGGCCCCCGTTCGGTGTGGATGATGCCTTTGGAGTCGCAAACAATGATGTTTTCATGTTTGATACCTAGTGAAACCAGCAAATCCAGACAGGCAATCGCTGCCGCGCCTGCACCCGATGCGACGAGTTTGACTTCGTCAATTTTCTTGCCAATCAAGGAGAGTGCATTTTTGACTGCGGCACCGACAATAATCGCCGTGCCGTGCTGATCGTCATGAAAGACCGGGATTTTCATCCGTTCACGCAGTTTTCTTTCAACATAAAAGCATTCAGGGGCTTTGATGTCTTCCAGATTGATCCCGCCGAAGGTGGGTTCCAGTGCCGCAATGACTTCGATCAGCTTATCGGGGTCTTTTTGTTCGATTTCAATGTCAAAGACGTCGATTCCGGCAAATTTTTTGAACAGGACGCCTTTGCCTTCCATCACCGGTTTGCTGGCCAAGGGGCCGATATCACCCAAACCCAGAACCGCGGTGCCGTTGGTAATCACGGCGACCAGATTGCCTCGCGAAGTCAGATTACGCGCTTCGCCCGGATCGGCAACAATGGCGTCGCAAGCTGCAGCCACGCCGGGCGAGTAGGCGAGTGCCAGATCACGCTGGCTGGACAGCCCTTTGGTAGGAACAACCTGAATTTTGCCCGGCTTGGGAAAACGATGATATTCCAGTGCTTTCTTGCGTAATTCTTCGTCCATACTGCCCTCGGTTGTGGCTTGAATGTGATGGTTCATTCTAGCCTCACTATTTGCGTTGAGTATTGCGGAAATCCGATATAGCGTGGCGCAACCTTGTTTATGTTGTAAAAATTAAATGACTACACAGTGCTTTTTTGTGCACTGCAACTTAGAAATAGTACATCCCCATCGCGGTTTTTACTTTGTGCAAGGTCAGAGCTGCGGTTTCTCGCGCTTTGGCCGAACCGCAAAGCAATAGCGACAGGATGGCATCGCTATCCTGAGCCAGTTCATGGCGACGCTGACGAATAGGCGCGATCAAGTTTTGCAAAACATCATTCAGTCTGGCCTTGATTACGGCGTCGGCGAGTCCGCCATGCTGATATTGTGCTTTCAGTTCGGTGAGCTGCGCGCTATCGGAATCGAATGCATCGAGAAAACTGAATACCACATTGCCTTCGAGCTGACCCGGGCTACCTATCGTTAGGTGATTGGCATCGGTGTACATTTTATTAACTGCGGCAGTGATTTCATCGCTGCTGGCCGACAGGGAGATTTGATTACCGGCGCTGCGACTCATTTTGCCTTTGCCATCGATGCCGGGCAGCCGCGTGGTATTTGAAAGCAAAGCCTGACATTCATGCAGAATCTCGCTACCTACCGTTTGATTGAAGCGGCGGACAATTTCATTGGTTTGCTCGATCATCGGCAACTGATCGGCGCCGACCGGAATCAAAGTACCGCGCAAGGCCGTAATATCGGCGGCCTGGCTGACCGGGTAACTTAAAAAACCAGCGCTCACCTTGTGCCCTTCATTGCCCTTTGCACGCAACTCGGCCTTGACAGTGGGGTTGCGCTCGAGCCGGGCGACCGAAACCAGATTCATCAGATAGAACGATAGCTCGGCCAGTTCAGGCACCATCGATTGAATCAGAATCGTTGATTTTTTCGGGTCTATGCCTACGGCCAGATAATCGAGCGCCACATCAATGACCGCCTGACGAACCTGACGGTAATCGCCTTGATGATCGGCCAGTGCCTGAGTATCTGCGAGCAGGATGAAGGAATGATGGTTTTGTTGTAGCTGCAAGCGGGTTTGCAACGAGCCGGCAAAGTGACCCAGATGCAAGGGGCCGATTGTGCGATCCCCGGTGACGACAGTTTGAGACATGGGCAACTCCTGAAAACATTGAGAATGTTGGGAGCCGCCGGATAGGGGAAATAAAAAAAACCTGTCACCGTATCCGGCGGCAGGTTTTGTTGTGAATGCGAACAAACAAACCCGGTGCCGCCTAAAGGCGCCACCAGTAATAACTTGCAGAAAAAAGGGTTTGCGGGCAGGTGTTCATGGCTTCATCTTGCCGTTTTCAATGGCGCTCCGTCAAGCGGATTGTTGCTGGTCGTTCAATTTTAAGGTCGTTTACTATGGGTATATCGATGAAGCCTTTATTCAGTATTGTTTCTGTTGATATACCTTGTGTAGTATGTGGGATTATTTGTCAGTGGCGTCAATCTTCGTGCTGCAGGGCAAGTGATGAACTTTACATAGTCGATAATAAGCCACACTGATTTGCATCGATTGGGTATGTGTACGAACAGGGGCGCGAGGGGTGCTGACCATAATTTGCCAGCGACTGTGCTTGGCTGCCAATTTGTGATTGATCTGCTCGACGTGCTGCTGTGGATTACTGATGCGATGGCGTTGTATCAATTCGGCGCTGGTGCATTGGCGCTGCTTGCAAAGTTGCAGGAAGATGACTTGTTCATCATGTCCCAGCCCCAGCTGCTCTGCAGTCAAATCCGGCGAAATTGCAAAATGAGCCATGGGTTGTTCCTTTATTGATCACAGTGCGCGTAGTAAGGTAGGCGTTATTAGGACTATTGGGTATATTAACATGTGCAGTAGACTCCGGATTGGAAAGGGCGCTCTAGGCTGAATGCAATATTTTTCTGGCGTCTGCAGATATGAATTTGGCTCTTTTTTCAAATCTAAAATCTTGGGATTTATTGACTGTTTTGAGTGCAGAAAATAAAGAATTAAACTGAGGCGTTGTTGGCCGCCTTAAGCCAATGCGGTGAGAGTTAGAAAAATTTGACGGGTTTTTATATCAGCAGGAAAAACATGCAGCTTGCCAAAATTTACAAAAAGGCTTTGGGCCTTTATCAGCTTAATAAACTGTCAGAGGCCGATGCTGCTCTTGCTAAGGTACCGAAAGCAGCCGCCAACTTTGAAATACTTCAATTGCAAGGGGCTGTATATTTTGGTCTGGGGAAAATAGATCAAGCTAGGGTTTGCTTTGAGTCGTGTCTTGAGATGAAGCCAGGTGAGTATCAAACCCGATTGAATTTGGCTGTTTTGGAAAAAACAATAGGCCGTCTAGCCCGGGCGGGAGAAATATTTTCTGATTTATTAAAAGATAATCCAAATAATTTTGAGCTGGCTGCTGAGCTGGGAACTATTCATCTGTTGAATAATGAGTTAGAGCAAGCCGAAGCTTGTTTTAAGAAGTCTCTGTCACTGAACCCCAATTACAATCCAGCATTGGCTAATTATTCAGCCGTGCTTGCCGGTCGCGGGCAATTTAAAGAGGCCGTTGAATTGCTGCTGGGAGCACCTGATTTAAACAATCCGCAACTTTTTCTGCAATTGGCAAATGTGTTGCAAAAAGCAGGGCGGCTGGTGGAGGCTTGCTCGATTTACGAGGGTTTGGTGACTCATCAATGTCGTTTTAAAATGACAGAAGCTGATTTGGGTTTTTATTGTTTGAATTATGGTGCACTTTTAATTGAAATGCATCGTTATGATTCGGCTAGACAATTGTATGAAATGGCCGAAGGCTTTACCGGCGCAGGCTGGGGTGTTTTGATTAATAAAGCAATGTTCAAATTCAAAATTGAGCATGATTATGACGGCGCTGAACAAGTTTTCCTGCAGGTGATTCAGCGTTACCCCTCTGTTCCGGAGGCACATAGCTTTTATGCAATATTCTTGATGGATAAAGGCGATGTTGATGGTGCTGTAATGCATCATCGTTTGGCTCTGGAAAAGAGACCTGAAGATTCGGAGTTTTTGTTTGGTGCATCATGTGCGCAAATGGCTGCGGGACTTTTATCGGAAGCTTGGACTAATTACGAGCATCGCTGGATTCGACCTGAGGTTGGTCGAAAATTGAATTTGGGTATTCCTGATTGGCAAGGTGAAGAAGGGAAAGGCAAGTCGATTTTGGTTTATCGCGAACAGGGGTTGGGTGATGAAATCATGTGGTCGACTTGCTTGCCTGATTTGGCGATGCATTTTGATCAGGTCGTTGTGTATTGTGCGGCCAAATTGCAATCTCTGTTTCAGAGAACATATCCGGCTATTGAGTTCATTGAAAACAAGGATGAGCAAAATTTAATTGATCCGGCTCAGTTTGACTTTCAAGTCGCAATGGGATCCTTGCCTCGATTTTTCAGGCAACGAGCAGAATTGTTTCCCGAACAGCCCAAATTTCTTCAGGAAGATGCATCGCGAACTCAGTATTGGCGTGATAAATTGAGTGTGTTGCAACCTGAATTGTTGGTCGGCATTGTTTGGCGAAGTACTTTTAGCAATACTATCCGTTCCACGAATTATTTTTCATTAGATGATTTAGCTCCGATTTTACAATTGCCGAATCTAAAGTTTGTGAATTTGCAGTATCAGCTTCAGCCTGAAGAACGTCAGTATCTTGACGAGAAATACCCCAATAAAGTTTTCTTTGCTGACGAGCTCGATTTATTTGATGATCTGGATGCGAGTGCTTCACTGATGAAGAGTTGTGATCTGGTCGTTTCTGCAGGAACTGCATCATTGATGTTGGCTGGCGCATTAAATGTACCATCACTTTATCTTTCACCTTTGCCGCTTGATTATTGGTATTTGGGTCATACGGACAAGTCTCCGTGGTTTCCTGCGACACAATACCTTGGTAAAAATCAGACTGAAAACTGGGAAAATCTGATGACGCGAGCTGCAGATATCGTGAGTGCGTTGGCACGAGAAAAATTGCAGTCGTAACTGTGTTTTTGGCCCTATATGTATTGGTAAGATGGTTTGAACTTAGCTTTTGAACTCGCAATGGGAAATAATATGTTTAATGGCAAATCTCTGTTAATTACCGGCGGAACAGGTTCTTTTGGTAAACAGTTTATCCGTACCTTGCTGTCGCGATATCAGCCGAGCAGGGTGGTTGTTTTTTCCCGCGATGAATTAAAGCAATTTGAAATGCAGCAGGAATTTACAGCACCCTGTATGCGATTTTTTCTTGGGGATGTGCGTGATGCCGAACGCTTGAAACAGGCAATGCGCGGTATTGATTTTGTCGTTCACGCTGCAGCACTGAAACAGGTTCCTGCTGCCGAATATAATCCGACCGAATGTATTCGTACCAATGTCAATGGCGCTGAAAATCTGATTAATGCCGCGATTGAAAATGGCGTGCAAAAAGTTATTGCGCTCTCTACTGATAAAGCATCGAGTCCGGTTAATCTTTATGGTGCAACCAAATTACTGTCTGACAAGTTGTTTGTTGCTGCCAATAACATCACCGGTAATCATCCAACCCGCTTTGCCGTCGTTCGTTATGGCAATGTTGTTGGCTCACGTGGCTCTGTCGTACCATTTTTTCGCAAACTGATTGCTGAAGGTGCAACTTCGTTGCCGATTACCGATCCATTAATGACCCGCTTCTGGATTACGCTTGATCAGGGCGTGGAATTTGTGATGCAAGGCTTTGCCCGCATGTATGGTGGCGAGTTATTTGTCCCTAAAATTCCATCGGTGCGGATTGTTGATTTGATGAGTGCCATGGCACCTGATATGCAACGCCATACCATCGGCATTCGTCCGGGCGAAAAACTGCATGAAATGATGATTTCCCGCGATGATAGTTTGCATACTATTGAATTCGACGATCATTATGTGATTACGCCATCGATCCAATTTCATGGCCAAGTTGATTATGCCAAAAATGGCAAAGGTGAAGCGGGTCAGCTTGCGCCTCAAGGTTTTAAATATACTTCGGATACCAATCAGCATTTTCTGACGA
This sequence comes from Chitinibacter sp. S2-10, assembly GCF_046530675.1. Lineage (GTDB taxonomy): Bacteria > Pseudomonadota > Gammaproteobacteria > Burkholderiales > Chitinibacteraceae > Chitinibacter. The sequence goes on along the minus strand of NZ_CP172558.1, from coordinate 3,196,992 downwards.
TTGATGAATTGCGCATTTTGGATCGTCAAATTAAATGACCGAATATATTCCTTATGGTCGGCAATCGATCAATGACGCAGATATCACTGCCGTCATTGAGGTTCTGCGCTCCGATTTTCTGACGCAAGGTCCGGCTATTGAGGCTTTCGAAAATGAAATTTGCCGTGTGACTGGCGCGCGTTATGCAGTTGCACTCTCCAATGCCACGGCGGGTTTGCATCTGGCGTGTATGGCGCTCGATGTTGGCGTAGGTGATATCGTTTGGACTAGCCCGAATACTTTTGTCGCCTCGGCAAATTGTGCCAGGTATTGTGGTGCAGGCGTTGATTTTATTGATATAGAACCAGATACTGGCAATATTTCCATTGCCGCACTGCGGCAGAAACTTCAACTGGCCGAGCGTGAAAATCGCTTGCCTAAATTGCTGATTCCGGTTCATTTTTCCGGGCGTAGTTGTGATATGCAAGCCTTGTCGGAGCTGGCTTTGCAGTATGGTTTTTCTCTAGTTGAAGACGCCGCTCACGCGATTGGTGCTCGCCATCAGGGTGTTTCTGTTGGCGCGTGCCGCTACAGCCGTGCCACGGTGTTCAGTTTTCACCCGGTTAAAATTGTGACCACCGGCGAAGGTGGGGTGGTGACGACCAATGATGAAGCGCTTTATCGGCGGTTATTGCGCTTGCGCAGCCATGGGATTACCCGTAATCCGGCAGAAATGACTGATCCGCCCGAAGGGGCATGGGTGTATCAGCAACTTGAATTGGGTTTTAATTACCGGATGACCGACATTCAGGCCGCTCTCGGCTTGTCACAATTACAGCGCTTATCCGACTTTATTCAAAAACGTAAAGTGCTGGTTGCTCGTTATCGAACGGCTTTAGCCGATTGTGCCGTGCAATTGCCAAGAGCGGATGCCGATGCTGATTCAGCCTGGCATTTATTTGTAATCCGTGTTGCTGCCGAGCGGCGAAAAGCTATTTTTGATTTTCTACGGCAAAATCAAATTGGGGTCAATGTGCATTACATGCCGGTTTATTGGCAGCCTTATTATATTCAATTGGGATTTGGTCGCGGGCTTTGTCCGCAAAGCGAATTGTATTACCAGCAGGCCATTTCCCTGCCTTTGTATTCAGATTTGACAACGGATCAGCAAGATCATGTGATTGCGCTGCTTCAATCCATTTTATAGGCGTACGAGAATGCGACCACTTACCGAGCAGGAACAATTTTGGCAGGGCGAATTTGGTGATGAATATGTGAGTCGCAATCAGGGCGATGATTGGGTTGCCAGCAATATCGCTTTTTTCTCCGAAGTTTTGCGTTCCTGTTCCAATGTGAGCAGTATCTTAGAGCTGGGTACCAATCGTGGGCTGAACTTGCATGCTTTGCATACTTTGCTGCCCGATGCCGATCTGCATGGCGTCGAGCTGAATAGCCAAGCCTGTGATATTGCCAATCAGCTGGGCTATGCCCAGGTCTGGCAGGGATCCTTGTTCGATTATCCGATTACGCATCAAACTGATTTGAGTTTTACCAAAGGCGTCTTGATCCATCTGGCGCCTGAATTACTGGAAAAAGCATATGCCCAACTGTATCGTGCTAGCCGCCGTTATATTCTGATTGCCGAGTATTACAATCCTTCGCCGGTTGAAGTCCGCTATCGTGGCAATGATGGCAAACTGTTCAAACGCGATTTTGCTGGTGAAATGCTCGATTTATATCCGGATCTAAAATTGAAAAAATATGGCTTTATTTATCGTCGCGATCCGGTTTTTCCGCAGGACGACATCTGTTGGTTTTTGATGGAAAAGCATGCCGGATAACCACAAGCCTAAACCGGATGCGATTGCCGTTATTCCTGCCCGTGGCGGCAGCAAAAGAATTCCGCGCAAGAACATCAAATTGTTTCACGGCAAGCCCATGCTGGCTTATTCGATTGAAGCGGCTCGTGCTTGCGGCGAATTCAAGCGGATTGTCGTCAGCACGGACGATGAAGAAATCGCGCAAACCGCACGCGCACTCGGCGCCGAAGTTCCGTTTATGCGCCCGGCGGTACTCAGCGACGATTACGCGACCACGATGGATGTGATGCAGCATGCGATCCGAGCCTTGCAGCAGGCAGGAGAGAGTGCCGATCTGACTTGCTGTATTTATGCCACTGCACCCTTGTTGCGACCGCAATTTCTGAATGCAGCTGCGCAAATTTTGCGCAATGACCCTGCTGCCGATTATGTCTTTTCCGTCACGCATTTCGATTTTCCGGTGCAAAGGGCGCTGGTTTGCAATGCGCAAGGGCAGATCGATGCGCTGTATCCGCAATATCGCGATACCCGTTCGCAGGATTTACCGGAAGCTTTTCACGATGCCGGGCAGTTTTACTGGGGGCGTAGCGCAGCCTGGTTGAGCGGTGAAGTGCTGTATTCACCCAGAGCCAGACCCGTTATTTTGCCCCGTTATCTGGTGCAGGATATCGATACGCCGGACGACTGGCGTCGCGCCGAATATATGTATGCAGCGATGCTCGCCGATGGTACGGCCTTGTCATGAAAATCCTCATCCGGACTGATGCTTCCAGTACGATAGGCTTGGGTCATGTCTCGCGTTGTCTGACGCTGGCCAGAGCGCTGCTAGCTTCAATCCCCGGTATTGAAATCCATTTCGCGTGCAGTGAACTGCCTGGAAACTTTGTTGATGGGGTATTGGCTCAGGGATTTTATGTAATAAGCCTTCCAGGTCAATACCCCGTTTTTGATGGTGGAGCGGAAATTCAGTCCGAGCTGGCTATTCTGGCTGCGCACCTGACATCGCGCTATGACTGGTGCATCGTCGATCATTATGGGCTGGGTAGGGTCTGGGAAAGCGCGATGCGCCAGCATGCTGAGCGTATTCTGGTGATCGATGACTTGTGCAATCGGCCGCATGATGCCGATATCGTGCTGAACCAGAATCTGGCCGTGGTTCCGGCCGACTATCTTGGTCAGGTTCCTGCTGACTGCCGATGTCTGACTGGCCCGAAATATGCCCTGTTACGCCCCGAGTTTACTGGTGAAGTCATTGCAATCAAGCCAGGCATTGAACGGATTCTGGTCAATTTCGGCGGCGCGGATCCGACACGCGAAATGTTCAAGGTCATCGAGGCATTGGTATCGTTGCCGCCAGTGTCGGTTGATTTCGTCGCCGGAGCGAGTAATCCGGCTTTCGGAGAGTTGCAGGCGCGAGTCGCTACCTGCGAACATTGGTCGCTGCATCGGCATGTGGAAGATTTTGCAGGTTTGATGCGGCAGGCCGATCTGTTTATCGGTGCTGCCGGCAGCAGCAGTTGGGAGCGGGCGGCGATGGGTTTGCCTTCAGTGGCAATTGCCGTGGCCGAGAATCAATTGCCCAATGCGCAAGGGCTAGCTAGGCTTGGCGCTCACGCTTATTTGGGGTGTGCGGCCGAGGTATCCCCCGAACAGATCACTGGGCAATTGCGTGGCATCGATTGGCAGCAAAGACAGGATTGGGCGCGTATTTCGCATCAGCTGGTCGATGCTAAAGGATGCGAGCGGGTTATTGCCGCGTTGTTGCTTCCCGGATTGCAAATTCGCAGGGTTGAGCAAGCGGATAGCAAACTACTGTTTGATGCCAGAAATTCCCCCGAAATCAGGGAGGTGTCACTCAACTCCGAACCCATTTCCTGGGAAGGGCATTGTGCCTGGCTTGAGCGTTGTCTGGCCAACCCACACTGTATCCTGCTGCTGGCTGATGCTGCCGACGGCCCGGTTGGTGTCGTGCGGTTTGACCGGGCTGATGATTTGGCTGAAATTGCCGATATTTCCATATATCTGCTGCCGCACAGACTGGGTCTGGGTTGGGGGAGTGGCGTTCTTGCTGCTGCGCAGGCTTTTATGCAGACGCAATGGTTGCAGGTTTCGCGAATCCGGGCGGTTATCAAAAATGACAATCAGGCTTCGCTGGCGTTGTTCCGGCAAGCCGGGTTTCGTCTTCAATCAACCGAGCCAACTGGCAGCATCTATATTTGCGCGATAAAGGGGATTGATCTTGAGTAGTTTTAATATTGGATCTCGCTGTGTTGGTCTGAATTGCGAGCCGTTCGTGATTGCCGAAATGTCGGGCAATCACAACCAGTCGCTGGAAACGGCGCTGGCGATTGTCGAGGCAGCCGCTAAAGCGGGTGCGCACGCGCTGAAACTGCAAACGTACACTGCAGATACGATGACGCTGGATCTGGACGAAGGCGAATTCCATATCGCCGATCCGGACAGTTTGTGGGCGGGGACATCGCTGTACAAGTTGTACCAGCAGGCTTATACCCCGTGGGAGTGGCACAAACCGCTGTTTGATCGCGCCAATGAGCTGGGGATGCTGGCTTTCTCGACGCCGTTTGACGAAACGGCGGTCGACTTTCTGGAAAGCCTTGATGTTCCAGCCTACAAGATCGCCAGCTTTGAAAATACCGATCTGCCATTGATCCGTAAGGCTGCTGCGACGGGTAAACCTCTGATTATTTCAACCGGAATGGCGAGCATCGCCGAGCTCGATGAAGCGGTGAAAGCCGCGCGTGAGGCCGGTTGCAAGGATCTGATCCTGCTCAAATGTACCAGCACCTACCCGGCCAGCCCGGAAAACAGCAATGTGCGAACCATTCCACATTTGCGTGATTTGTTCGGATGTGAAGTAGGATTATCGGATCACACTATGGGGGTGGGTGCGGCTGTCGCAGCCGTTGCACTCGGTGCCACGGTGGTCGAAAAGCACTTTACCCTGAGCCGCGCCGACGGGGGGGTTGATTCGGCTTTTTCGCTGGAACCGGCTGAGCTGGCGTCGTTGGTCGTCGAAACCAAGCGAGCCTGGCAAGCCTTGGGAATGGTGAAATATGGCGGCTCGCAAGCCGAACAAAAATCCATGGTATTCCGGCGATCGTTGTATGTTGCGACAGACATCAAGCAGGGCGAAGCATTGACTGAACAAAACATCCGCCGCATTCGGCCCGGACTGGGTTTGCCTGCAAAACATTATGAATTCGTTCTGGGTGCCAAAGCCGCTACCGATCTGAAGCGGGGCGAGCCGTTGCGCTGGAATGCGATTATTGCCAAAGAAGAATAATACCTAACGTAAGGGTCTGAATATGCTGAAGTATTGCAAGAAATGTGTAATGCCTCATTCCAAACCGGATTTGATGCTGAATGAAGAAGGTGTTTGCAATGCCTGTACGGCGTTTGATGCCAGGAATGAAATCGACTGGGAAGTGCGCAAAAAAGAATTTCTGGAGCTGGTTCACAAATACAAATCGAAAGATACCAATTCGTGGGATTGTATTGTTCCGGTTTCCGGTGGCAAAGACAGCACCTATCAGGTGATCCGCTTGCTGCAACTGGGCTTGAATCCGCTGTGTGTTACGGCAACCACTTGCGACTTGAGCGATATTGGCCGGAAAAATATCGAAAACATTAAAAATCTGGGGGTCGATCTGGTCGAGTTTTCGCCCAATCCGGTTGTTCGCAGAAAATTGAACCGCATTGGCCTGACCAAGTTGGGAGATATTTCCTGGCCAGAGCATGTGGGTATTTTTACCATTCCGGTTCGTGCTGCGGTGCAATTTGGTGTGCCACTAATTGTCTGGGGTGAAAATTCGCAGAATGAGTATGGCGGTCCTGCAGCAGCAGCAGAGCACAACGTCCTGAATCGTCGCTGGCTGGAAGAGTTTGGCGGACTGCTCGGAATGCGTGTCGAAGATATGATCGGTCTGGAGGGCATAGAGTCCCGGGATTTAATTCCATATTCCTACCCAAGTGATGAAGAGTTAAGCCGGGTTGGCGTAACAGGCGTATTTCTTGGGTATTATTTCCCGTGGGATGGTTATAGTAATGCATTGATTTCTCAGGCGCATGGTTTTACTACCTACTCGAAAACGGTTGAAGGCTCATGTGTGAATTATGAAAATCTGGATAACTATCAAACCGGTATTCATGATTATTTCAAGTATTTGAAATTCGGATTTGGTCGTGCTACGGATATTGCTTGTTTGCATATTCGTAGAGGCCGGTTGAGCAGGGATGATGGCCTGCAGATTGTTGAACGACATGACGGAAAATTTCCGTGGACTTATCTGGGGAAACCATTGGCGGATATCCTCAAGCCGCTGAATATGAGCGTGGAAGAATTTATTGCCGTGTGCGACCGATTTACCAATAAGAAAATATTTTTGCGCGATGAATCGGGTGCGCTTGTTAAAGACGCAAATGGCAATTTAACAAAAATCAACATGTGATGAAGATGGCAAGGTAACGATCTTGAGTATTCTGATTATTGATTACGGTATGGGTAACCTTGCATCGGTTGCCCACGCTATTGAAAGACTGGGGGAACGGGTGGTGATTTCCGGTTCCCCTAGCGATTTAAAAAAATGCAAGCATATTATTTTGCCTGGTGTCGGTGCATTTCCGGATGCCATGCAGGCGTTGCGTGAGCAAGGCTGGGAGGCTGAATTAAGACAGGCTGTTCTGGAACAAAAACAACCATTTCTTGGCATTTGTCTTGGTATGCAATTATTGGCTGATCAGGGCGAAGAACATGAAACAACTGCCGGACTGGGATTTATTTCTGGTGCGGTAAAACCATTGCCAGCCAATATGGAGCGGTTGCCTCATATTGGCTGGAATGAAGTTCATCAAACATCATCCAGCCAATTATTCGAAAATATCGAACCATCTCGCGATTTTTACTTTGTCCATAGTTTCCATTTTTTGCCGACAAACCCAAATGTTATCGCTGGAACTACTGAGTATTGTGGAGGCTTTGTTTCTGTTATCGAGCATGAGAATATCTTTGCAGTTCAATTTCATCCGGAAAAGAGCTCCAAAAATGGAATGAAGTTATTATCTAATTTTATCAAGTTTCAATAGACGCTATGCTGAAAACCCGTTTGATTCCCACATTGCTACTCAATGATATCGGTTTAGTTAAGGGTCATCAGTTTGATGGTCGTCGCCAAATCGGTGCTCCTTTACCAGCTGTCGAGGTTTACAACTCACGCGATGTGGATGAGCTGGTCATTATGGACATTCGTGCAACACGGGATCAGCGTGAACCGGATTATGAACAGATTCGTGAATTGGCACAGGTGTGTTCAGTACCTTTAACAGTAGGCGGCGGGATCAATTCACTTGAGTCGATTAGAAAAATTTTGTCAGCTGGAGCCGATAAGGTTCTGATCAATAGTGCGGCCTATGATTCTGAAGATTTTGTTTTAAATTCGGTTAAAAAATTTGGCTCTCAATGTGTTGTGATTGGTATTGATGCGAGAAGAAATAGAGAAAATCAATATGAATGCTTTTCCCACTCGGGGACTAAAACAACAAGCAAGAACCCCGTGCAATGGGCAATTAGAATGGAGGAGTTGGGGGTTGGGGAGCTGATGATTCAGAACATCGAATGTGATGGCATGTTGGCTGGATATGACTTTGATCTTGTCAAGCAAGTGAGTGATGCGGTAAGAATTCCTGTCATTGCATCATCCGGCGCCCGTAATTATAGTGACTTTTTAAAAGCCATTACAGAGTGTGGTGCATCTGCAGTTGCAGCAGCCAGTTTATTTCATTTTACTGAGCAAACGCCAATGGGTGCAAAGAAATTTCTTGCAGAAAACGGTGTTTTGATTAGGCGATAGGGATTGATCATGAACCAGAAGCAGTTTCAAAATTTGCTGGATGAATTTAATAGTGAGAATTATCAAATTGTCGTTGATGTAATAAATAAGGAAAATGACAAAAATAATTTTGATTTGGAAAATTTGAAGGCTGTGACATTGTCCAGAATGGGGAATTATGCTGAGGCAAAAAAATCATATTTGCGCGCATTAAAGTTGAGGCCTGATGATTTTGAAACTAAATACAATTATGCAAAGCTCGAGAAGATTAATGGTAATTTGCTGGCGGCAGAGGAGTTGTTTGTTCAGTTAAATAAAAAAAATTCAATTCATGTTGGTGTTTTGAATGAGCTGGGAGTGCTAGCGGCTGATCGAGGTGAAAATAGGTCTGCTATTTTGCACTTCAGGCAGGCTATGCTGCTTGAGCCGAATAATGCTCGGGTTGCAAAAAATGCCTCTACGGTTTTGACACATTGTGGCATGTTTGATGAAGCAATTGAAATTGTATCCCGTTTTCCATTTGATGAACAACCAGAGTTTATTCTGCAAAAAGCAACAATTTTACAATTGGCAGGGCGAATCGATCAGGCCGGCGACGTTTTTGCAAAAATTTTGAACGGGGGCATGCTTGAGCAATTATCCCCGGATGATGTAATTAATTTTTACACCAACTACGGCGGGCATTTGGTTGAAGTCGGTCGTACAGATGAAGCAGTGAAGCTGTATGAGCATGCAATTGTGTTGGATGATTGCAGTGTTATGGCACATTTGAATATGGCCTTGTTTTTTTACAAAATACTAAATGATTATGTACGCGCCGAATATCATTTTGATAAGGCAAAGAAAATTGATTCTTCTGATGTTAATGTTAATAAGTGGTATGGAAGTTATTTGCGTGACAAAGGTCAAATATCAGATTCACTATTTTTCTTGCATGAGGCTCTCAAATTAAGGCCAGAGGAGCCTGAGCTGCTTTACAATTTGTCCTTGTCGGAATTGAGTAGTGGGGATCTGGCTCAGGGCTGGTTGCATCATGAAATGCGCTGGATTCGACCCGAAGGCGGTGGTAAGCCTGATTACCCTTTTCCAGATTGGGAGGGGGAAGACGGTTCGGGTAAGTCGATTCTGGTTTATCGCGAGCAGGGTTTGGGAGATGAATTCTTTTTTGCTACTTGTTTGCCTGATTTGGCAGCAAGATTTCAGACTGTTGTCTACGCCTGCCACCCAAAAATTGTCACTTTGATGAGCCGATCTTATCCGGAAGTCATTGTGATTCCAAATCGAGTTCCTCGGCATGAGTTGGCGTTGGAGCAATTTGATTACAGGGTGGCGCTAGGTTCATTGCCTCGTTTTTTACGCCCAGATCTGAAGAGTTTTCCTGCGATGAATCGATTGTTGTTGTGCGATCCGATAAGGGAGCATCACTGGCGTGACCGGCTTGCTGCATATGGAAATACCTTGAAGGTGGGGCTTGCTTGGCGTAGTGGCTACGTCACTGAATTTAGATCGAAATATTTTTTGCCACTGAAGGCATTGACTTCAGTGTTGGCGGTGAGCGGTATTACAGTGGTTAATTTGCAGTATCAAATTACCGCAGAGGAGCGAGAGCTGCTGGATGAGCAATTGGGACCAAATTGGGTATACCCACGTGAAATCGATTTGTACGATGATTTGGATGCAAGCGCTTCTCTTATCAAGGCTTGTGATGTAGTACTTTCAGTTGGTACCTCTACGGCTGCGATTTCTGGTGCAATGGGAGTGCCTACCTTGATGTTTAATCCGATGCCTGTGGAATGGATGCAGCTTGGGACGCCTGGTTATCCATGGCTTCCAAGCATTTCCATTCTTGCCAAGCATTTGGAGGATCCTTGGGGTCAAGTGGTTGATCAGGCCGCCTTTATTCTAGCCAGCTTGGTAAATGAAAAAAATCAAATGAATTTCTAAAGTTCTGTTCTCCTAGGTCGATAAGCAAATCATGGGTAGACGCTTGAGTAAGCCCAACGATCCCGCGATTCGGGTCAGGACATCTAGGAGAAACAATCATGCCTCAAGTCATTAATACCAATGTACCTTCGCTGAATTCGCAGCGGAATCTGGATAAAACGCAAGGTTTCATGAATACCTCGCTACAACGCTTGTCTTCTGGTTTGCGCATTAATAGCGCCAAAGATGATGCGGCGGGTTTGGCAATTTCTGAACGTTTTACCGCACAAATCCGTGGTATGGATCAAGCTCGCCGTAATGCCAATGATGGTATTTCGATGGCGCAAACAGCTGAGGGTGCACTGAGCTCTTCGGGCGATATTCTGCAACGTATTCGTGAGCTGGCAGTTCAGTCAGCCAATGCGACCAATTCAGCATCTGATCGTACGGCATTGCAGCAGGAAGCTTCTCAGCTTGCGTCTGAGTTGGATCGTATCGCGCAAACAACTGAGTTTAATGGTCAGAAATTGCTTGATGGTACCAATAGTTCTGTATATCAAGTCGGTGCCAATGCGTATCAGACCATTACTTCAACAACGACTAACTTCCGTACGTCCGCATATGGTAACTACCGTATTGGCGCATCGGCTGCAGCAACCGGTGATTTGACATCTGGTAGTACATCCAATGCGATTGCATCAAGTGCCTCTGCCACAGCCCGTGTTGTTGCAGGTGGTGTGACAATTAATGGTGCATCTGGCTCTGCCAACGTGGCTTATGCCATTAATGATTCAGCAAAAACATTTGCTGCCAATATTAACGCCCAGACCGGTACGACAGGGGTCACGGCATCTGCCCGTACTGAATTCGATCTGACTGCATTTACTGCGAATACCAGCTATACGCTGAGTGTTACGTCAAATAACACTACGGCACAGTCGATTTCATTTACCGTAGGTGGGACTGTTAACGGCGATGGGCTTTCAGCGGCTATCAGTGCATTTAATGAGCAAACCAGCAAAACTGGTATTACTGCAAAAGTAAATTCTACTGGTACTGGTGTCACGCTGACTAATGATGCAGGCGAAAATATTAAAGTTACCGTGACTAGTGGTACTGGTGGCCTGACTATTGGCGGTTCTGCAACTGCATCGGGAGCGACTGCGAATGGTACAGGGCAGGTTACGCTTGATTCTGATCGTTCATTCAACGTGGTTGCATCGGAAACTGCTAGCTTCTTTAATACAGCTTCGTCGGCAGCTCAGTTGCAAAAAGTGAATCAGGTTGATGTATCTACCGTTGCCGGTGCTAATCGAACCATTGCGATTGTGGATGGTGCACTGCAGGCGACCAATGGACAAAGGGCTAAGTTTGGTGCATTGCAAAGTCGTTTTGAAAACACAATCGCTAACTTGCAGGCCTCTAGTGAAAATATGTCAGCCTCTCGTAGCCGGATTCGTGATACTGACTTTGCGAATGAGACTGCCAATTTGACTAAAGCTCAGATTCTGCAGCAGGCTGGTACTGCAATGTTGGCTCAGGCTAACGCATTGCCTAACCAGGTGTTGAGTCTGTTGCGTGGTTAATCAGGTAGAATAATTTAGAGGTCTTTACGAAGCCCCGGTGATTTTGGTCGCTGGGGCTTAACTGCAAGGAGAGGCTATCATGCAAATTCAATCTCTTGGCGCTGCCGCAAATATTTCTTCTGCCCAGCAAAAAAATTCGGAATCTGTTGTTTCTGATCTCCCAAGTGTAAAAGTGTTGGGGGTTGCAGGCAAAGAGCAGGACTCTGCCGAAGTTCAGCCAGCAGAAATGGATGAGGCTGTCAGAAGGATCAACGAAACCGTTCAGTCGCTCAATAAAAATGTGGGTCTGGAGTTTAGTACTGACAAAGATACTAAAATTCGGATGGTGAAATTGATTGATCAGCAATCAAAAGAAGTATTACGTCAACTTCCTAATGAAGAAGTGATTGCCATTGCCAAAGCATTGGATAAGCTTCAGGGTTTGTTGGTTAGGGAAAAAGCCTGATTTTGATGTATTTAAGCGGTGGTAGGGGGTTATTATGGCTATGATTGATGTTAATTCTATTGTCAGTCAATTAATGGCAGTGGAGCAGCAGCCCCTGAAGAAGTTTGACGTTAAAAACATCGGAATTCAGGCGCGTATCAGTGCATATGGCACAATCAAAAGTGCCCTGGCGAGCTTTCAGGCTGCGGCACAAAAGCTGGCTAATGCCGATAATTTTACTTCGGTGACGGCTTCCTCATCGTCGAGTGAGTATGTCAGTATCTCTGCTGCAAAAAATGCCGCAGAGGCGAAATTTTCGCTTGAAGTGTCGCAGTTAGCGACGAATCAAAAGTTGTCTTCCGGTATTTTTGCTGCAACTACAGCCGAGGTTGGTACGGGTACAATCACGCTTGATTTTGGCCAGTATACGACGACCGCGGGCGTTACATCATTTACCTCCAATCCGGATAAGTCATCCAAAACCATTACCATTGATGCTAGCAATAACACTCTGACCGGGGTGAGAGATGCTATTAACAATGCCAAAGCAGGTGTGAGTGCCAGCATTATTAATGATGGTACAGGTTATAAACTCGCATTAGTTTCTACTGATACGGGTGAGAAAAATGCTTTAAGAATTACTACTAATGACACTGGTGATGCCAATAATACTGATGCGGCGGGTTTATCGCGTTTGGCTTATAACGCCAGTACGGTGGGGGGAGTAGCTAATTTAACGCAAAATCAGGCCGCAAAAAATGCTCTCTTTACCGTTGATGGGATTGCAATTAGTAAATCAGCCAATGTGATTTCCGATGTAGTAGACGGCGTGACCCTGACGCTGAACAAGGTAACTACTTCACCAGTCAATCTGACTGTAGGTAGAAGCACCGGTAACATCACGAAAAGCGTTGAAGACTTCATCAAAGCATACAATGAAGTCACAAAAAATTTAAAGGAATCAACGGCCTATAATCCGGAGACCAAACAGGGAGCTATTTTAACCGGTGAAGGTACTGTGCGTTCAATACAGATGTCCTTGAGAAATGCCGTTAATCAAATGATTTCGGGCACCGGTGGTAATTATGATGCTTTGTCCAAGGTTGGAATCAAAACCGACAAAAATGGTGTCATGTCTCTGGATAGCAGCAAATTCAATGCAGCTTTAGCTGCCGACCCGCAAGGCGTGATTGGCTTGTTTGCTAGTAATGGTCGTGCCAGTGATTCTTTGATTCGTATTGATGCTTTCGATAAAAATACTCAGCCAGTTTCTGATCTCTCCGTGTCTGTAATTAATAATGCCACTCAGGCAACACAGACAACATCGGCATTAAATTTTGCTGGTGTAGGCGGTACTTTCAATGTTAATGCCACCAACAAAACATTTGGTTTAATGATTAATGGCACGGCAGCATCAGTTACCCTGACCGAAGGGGATTATACGCCGGCGCAATTGGCTGCTGAGTTACAGACTCGGATTAATTCAAATTCTGCATTGCAGACGGCTGGTGCTAAAGTAGGTGTGGTCATTGGCGCAGATAATAAAATTGTTATTAATAATGTGAAGTACGGCTCGGAAGGCAGCTTGGGTATTACCAGTGACTTACTGGGTACAGGTATCGCAGCGACAGTGACCGGAACCGATGTGCAAGTCAAAGTCGGCAATGACATCAAAACAGGAATTGGTCAGCAAGTGACGATGGATTCCGGTTTGAAGTTTTCAGTGCTCGGTGGGGCAGCAAGCTCTCCTGATGGGGCTTCTCGTGGCACAATTAGCTTCTCACGAGGCATCGGTTACCAATTTGATGCCATGTTGGAAAAAATGCTTTCCAGTGAAGGTGAGGTTGCAACTCGTGTAGATGGCATGAATAAGCAGGCTAAAAATATTGCCAAGCAGGTTGATAATTTGAATCGCCGATTGGTGGGGATCGAGCAGCGTTTACGTGCGCAGTATTCTGCACTTGATGTTTCCGTCTCAAAACTACAGAACACCAGTGATTGGCTGGCGGGTCAATTAGCCAACCTGCCGAAGGTGGGATAATGAATACAAACAGAAAAGCACTCGATGCTTATGGCTCTGTAAGCCTGGAGCATCAGATTGAGTCTGCGAGTCCACATGCGCTGGTCGTAATGCTGTTTGATGGCGCAATAAAATCGATTAACTTGGCAAAATTCCACATCCAGCAGGGACGCATTGCAGATAAAGGAATGGCTGTTAGTAAAGCCATTTCCATTATTGAAGACGGGTTACGGGCTTCGCTTGAAAAGGGTGAAGGCAATGAATTGGCAGAGAATCTGGATGCGCTCTACGAGTATGCGGCTCATCAATTATTGTGGGCCAACTTGCATAATGATGCCGCGGTCTTGGATGAAATTGGCAATTTAATGAATGATTTGCGAGCTTCCTGGCTCAGTATCAAACCCGAGTTTCAATCTGAGTCCCAAGCTGCTGATGTGCAAAACCATGGGCGACTGATACATGGCCGAGTCTGAACTGATCCAGTGGTTGAATGATCTGTGTGATGTGAGTGAGCAATTATTGAGATTAGCAAATATAGGCGCTTGGGATGATTTCGAGCAACAGTTTCCCGCTTATAATCAGTGGAGTTTGAGTTTGCCACTGATAGCCTGGTCGGACTATTCAATATCGGATCAGCAACTCATTAAAGACAAACTTCTTTACCTGCAGCAGCAGCATGATGCATTGCTTGTTTTGACAAAAGAATGGCGTGCTGAATTACAGGGCATATTGCAAAGCGAAGTCCAGGGGCGAAAACTGGATGAAAGATATCGCTAATTTTTCAAATAAAAACCGATAGAGCAATCTACTAATTAATGGAGGCATAGTGGATAAAGCTGGGCTATTTATCACTTGGCCGCAATTACTCTATATCGGTGTCTTGCTGATTTTGTTTTATGTCGCGGAATTGCTTTTCTTCTGGTATCGACATAATCGTACCGTTTTGCATCCAGAGGATAATCAGCAGGCCGAGCAAATCGCGTTATTGCAGCAAGAGGTCGAGTTGTTGAAGTTAAGGTTGTCCGCAATAACGCCACCATCTGAATTGGCTCCCTTGGTTCAACAGAATGCGCCTGATATCTTGGAGCATGGCCAGCCTCACGAAGAAACGCTCTATGCCAAAGCGATCAGAATGGCGCAGGCAGGTGCAGATGCGTCGCAATTAATTATGGAATGTGGCTTGTCTCGCGCTGAAGCTGATCTGATTGTGGCGATTTATCGCGGTGTTTATAAGGGGTGACCGATGTTACCCGGCAATACATCCAATACACTGGTCGGTAATTTTCTCCGCGCCCAGCAGGGCGTACTGGAAACGGTTCGCGTTTCACCTGATGACCTTCGTCTTACCGTTGGTGAAAAAGTGCAGGCGCTGGTCACGAACCAGCTTAATAACGGGCGTTTTGCCGTTTTGGTAAAAGATCAGTTACTTGACTTGAATCTGCCGAGAAATACTCAGCCTGGACAGCAGTTTGAACTCACCGTCCTGAGCAAAGAGCCACAACTGACTTTTCAGCTTACCCTCAAGCCGGAACAGGCTCAACAATCGATTAAAGATCCTAATGTCGCCTTGAGTAAGGGCGCTACGTTGATTGGTGAGTTACTCCAGAAAGCCGATGACACACCAGCAAGTAACTTGAAAGAAACTCAGCCTTTATTCAGCGGTAAACCCGATAGTGCTCAGCTGGCTAATCAACTTGCTTCCAGACTTGCCCAGAGCGGCTTATTTTATGAGTCGCATCAGGCAGAGTGGGTGTCAGGCGAGCGCCCCTTACAAAGCTTGCTTAAAGAGCCGCAAGCAGCTCAAACACCGCAGATAGCACAAGGTGAAGCAACGAAAAAATCGATAGAATTACCTGCTTCAAACCAGACAAAGACAATTGATGAGGTTGGAAAAGGTCAAGTTCGCGCGGATAATGACAAGGTTGGAATTAGTTCTAGTGAACGCACGGAATCGCTCAAACAAGGCGGCGATACTCCATTGACTTCGCGCGGCATGAGCGTGCTAGACGAAAAAGGTTTACAGCAACTGGTGCGCCAGCAGCTGGATCTGATTGAAAATAAGCCTTTGGTCTGGCAAGGCCAGGCTTGGCCTGGTCAATCATTACGCTGGGAGCTGGAAAATGAGCGGCAGACGCAACACGAAGGTGAGCGCGATTTGCAGCAATGGCAGACGCGACTGAGTCTTGATTTACCCACTCTGGGTGAGCTTGATGTGGTCGCGCAGTTGCAGCAAGGGCAGTTCAAGCTGCGTTTCCAAGTCGCAAAAGAAGAAACCTTACAGCTATTGCGTCAACAGCAACCTGAGTTAATGCGCCGTTTCGAATCTGCCGGACTAAATCTGGTGGCCAGCCAGGTCGATGGTCATGAGCACTAATCCCAAACGCGCTCAAGCCATTGCGCTGGCGTATCGAGAAGGTAGTAGCGCGCCTACGGTGGTGGCCAAAGGGAAAGGTATTCTGGCGGAAAAAATCATCGAAAAAGCCAAAGAAGCGGGCATTTTTGTGCATGACTCACCAGAAATGGTGGCTTTACTGATGCAGGTTGACCTTGATAGTCAAATTCCTCCCCAGCTCTATCGGGCTGTGGCAGAATTACTCGCGTTTATCTATATGCTGGAGCGCGGTGAGAACATCGACGCTCCGGATTTTAGCTACCTTTCTGCACAAAATGCCGATCAGCGCGACGCTGACGAACCTCAATCTCCGGATACTCTGTGACCACACTACACTCTGCAAGTCATATTCGCCGCACTCAGTTGGCCGTCGCTACCTTGTTTTTGGTTCTGGGATTTAACTTTGGTACCTGGGCTTCGCGTATCCCGGCGTTGAAAATTTATCTGGGTTTATCAACGGCAGAAGTTGGCTTCTTGTTGCTCGCCAGTGGTCTTGGTGCTGTTTTTTCGTTTCCGGTGACTGCGACGATCTTGCATAAGCTGGGCTCAAAAGCCGCCTGTATGATTAGCGGTGCATTATTGCCTCTGGTTCTGATCGGCTTGGCTTTGGCGCCGAATTATCCGGTGGCTTTATTCATGATGCTGCTAGAAGGGGTGCTCGCCAGCTTGCTCAATGTCGGAATGAATGCGCAAGGAGTCCAAGCCGAGATTGTCGGCAAGCAGGCGATTATGTCGCGTTTGCATGCGGTGTTTAGCTTGGGCGGACTGGCGGCTGCTTTATTTGCCTCGGGAATGACCTTCATCAGTGATCTGGTCTGGGTGCACTTTCTAGTTGCATCCATGATTCTTTGGCTGGCGGTTGCGGTCTCGGTTCGCCATTTGCTGGTGGAAAAACCGCAGGCATCAGGAGGCGGGCAGCGGTTTGTTTTGCCTACCGGCGTTGCGCTCTGGCTCGGATTGCTGGCGTTATGCGGTACGATCGTTGAAGGATCAATGTCGGATTGGTCTGCACTGTATTTGAAAGATGTGGTTGCTGCCAGCGCCCAGATGGCGCCGCTTGGGATCGCCTTTTTCTCGGTCACAATGTTTATCGCGCGCTGGTTTGGTGATGTATGGCGAACGCAGTTTGGGGCGCCAAAAATGTTGCTTTGGGGTGGCTTGTTGTCTGGTTTGGGTTTATCTGCTGCTTTGCTGATCGGTGGGCTTGTGCCGGCTTTGATTGGTTTTGCCCTTGTCGGCTTGGGAATGGCCGCCGTATCGCCTTGCGTTTATGCTCAGGCGGCTAAACAGGGGGCTGTCGCCTTGGCTGCGGTAACAACAATGGGGTCGATTGGTGCCTTGATGGGGCCGCCAGTCATTGGTTTTGTTGCGCATGAAACCAGCTTGAGCTGGGGAATGGCGCTCGTGGCGCTGGCTGCGGCGCTGATCGCCTTGCTGACGCCTAGGGTGAAGTGGGACTGAGCTGGGGTATTGCTTGCTAGCGCAATGTTAGATTGGCTTTGGGGCGTATACCTATCGCTGCATCTGGAGTGTCTTGCTTGCAGCAAGTCAGTGATGCTGAAACCGGGGCAAATTTAATCTGCCCCCGTTCATTGTGATCTTTAACCGGTGATGGCTTTTTTGTCGCGTTCGAGCTGAACCATCAGGCGTTGCAGCAAACTTTCGCTGGAGCGGGATAAATTGATAAATTTGAGCCCCAGCATGATTCTCACCATGCCTTGTTTAAGGCTGACGGTGTGCAAATTACGGACTTCAACATCGACGATGACGCGACCTGCGCCTCCGAGCTCTAGGCCGACTCTGGGTAAGATGACCCCCAGCTCGAATAATGCCTTTTGATTTTCATCTTTCAACCAAACACCGACACCCCCCAAGGAGATGTCGTGCAGATCAAAGCTGAGTGAGTCTTGCTGATTTTCCAGTAGGAAGGTTGCGGTGTAGGGCGTAGCAATCGGCGTGGTAAGACGGAAGTATTCGCGTCGTTGCAGTTTTACCAGATCAGCTGGCAGATTGGCGATAAAAGCCGTGCCATTCTGGAACTGGATCCGGCTAGGGGTGCGGATCGTGAATTGGACTTTTACGCCATTGAGGTCGCCGACAAATAACAACTTATCAGCACGGCTAACGCCATCATTGATGTGCTGTTGTCCACTGATGTCAAAAATGAATTTTTTCTCTTTGGCATCAACATTCAGGATGCGGGTCACCATCATGTCTCGTCCATGATTGAAATGAACGGCAATATTGGTTTCTGCCTGCTCCATTGAGCGCAGTACTGCAGCAATTTCCAGAGGGGACTTGAGCAGAAACTGGGCAATGTCGGCATCGTCGGGGATCGGATGGATGCCTTTGTTTTCTTCTACGCTCATTCTTTATTCGGCCAAGAGTAATTGGATGTCATGGGTGAATGTGGCTGCGCCAGCACCATAGCTGATCATGACACGGGTTTTTCCTGCACGATCAATTAGGTAGCTGCCAGCAGTATGATCGACGGTATAGCTTTTGTCTTTACCCTGTTTTTGATAAATAGCACGATAATTTTTGGCTGCGGCATCAATTTGTGCCTTGCTGCCTGTTAATCCGATAAAGCCGGGGTGAAAAGCCGGGACATACTGGCCAAGCAAAGCCGGATTGTCACGCTCAGGATCAACACTGATAAAGAGCACCTGTACTTCTTTGGCTTGTTCACCTAAGTCGTTTATAACACCACGCAGCTCGGATAAAGTCGTCGGACAAACATCCGGGCAAGACGTATAGCCAAAAAACAAGACTACAATTTTGCCACGATAGTCGGCCAGCGTTCTCTTTTGTCCGTGATGATCCAGCAATTCAAATTCACCACCGATGGTGGTGTCGCTCAGATCACTGCCCTGAAATGCGGGTTTGCTGCATGCAAACAGCACAATGGTGCAGATCAGCAAGGCCAAGCTGGTCAGTAAATGTTTAATCATTGAATCGCTATCAAAATGGTCGATTGATGTTAATTTAAGGCGTTAAATTCCGCAATTTAAGTCGTTCAAACGCTTGTAGATTGAGACAGCCATCGACTGCATTCTCCTGAAAATCGATTTCGGCAAGTAGTGGCGCAGACAAATGCATTTGCAGGTAGCTCAAATTATCTGAATAAAATGCCATTTCCGGATCAATTCGATTGGCAATCCAGCCCGCTATAGGTAAACCAGACAGCCTGATGGCCTTCGCGCTGAGCAGGGCATGATTGATGCAGCCCAAGCGCATGCCGACGACCAGAATTACCGGTGCTTGTAATGCCACCGCCAGATCTGAAATCCGGAACTGCTCGCTCAGCGGCGCAAACCAGCCACCGGCTCCTTCGATGATGACGGTCTCGGCATAATCGCTTAATTGTTCGGCGCAGTGAACCAAATGCTGCAGATCAATTGCAACGCCGGCTGCTCTAGCGGCCAAATGGGGTGAAATTGGCGGCAGAAAACGATAGGGATTTACCAGCTCAAGTGGTGCATGAATCGGGCTGGCCTGTTGATGTGCAATGACATCATCATTGATGAGTATATCGCCCTGAGCTATGCAACCAGAGGCTACTGGCTTCATACCTATTGTAGGTATGTCAAGTTGATTGAATAGACGTATCAGTTGAGCCGTCGCAACGGTTTTGCCGACCTCGGTATCGGTGCCGGTAATAAAATAGCGCGATGCAATGCCGGTCTGTGCGCTCATCAGGAGGCCGCTCGCGGGCGAAATTCGATAATCTGGCTGCCGTCGGGAAGCTGCTTGCTGGGTTTGGTTTCAGATTTCCAGGCATGGCCGTAAACGACTTCATAAGTACACGGTAGTTTGCCATTACGGCGCAAGGTTTCGTATTGCGCCTGCACCCGTTGCCACGCCGCTTTGCCAAACATGCCGGTGCGACGGCCTTGCATATTATTGTGTGCACCAATGCCTTTTAAGTCGGCCATTACCGCTTTTGCATCACTATATGTCATTGTGAGGTATTCCATGTCCATCACCGGCGTTGCAAAGCCCTGCTGCACGAGCGCATCGCCTAGGTCGTGCATATCGATAAAGCGATTGACGTGCTCGTAGCCATCGACACCAGCAAAAGCGGTGCGTAATTCTTTCAACGTATCGGGGCCTAGTGTTGCAAACATCAGCAGGCCGCCGGGCTTGAGGACACGTTGAAATTCGGCAAAGGCCGCGTCGGGGGTATTGCACCATTGCAAGGTAAGGCTAGACCAGATCATATCGAGCGAATTGTCGGCAAACGGCAGGCGTTCAATATCGCCGCACACTTGCGCTGGAATCCGATTGCTCAATTGCTTGAGTAATTTTTTGACGCCACTACCGATTTGCTTGTCGCGCGAAACGGCGAGCATGGCAGGCGCTAAATCGAGCTCGATCACTTGCGCTTTGCTAAAGCGTTGCTGCAACTTCGGAATCGCGTAACCGGTGCCGCTGCCGGCGTCAAGCACGCGTTGCGGGTCGATTCGCATCAATTCCAGCCGTTCAAACATCCGGTCGACAATTTCACGCTGCAAGACTGCCGCCGCGTCGTAGCTGTGTGCAGCCTTGTCAAAGGAGGCGCGAATCGCCGCCTTCTGGGTATGAAATTGCTCGTCGCTCATGCCTTGGCCTTGGCGAGTTTATGTTTCACAATTTCAATAATGCCGGGCAAAATCGAAACAAAAATAATGCCCAGAATAATCGCGGTCAGGTTTTTCTGGATAAACGTCACGCCGCCAAGTAAATAGCCCGCGTAAAGCAAAGAGCCCACCCACATCATTGCCCCAATGACGTTGTAGGCGAAAAATTTGCGATAAGTCATTTCAGCCATACCCGCAACAAAAGGCGCGAATGTCCGAACGATGGGAACAAAACGCGCGATGATGATCGTTTTGCCGCCATATTTTTCAAAGAAAGCATGCGTTTTATCCAAGTATTCGCGGCGAAAGATTTTCGAGTCGGATTTGGCAAACAGTTTATGACCGAAATAGCGGCCGATGGTGTAATTGACTGCATCACCCAAAACGGCGGCGATAAACAGCAGCAGCGCCAAAAAATGGACATTCATCGCGCCGCTGGCGGCGATCATGCCGGCGACAAACAACAAGGAGTCTCCCGGCAAAAACGGTGTAACAACCAGACCCGTCTCGCAAAAAATCACCGCAAACAAGATCGCATAAATCCAGACGCCATAGTTTTGCACTAGCTGCGCCAGATACACGTCAAGGTGCAGGAAAATATCGATGAAGTTCAATTCCATTTTGATCTCTCAATGAAAACGCCGACCTGAGTCGGCGTGGAGGAGGGAAGCTCAGTTCGTGATTAAACGACTGCTTCTTCCTTGATTTTTTCCGGCTTAGCCATGCTATCGCGCGTCACGCCAAACATCAGCAATAACGGCGAAGCGACCAGGACTGATGAATAGATCCCGAATACGATCCCGATCGTCAGTGCCATCGCAAAGCCATGCAGCGCAGCGCCACCAAAAATCAGCATCGCCAGCACCATGCATTCGGTCGAACCGTGTGTAATGATGGTACGGCTCATCGTCGCGGTAATCGCATTGTCAATGACTTCCGGTACCGTTTTGCCGCGCAAGGTCGGTTTGCGGAAGTTTTCACGAATCCGATCGAACACCACGACTGATTCGTTCACCGAATAACCCAGTACTGCCAGAATACCTGCGAGCACGGTCAGGCTGAATTCCCACTGGAACAAGGCAAACACGCCGAGAATAATAATGACGTCGTGCATATTGGCGATGATCGCTGAGAAAGCAAAGCGCCACTCGAACCGGAGCATCAGATAGGCAATGATACCGATACAGACGAGCGCCAGCGCGGTCAAGCCATGGGTAAACAGCTCATCACCGACCGATGGTCCGATAAATTCGACTTTGCGCAATTCAACATCGGCACGCTCTGCTTTCAGGCTGTTAAGCACTTCGTTCGAGAGCTGGGCGCTGGTTTTGCCTTTGATGTTGGGAATGCGCACCATCACATCTTTGGTTGTGCCCAAAGACTGAACTTGCACTTCACCATACTTCAGTGTTTCAACGCCGTGACGAACCTGATTGATTTCCACCGATTGGCTATAGCGGATTTCCATCACCGTTCCGCCGGTAAACTCGACGCCAAAGTTCAGGCCTTTGGTGATCAGGAAGAAGACAGCGATCACAAAAGTTGCCAGAGAAATCGCCGTTGTGAGCTTGCCGTAGCTCATGAATGGGATGTCGCGTTTTACATGAAAAAATTCGATCATTATTTTCTCCCGTCCTTACACTGCAAGCGTAGTCAGGCGATGACGGTAGCCATAAACCAGATTAATCAAGGCGCGTGAAACAAAGACTGCGCTGAACATCGAAGTCATAATTCCTAGGCAATGCACCCAGGCAAAGCCGCGCACCGCACCCGAGCCGAAAATCAGCAGTGCCAGACCTGCAATCAATGTCGTGATATTGGAGTCAAGAATGGTGTCGAAGGCGTGCTTGTAACCATTCTGAATGGCCATTTGCGGACTCATCCCATCGCGCAATTCTTCCCGCACGCGTTCGTTGATCAAGACGTTCGAGTCAATCGCCATACCCAACGTCAGCGCAATCGCCGCGATTCCCGGTAGTGTTAGTGTGACACCGAGCAGTGAGAGTAGGGCAATCAGGAACAAGAGATTTGCACCGAGTGCGATGGTCGATACGACACCAAAAACGCGGTAGTAGATCATCATGAAAATCGCAATGGCAGCAAAACCATACAGCGTCGAGTTAAAGCCCTTGCTGATGTTTTCTTTACCCAACGATGGGCCGATGGTGCGCTCCTCGACGATTTCCATCGGTGCAGCCAGTGAACCGGCGCGTAACAGCAGGGCGGTATCATTGGCTTCGGTCACATCCATCGACCCGGAGATTTGCACCCGGCCGCCGCCGATTTCCCCACGAACGACCGGTGCGGTGACGACTTCGCCTTTGCCTTTTTCTACCAGAATCATCGCGATGCGTTTGTTGACATTTTCGCGCGTTAAATCTTTGAAAATGCTCGCGCCAATGGAGTCCAGACCCAAATGCACTGCAGGCGCATTTTGTTCGTCAAAGCCAGCCTGCGCGTCGTTGATGTTTTCACCAGTCAGCTCGACTTCTTTGCGCAGCAAAATGGGTACACTCTCACCCGTGCTGCCACGACGTTCAGTCATCAATTCATAACCGGCAGGAACATTGCCATTGAGTGCTTCAGCCAGTTTGGCCTGATCATCTTCAACCAGACGAACTTCCAGTGTCGCAGTGCGACCCAGAATGTCTTTGGCTTTCGCGGTGTCCTGTACACCAGGCAATTGCACAACGATACGGCCTTCACCTTGCTGCTGAATCACCGGCTCGGCTACGCCCAGTTCGTTGACCCGGTTATGCAAGGTAGTGATGTTCTGTTTGACTGCATCATTTTTCAGTTGCAGTAAAGCCGCTTCGGGATAAGTCACGACCAGCTTGTAGTTGCCATCGGTATTGACCGAGTCAACTTTCAGATTGGCGAGCGTATCGCGCAAGGCTTTGCTGGCTGCGGCCAGCGTTTCGGCGTCGCGCAGTTGTACTTCGACACGATCACGCTCCTTGCTGATTTTGCCGTAGCGGACTTTTTTGTCTTTCAATTCGCGGCGGATGTCCCCGGCGGTTTTTTCCAGCGCCTTGTCTACCGCAGCTTTCATGTCGACTTCCAGCAGGAAATGTACACCGCCGCGCAAATCCAGACCCAACACCATCGGTTTGGCATGCAGTTTGGCCAGCCAGGCGGGGGTATCCGAAACCAGGTTGAGTGCGATCACATAATCGCTACCCAGTGCGGTTTGAATCGCATCTTTGGCCTTGATCTGGCTATCGGTATCCTTAAAGCGCAGTTTGACCGAACCGGCCTCAAAGTAGGCATCGATAGGTGTGACACCGGCGCGTGTGGCAATTTGTGTTGCCTGCTGCACCATGGCTTCGCTGACCTTAACTGTGACGCGGCCACTAGATACTTGCACGGCTGGGCTTTCGCCAAAGAAATTGGGGAGGGTATAGAGCGTTGCCACAAGGATGGTAACGGCTAGAAGGATATACTTCCAGAGTGGATAGCGATTCATGCTGAACCCCTGAGCGATGACCAAGATCATCCGCTCGGTAAATGATTGAGGTCATTGCTGCAGTTGGCGAGCAATGACCCTGTTGCAATTACTGATTATTTTTTAACGTGCCTTTTTCCAGGCGCTGGCCGATAGCGGCACGCTGGATCACGATTTCAACGCCATTGGCGATTTCGAGCGTGACATACTGATCGTTCAGTTTGCTGATGCGACCCAGCAAGCCACCGCTGGTGCTCACTTCGTCGCCTTTTTGCAGTGCGCCGAGCATGGCCTGGTGTTCTTTGGCTTTTTTCTGCTGCGGGCGGATCATCAGGAACCAGAAAATCACGAAAATCACGATCATTGGCAGGAAAGACATAAAGCTGGCTTCTGGCCCTGGAGCGGCCGCAGCAAATGCAGGAGTGATAAACATAAATGAGAGTTTCCTAAAAGGATGGAATTCTGGCTTTAAGCCCAACAAGGCGGATCATTCTAGCCTTTGAGGCTATGAAAATCTACCGGCTTACATGCTTTTATCTTCCGGATGTGATTTGGGCTTGAACTGGCGGCGGCTTGCCTGTGATGATTCGCGTCGAAGTGGATGAAAGTCCTTGATCGCCTGTGCCAGCGCCACTTCGGCTTGCCCATCGTTGGCATAGCGGGCTTGTAAATACAGCGTTGTAATTGCTTGTATTTGTTTGGCTTGTTGCGGAAAACTGGCGCAGGCGCGCAGGGCGAAGTCCTGTGGTGCTTCGCTGAGCTCTCGCTGCAGGGGGGAGAGTTTTTTAATAAAGCGCCGATAGAGTCGGCTGGCTCGATCTGCTTGAGGTGGGCGGTTTTTATACAACAACCACGCGGCAAAACCGCCCAGCGTGATGGCAAAGCCACCCAGCAGCCAAAATATAAAGGCGCTGGACAGGAAGTCGTTAATACCCAGTTTTCTCAAGAAATCACGCTGGCGCTGCTGATCGTAGCCGATGACCCATTGATTCCAGTCATTGACCAGGGCGTCGGCCTGCAGGCGCAGCTGGCGTAGCCAGGCATAATCTTGCCGCAGCATAAACGGAAGATCGGCGCTGTTGACGCTGCGCGCCAAACCTTCGTTGATCCGGTTGGGCGAAATCACTGCGGTCGGATCGATGCGTTGCCAGCCCAGGTCTGCGAGCCAGACCTCGACCCAGGCATGCGCATCCGATTGCCGGACAATCCAGTAATCGCCATTTTGTGCCGCACCCTGATAGCCGGTGACAATCCTCGCCGGAACACCGGAGGCGCGCATCAAAAATGCAAAGGCGCTGGCATAGTGTTCGCAAAATCCCTGCCGACTTTGAAATAAAAATTCATCGATCCGGTGCCGACTGCTCAGTATGGGCGGGGTGAGCGTGTAGCTAAAATCATTGCTGCGCAACCAGTTCAGCGCGTTGATGATGCGCTGCTGTGGGGGGCTTTGTTGCCATTGTTGCGCCAGTGCCTGGCTTTGCGGATTGAGTTCGGCTGGTAATTTCAAGCTGCGTGCGATTTGCGCCGGATCGTCGTTCAAGGTGCGCCAGTTCAGTTGGGAACTTAGCTCAAAACGTTTAAGTTCGCTGAGTTCGGTTTTGTTGATTAGCTGCAGCCGGTTGCTGAGCCGGGTTTGGGCCGGCAGTTGCCGCGGCATTTCCAGCGGCAGTAGCCATTTTTGTTGATGCGGTTCGAGCGTCAGGCTGTATTCATAAATCGGACCTTGTCCGGCGATGAGCGGAATAGACGTAAATTGCCGTTCGGATTGCGCTTTGCTATAGGCCGGATGCCAGCGTATACCGTCAAAATCTTCAAATACCGGGCCACGCCAGTACATCGCCGACTTGCCCGGATTTGCTCCTTTAAAACTCACCCGAAAAGCGATGCTTTCATCCTGAATCAACTGGCCTATGCTGCCGACTTGCATTTCGCTGTCGGATAAACCGGTTTTGGCGCTGTTTAAGTCGGGCAGCGCCCAGAGTGGTGCGGGTAGCCTCGGGAATAAAACGAATAGCAAAATGGCAATGGGTATGGCCTCGAAAATGAATCTTGATGAGACTCCTACGTTGATACCTTGGGGTGGTATTTGCTGTTCTATGCTTTGTGCCATGAATAAAATGCCGGTCAAATTCAGTAAGGCAAACAGCGCTCGCCAAGGTTGCTGCCCATGCAGAAAAGCGATCCCGCTGAGTAGGCACATCAGCAAAATCAAGGCGCGTGCATCGCGCAAGTGGCGAGTTTCGACGAGTTTGACGATGCACAATGCCATCAGTATGGCGACTCCGCCTTCACGACCAACCACGCTGCGATAGGCCTGAAAAACCAGTACGCCAACCAGAACGCAGAGCAAGAAATGCCCCCAGCGCGGGATACGGAACCGTAAATCCGGGCTGAGTCGGGCAAAGAGCAGCAAAATGCAGCTCAGGCTGATGGCCAGCCAGGCCGGTTGCTCCAGCAAGTGCGGAATGCCGGTCACGAAAAGAAGAAAAGCCAGCCTTTGCTGTTCGCTGGCGTGCAGCAGGCGATTAGGCATCACGACGGCTTTCTCCCGGGTATTCGGCCAATGCAACGAGGCAGCGATGAAGATGAGCGTGCCCCATGCCAGGGGGGATTTTGAGCTGGGGTAGTGCCAATCCATAAGGACGGCTGATGGCCTCGGCCTGCAAAATCCAGGCTGTCAGCCGCGATAGTCTGGCTTCGACAGAGAGACCGTGCAATTGATCGAAATCGAGCCAGAAGCTCGCTCCAAGCGGTGTCTGGTGCTGGCGAATCAGGACTTGCCCGGTGCGAGCGCTTTGCTTCCAGGCAATATCGCGTCTGGCATCGCCACGCTGAAATTCGCGTAAGCCAGCAAAATCTTCATTGCCGATGTGCGCCATTTTCTTGCCGTCGCCGCTAAGGCCTTGCTCGGGTAAAGGCGGGGGATTGAATTCGACATGGGGGTAAATCAGCACCGAATTGTCGAATGTCACGTAAGTCCAGCAATGGAAAAAGCCAAGTGGCATGCTGCTGCTGATGGTGAGCCGTGGTAGAGCTAATTTTCCGCGTTGTCGGCTCTGCACCGGCAGCAAGACAAGCTGATGGCTTTGGCCTTGCAAATCACAGCGGGCTGACTCGTTCTGCTCGCGTGCGCGGAGCAGGATGCCTGGTCGCGGCTGGCGCTTGTTGTTGTGCAGCAAGATGGGGAAATAGGCCATTTCTCCGGCAAACACTGGCGTGGCAGCGTTTGTGCTGACTTGTAATCCGAGCAGATTTGCATAGCTGCGCAACAGAACGGCGTGGGCGATACCGATCAACAGGAAGGCGAAAAAAAAGCCCATGCTGAGGCGATAATTCAATGCACCAATCAGCAGGAGCAAAGCAATGAGCACAAATCCCAGTCCATACACGGTCGGAAAAATATACAGCCGCTGATGCCGGATGCGGGTTTGTCCGGTTTCGCGGGGATGGCGTCGGTCAATAAAGCCATGCCAGTAAGTGAGAAGGAACCGGGGTAGCGACATTTAAGGGATCGCCACTGCGCGCATCAATTGTTCGGCAAGGCGCGGGTCACTCCGGCCGCTTTGGCGGGAAATCAGTCTGTGCCCTGCGACCGACGGAAAGACGCGTTGAACGTCTTCGGGAATGACCATGCTACGCGCTTCCAGCCAGGCACTGGCTTTGCAGGCCTGTACCAGCCCCAGCGCAGCGCGTGGTGAAAGGCCGTAACTAAACCGCTGATCTTCACGAGTCGCCGCGACCAAAGCCTGAATGTAATCAAGCAGTGGCTCGGCCAGCTTGATGGTTTTGACTTCATTTTGTGCCTGTTGCAATTGATCTGCGCTGAGGGCTGGTTTTAATTGAGCCAGTACATCCTGACGGCTGATGCCTTGCAATAAGGTTCGTTCGGCTTTGGTGTCGGGGTAACCCAGTTCCAGCCTGAGTAGAAAGCGGTCGAGTTGCGATTCGGGCAGTTCGAACGTGCCGATCTGGGCTTGCGGATTTTGCGTAGCAATGACAAAAAAAGGATGCGGCAGCAGGCGGGTTTGCCCATCAATTGTGACCTGCTGTTCGGCCATGGCCTCCAGGAGCGCCGATTGGGTTTTGGGTGTGGCACGGTTGATTTCATCGGCCAATAGTACCTGCGTAAAAATCGGACCAGGGTGGAAGCGGAATGCATCGGTATTGCGCTCATAAACTGATACGCCGAGCAGATCAGCTGGCAATAAGTCGCTGGTAAATTGTATCCGGACAAATTGTAGACCCAGTATCGTCGCCAGCGCATGCGCCATCGTCGTTTTGCCGACGCCGGGGATGTCTTCCAGTAGCAGATGACCACGCGCCAGAATGCAGATTAGCGCAAGCTGTAGAGTGGCTTGCTTGCCCAAAATGATCTGATTAAGTTGTTGCTCGGCTTGATGTACACATTGCAACACTTCACGGTTTTCGAGGTTCATTTCTTTTCCTTGTTGCAACCCTGTGCGTAAACTTCAAACAGCATATCAGTGAATAGGTAAGTCCAATTGTACGGTTCTAGTGGTGCCACTGCATTAATCAGTCATTCTGCGTGTAGTTTGCATGAAATGGGTCAAGGCCACCCTGAATGCCCTGAGCGGATTGCTGCGATTCAGGATCGGCTGATGGCGTCCGGAATCTGGGACTATTTATTGCATATTAATGCTCAGGCCGCGACGCGCGAGCAACTTTTACGTGTTCATCCCTCTGAATATCTCGATAAGCTTGCCATGTTGTCGCCAGCGCAAGGTCATGTCCATCTTGAGCCTGATACCGCGATGAATCCCTATTCTCTGAACGCGGCTTACCATGCTGCAGGTGCGGGCGTGCAGGCGGTTGATCTGGTGATGCAGGGTAAGGCGCAAAATGCTTTTTGCCTGATCCGCCCTCCTGGGCATCATGCTGAGCGCGAGCGCGGAATGGGCTTTTGTTTTCTGAATAATATTGCCGTCGCGGCACGCCATGCGCTGGCTGAATATGGTCTGGATCGTGTTGCGATTGTTGATTTTGATGTGCATCACGGCAATGGCACCGAAGATGCGTTTTTTGATGAACCCAAAGTACTGATGGTCAGTATTTTTCAGCACCCGTTTTTTCCTTACTGTGGTGATGTGCCTAAAGGGCGCAATATGCTCAATGTCCCGATGCCGCGCGCGAGTAGGGGGGGCGAGTTTCGCGAAGTGGTCACGGAAAAATGGCTTCCTGCGCTGAATGAATTTGCGCCTGAATTGATTTTGATTTCCGCTGGGTTTGACGCCCATCTTGAAGATGACATGGGCTCAATGGGTTTGGTAGAGGCAGATTACGCGTGGGTTACTAAACAACTCATGAATGTGGCCGATATACATGCTAAGAAACGTATCGTCTCCTTGCTTGAGGGTGGTTACGATTTGTCCTCGCTGGCTCGGAGTGTGACTGAACACATCAAGGTGCTGGCCGATGCATAAAATCAAACTATTGTCTGTTTTGTTAATACTGAGTGGGTGTACAAGCATGCAACCCAGTCAGAAAGAAGCCTCTAAAGCAATACCCATTAGATCTCCTGTTGTAAAATCTTTTTCTTCCCAAGCTGCCATCACTCAAAACATGGAATCAGATGCCGGTGCCCGTGAGGTGATCATGGTTGCGCTAGGTTTACTTGATATTGGCTATCGTCTGGGGGGGAGTCAGCCAGAAGAAGGGCTCGATTGCAGTGGTTTGGTTAAATATGTCTATAAAAATGCGGTTCAGCTCGATTTACCCAGAACTTCGATTGAAATGGCATTGGCGACTCGTCCGATCGAGAAGAGCGACTTGAAGCCGGGTGATTTGGTCTTTTTTAATACTCAGGGTCGTCCCTATTCGCATGTCGGTATTTATCTGGGTAATGGCCGCTTCATTCATGCGCCATCAGCCAAGGGAAAAGTGAGGATTGAATCGATTAATAACAGTTATTTTGGTCCCCGATTTGAAGGGGCGCGGAGTTTATTGGCGCAAAAATAGGTCAACAGACCCTAGGGAAAAACAAAAACGAGCAGCCAAGGCTGCTCGTTTTTTTTTATTACCGTTGCCGAATTACTCGGTATCGAAAGTGCTAAATACGGGGCGTTCAACAGTCGGTTGAGTTGGTGTTTGTACTGTTGTGACGGGCGTTTTGACGCTGATTGGTGCCTGTACAATTGGGGTGGTGCTGACTGGTGTAGTTGCAATTGGAGTTTGCGGCGTCACAACAGTGCTGCTTGGCACGGGCGTGATGGGCTGTGGTGCTGCCTGTTGTACCACTGGCTTGGGTGCAATATAAGTTGGCGCACTTGCTTGTACTGGTAATGTTGCTTCTTGTGTAACTACTGGTGGTTGCATCACTCTGACAATCGGTGCCCCGTCTGATGTACTGGGCGGCGGCATAACACCTGCAGGTTTGAAGGGCGCCGTAACGTTGTTCAGATCCGGCATATTGCCAACCGGTGTTTGGTACATGACTTCACTGGTTTTGTTGGCAATCATGTTGGCGGTTCTGAAGTTGTCATAATTGCCGGCATCCATCAATCGCGGTGTAATGATGAGTACCATTTGACGTTCGCTGGATGTGTCATTGGTCGAGCGGAATAAATGTCCGACCACTGGAACATCCCCCAAAACCGGAACTTTGTCTGCATTGCGGCTAATGCTGCTTTTTGTCAGTCCACCAATAATGATGGCGCGACCATCCTGAGCCAAAACGGTGAGCTGAGAGGTCGCATTAGAAACGGTGTCAATGGGCCAATTAACTACTCGATTATCCAGTGTAATCGGCAGGGTGGCTCCGCCACGAATAATATTCGAAATTTCTTGGTCAATTGTCAGTGCAATACTGCGATCTGCATTGATTCGAGGCAAGATGGTTAATGTCTGGCCAATGTCACGTTTTTCGGTTTTTACCGAAGTTTTGGTATTTGTTTGATTGTCGTTGGTCGTTGTATTGGCATCGATACCTGTGGTGAGAATGGCTTCTTCACCAATAAATAGCCGCGCGGGCTGATTATTAATACTGAGCAGCGAGGGCGTTGAAACCACTTTGATCTTGTTTTGTGATTGCAATAACTCCAGACGAATTTTCCACATATCGTTCAAGAAGCCATAGCTAAAGCCGCCACCGGCACTTTTCGCGTCGTTACCAAAACCAATCGAGCTTTTGCCGTCACTGTATGAAACGCTGAACGCGGATTTGAAATCGTCGCCGACCCCAAGCTCCAGAATTTGCATTTCCAATAAAACTTGTTTGGATGGCAGGTCTATGCTGGCAATGAGTTGATCAATCGCATTGAGTGCATCCTCGTCCGAACTACGCACCATTAATAAATTGTGCAGATTGTTATAAGTGACATAAATTGGAGCCCCGCTCGGATTGACTTTGGTTTTGCCGTCGGTAGCTTGAAGCTCTTTAAGTGTATTTGTGCTAGCTTCCGCAATGATTTGTTTGATCGAACGTAACTGGTTCGGGTCGTCGTTGGTGTTGTAATAATTATTGTTGGGGCGGCCATCATAGTAGCGGCCATCGTTGTATGGATTGAATCGGTTGTAACCCAGTCCACCCTGGCCGGAAATCGAGGCCAGATTATTTGCTGCAACCGAGATTTGACCGGCATTTCGAGAGCTCAGTGCCAAGGGAGGGGCTTCTTCGACTGGAATTTCGAGTTGCACCCGATCACCAAAAAGCGATTTGACTGCATTGGCCGCACTGACTACGTTGTTATGTTTGAGTGTCAATACTCGAGTTTTGTCATCGCGGGCAACGATAATGTCGTGCCTGAACTCGTCTTCGCTCATGATGATATAAGTTCGGCTGTCTCGATCAAAGCGATACCAGAGGCCAGTTGCACGGCATAAATTACTAACCAGAGCAGGTAAGGTGGTATTTCTGAGGTAAAGGGTAACCTCCATGTCGGCTACTTTATTGCTGGCAATAACGTTAAAGCCGGAGAGTTTGGATACCAAGCGTGCAACTTCGGCAAGCCGAACAGAGCGAAAATCGACGTCACCAATGGATTGTGTGCTGCCATACACAGTCAGTGTTGGTTGCTGTGGTTCTATTTTGGCGGCAAGTGTAATGCCACTAAGAAAAAGGGCTGCGATCAGCGTGGTGTAGGTGTTGATTTTCATCGTAAAACCATCAGCCCTTGCGGCAGAAAGCCCGCTTCGATTACGACAGTATCCGGATCGATCGAAAGTACTTTCAGTGCCCCTTTGCTGAGCGTTAAAGTCTCTCCAACACGCAGCGTCACGGTATCTTTACCATCAATAGTGAGTGATACGATGCTTTTTCCTTTGGGTTGCCACAGAATGGCTTTGACCTTAATCCGTTCTATGCTGCTTGTCATCCCGCCTGAAGAAAATTGATCATTAAAGCGGCCTTGAGTCATAAACTGAGGGCTAACCGAAAATGGATCTCGTGCTGATGTGTTTGCTGCTTTTGCTGGCGTAGAGGCTGAAGCTGCGTCAAAGCTGAGATCGTTGGGGAGTTTTCCGGCCAATGCTGGCGTAATGCTGAACGTGCAAACACACAGCACCATCGCAATGGTTCTGGCTACATGGCCTGAGCTGTTGTTGTTTTGCATACGTTCTCTGTTGATGACGGATTTGCCGCTATGTTTAACGGGTTGAAAGCGTAAATACAGCTTGAAAAAAGGCAAAGTACACAAAGCCGACAATCCCGCCGACTAATAAAATCATCATGGGCTCAACCAGTAATGACAGTAATTTGACCCGTTGATCCAGTTCTTTTCGGAAAAACAGACCAAGTTCGGTCATGATCTTGGCAATTTCCCCTGTTTTCTCTCCCAGCAATGCCATTTGAGCAAATAACTTAGGGAATATATCAATTTTTAAACTTTGTGCCAAAGACTGTCCTTGCAGGATTTTCTCGCCAGCCTCCAATAAAGCTTGCCGGTGTACATGATTATCTATTGTATAGGCAGTAATTCGTAAACTCGATAGCAAAGATAGGCCACTTTGCAACAGTATTGCTAAAGTCCAACAGGTTTTTGCCATGTTTGCCGAAATGATGCACGACCCGACAATAGGAATTTTTAGCAATATTTGATCGATCCAGTACCGGGTCACATTGATGCGGTAGCTCAGTAGAATGGCCGCTGCTAACAGAGCAATTGTAGTAAATGCAAATAAGCCATTTTCGAGTAACCAGTGGACGGTATCCAGCAATGTCTGTGCGGCCCAGGGAATGGCTTTGCCTCGGGCTTCAAGAAAAGACTGGAATTTGGGGACTACCGTCAGAACGAGGTATAAAACGACTCCGACTGACAATAAAAATACCATGACTGGATAAATCGAACTGGTGATCAGTTGCTGACGTAACTCTTTACTTCGTTCCAGATCGAGTGCCAATCGTTCAAGTACGGTGCTCAATTCCCCTATTTGCTCTCCACTGGAAATGAGTTCTGCCATCATCGGTGTAAAAGGTTTGCCAATATCTGCCAATGCACTGGAAAAACTTTGCCCTTGCTGGAGTTTGAGTGAGATGATTTCAAGTACTCGTTTCATCCGGTATTTGCCGGAAATTTGGATGCTGGTATTGATTGCATTAATCAGTGTATTACCTGACCTGAGTAATAGCGATAGCTGGCGAAATAATAGAATCAGGTCATTTTGGTTGATGCCAAGCCATGCTGCAGGATGCAGCATTGTGCTCAGATTGCCTTCATTATCTAGCTCGGGTTGAATTTCCCTTAATTCGAGGATATGCAATCCAGATTGGCGTAGAAATTGCTGGGCAGCAGTTTCGCTGGCCACATCAATGACATCAGTCATTTCATTTCCGTTGCGATCCAGGGCTCGATAGCGCCAGGCCATTTTCACTCTTCTCCCAGCAGGTAGTATCGCACTTCGTCAACACTGGTTGTTCCATCGAGCACTTTTGTTCGGGCATCTTCTTTGAGTCGATACCAGTCTTTAACCAGAGGGATGAGTTGGCGTTCGGTTTTGCCTGCAGCCACAGCATCTGCGACTTCAGGGTTGACCCACATGCCTTCGTAAAGCCCAATGCGCCCACGATAGCCACTGCCCATACATTGGGGGCAACCGTGTGGTCGGTAAATGGGCGAATTGAGTGGGATGCCGAGTAGTTGGCTTTCTTCCTGGGTACTTTGGCTAGTTGTACGGCAGGCTTTGCATAAACGCCGCACGAGTCGCTGCGCAAACACGGCAACGACGGTATCGGCAACCAGAAAGCTTTCGCAGCCAATATCAACCATGCGCGTTAAAGCGGCGAGCGCATTGTTGGTGTGTAGCGTGGATAGTACCAGGTGACCAGTCATTGCTGCTTTAAGTGCCGTTTTTGCCGTGTCTGGATCGCGGATTTCTCCGACCATAATAATGTCTGGGTCGTGACGCAAAAAAGACTTGATTGCATCTGGAAAATCGCATTTTTCATTGGCCTGAACCTGGGTAACGCCATTAAGTGTTTGTTCGACCGGATCTTCTACCGTCATGATATTGAATCGGTTTACATCGAGTGTTCGCAGTGTGGCGTAGAGCGTGGTTGACTTTCCCGATCCGGTCGGTCCCGTGACTAATACGATCCCGTGTGGTTTGGCGAGGGTCGCTTTGAATTTCTCAAGCAAAACAGGAGGCATGCCAAGCTGATTCAGTGACAGATTGAGTTTGCCTTGATTGAGTAATCGAATGGTCAGCCGTTCGCCGTAGCGGGCTGGTACGCTGGCTATCCGCAAGTCGCTTTCAGCATTGTGCCAGTCCTTGATTTCGTAATGCATGCTGCCATCTTGAGGAATGCGCGACTCTGTAATGTCCATGCCAGCCAGTACTTTGATGCGTGATATCAAAGCTTCGCCATTGGCTTTAGGCAGCATTCCGCCCCAGTGCTGCAAAACACCATCGGCACGAAAACGAATACGCCAGGTGTCATAAGTGGGTTCGATGTGAATATCTGACGCATATCTGAGCCAGGCTTCTTTCATGATCCGATCCAGCAATTTGACTGGGTCTTCGATTTCATTGGTATAACCGCCTGAATTGCCTGTGTGCTGTTTCAGTATGGCCGCCAAGCTATCTGATTCAGCCAGTGCAATTGGTAAAGACACGCCAAGGGCTCGGCGGGCGGCATCCTGTGCAGCTCTGTCGTCCGGGTCACCAACCAGCAAAAAACGCTGATTGTTGAATCTGACAGGTAGAGTTAAATGTCGTTGTGTGAGGCTAGGGGGGAGCTTGAGCAAATCCTCTGCGGCAACAAAACACTCTTCAGGATTGAGGTAAGGGATTTTTCGTGAAGTGGCGAGCGCCATATTGAGCGCTGTTAGTGGTAGACGGTGTTCACGCAGCGCGACTTCCAGAAAAGGCAGGCGCTCAGTACGAGCCCGTGCACGTAATGAAGGCAGGGAGTGGGCATCAATCAAACCGGTTTCAATAGCTGCATTGATTAAAGCGGCCTCATTCATTTTCCCCTCCTTTTGTATTCATGCTGCATTGTTGTTAATAACGATATGTTTACAGAGACAGATCCATTGAGATTTCCAGCCACTGCTTCAAATCGCCCGCATTGTCCTTGCGATATTTGACTTCAATTTCAAACCGTACCGGCGCGACTAAATAAGGTAATGTTTTTAAGCCTTCCAGAAATTGCATCAATCCTCGATAAGATGCCCGTGCCTTGAATTGAATTAATGGTCTCTGATAAGGGTTGTCTGCCAATTTAGCCCACATTTCTGAATTGGGTGGATTGCGAATTTCCGCAGCGCTAATCCCAATGTCTGTAAATTCATCAACCAGTAAATCGCAACGGTTTGCCATGGCAGAAATGGCAATTTTAAGGTTCTGATGGGCGACCAGATCCCCTTTGGGTGCAAAGCGATTGGTCAGCTCTCTTTCCCGGTCAAGCAATTGGGTGGTTCCCAGTCTTAACACTTTCAATGCCTCGTGCAAATCGGCAATGCTGGTTCCGGGGGGGACTTCGCCTACAGTTCTGATTGCATTCGCTTTTTCGTTCACTGCGGCAATTTTTTGTTCGATTTTAAAAATGCTTTGCTGGCTATACAGATTAATTGCATAAGCAAGTGATGCAATAATTGCCAGACTGGCGATCAGATACTGATTCTGATGCGTTCTGGATCTTTTCTTCCATGCCATTCTGATGGCTGATATTGAAAAGCGTGATTTCATGGAATCACCTTGGGTTGTGTGCGTTTTTCTTCAGGAATCAACCAAAAGCTGATTTTATAGCCGGGTAATTCGTTTCGGCCGGGAGCGACGGTGACTTGTGACTGGGTCACAATAAAGCCATTCGATTTAATGGCTTCGGCAACATTGGCTGCAAACTCCTGACCCGCCACATCAGATAACGACCATGCTTCGACATAGATGCCGATATTGCCATTACCCTTTTTGGTATTTTCTTTCAATACATTAAGCACGACCTGATCACCGATAACATTGCCCAGGACGCGAATCAATTCAGGCAATTGCTGAACACGGTCATCCAGATTAATGATACGTCCGACTCGTGCCTTGATCAGATCATGCTCGGCCTGACTGGTTTTTACCTGCTGATAAAGCATCGACATTGCGGTTTCGGTATCACTGTATTTGGAGTGCGAATCGGTTTGTGTGCTCAGGGTCTTCACCGCTTCGGCAAAGTCGCGCTGTTGTTGTGTCAATTCAAACACCGAAGTTCCAGCCCAGCCCAGAATCAGAGCCAGCCCAAGCCCAAACAGGTACCAGCGCATCAATGCCGGATTTTTCCAGTCAATATCGAGTGGCGGTTTAATCGGCAGCGGGGCGCATTGGCCAGGTAAAGGTTTGCTGCTCATCAGCTTGGCTAGCTGGCGCATTTGCATATCAATGCCGTCAGGATGCTCGGTCGGTGTCAGGCCAAAACGATCTCCAAGTGAAGCGATCATGGCCGGTTCTGGCACGCAAAACCAGATGACATCAACATGAGTAATTTCAGGGAGAGCCCAGTCATAAACCATATTACTGACCCAATCGTCCTGGTTGCGGTGAATTGCACGCTCTTCTTGACGAATCCCCTGGATCTGTCCCGCTATCATCAAGACTGCAACGACTGATTCCTGATAAATTTCAAGCCCGATTCTGCTACCGCCGAGTCCAGTGGTGGCAAGGCCGTTCAATGGAAGTAGCTGGGTGAGTTTCAGTCCTTCCTGTTGAAATGCGAGGCGCCATTCTTCGAGGCGAGAACTGATGGTGCCCGATAGCAGCCAGCCATACAGTGAAGCACCACCATTCAGATGATAGCCGTGATGTCCGACGCTCACGGTTTTACTGGTTTCACGCAAAATGGTCTGAT
Source organism: Chitinibacter sp. S2-10 (assembly GCF_046530675.1). Lineage (GTDB taxonomy): Bacteria > Pseudomonadota > Gammaproteobacteria > Burkholderiales > Chitinibacteraceae > Chitinibacter. Next base: position 3,159,653 of record NZ_CP172558.1, on the reverse strand, counting down.
GTTTGAGCGCCTGATCGAGCTCTTCGCGCTGCAGCAAACCCAGTCGGATGGCCAAATCGCCAAATTGACTGGGGGTCGATTGTGCACCGAGTTCGGCAATTTTTTCTTCAATCACGAGTCGTGAATTAGCCGACAGGCTGCCGCGACCTTCCAGAACTGCACCGAGTGACCAGATAGCCTGATGTTGCTCAAGCAGTGGCTCAAGCTCCCAACGTGCCATCGAATCCATTTCACGGCGTGGCTTGGGGCTGTAAGGATTGACCGGGAAATCAACCCAGGTCGTCACAATATCATTGGCCGCCAGAATGACGTTCTGAGTTTTGCGATACAGCTCGGGCAGCATCGATAAAGCCTGCTCAAGCCGGATTGCTGCAATAGTCGTTGAACTTTCGTTTATGCCATTATTCCAGATCGCTGCATGCAGTTTGAAACCGGTCCAGATCAGCAATAAAGTCGGTTTTTTTTTGAATAAACTCATGGCGTAACCTCGAGCGTCACAGGAGCCGGAAGTGTGCCGGGATAAAAGTCGACATAGCGCTTAGCTTTGATTGCGCCCGCTTCAACTGCCAGCAAAATATGGCGGCCAAATGGTACTTGTCCGGCATAAGCTGCGGGTTGGGTCAGACTGAAAATTTGGCTGCTACTGGCCGCAATGGCTTGATCCGCACTCCAGCGCTGACGCCACTGCAGGGCAGCTGCACCGGCTTCCTGACTGATCAGAACGATACTGATGGTGTGTGGATTGGAGTCGGTGTTGTTGATGGTTACAGTCCAGCTGGCTAGATTGACCAGCCAGTCAGTGGCCGCAATTGAAATGGTTTGGTCATCGCCGCCGCCTGATGCAGTATCCCGCCCCTTGCTTAACCAGCTAATGGTGTTGCTTCCCAATGTGGGTTCAAAGGCATTGCCCCAGCCATCCTTGAATTGCCCGCTTGCGCCGGTTTGTATTTGCTTTCGAATGCCTGCCGAGAACGACAATCCTGTTGCTACGTCATTGCTATCTGTAATACCGCTGACGCCATCTGGCGTAGTGTCATAAAACACGTTGGCGGTAGTTGCATAAGCTGGATTGCCGCTACCGAGTAACTCGGCCATGGTGTTGGGCAGTCGACCCATATCTGCGACAAAGCCGGATAGGCGCATTTCTCCGCCGAAAGCGGGGGTATTTCTTCCTACAATAGCCTGTTCAATGACTCCCAGCCTATACCGGGTGTCATTGTCTCGCTGGCTGCCATCTTCATCGCCGAGCGTCGCCAGGCCGATGCCTGCTGTGGCGGCCAAAAGGGCGATCACCATCAGCATTTCGAGTAGCGTGAAACCGGCGTTGGGGCGGTTAGTCATATATGTGGATAGCGGGTCGTCTGATTTGGATTTTATTGAGCGGGGGTGAATGCAATGATCATCAGCCCAGGTCCGCGAGAGTAGTTATAGGCATGTACAGCAGTAAATTCGAGCATGTCTCCTGCCTTGTACTTGCCGATGTGCTGTGCCGCTTGTTCTTCGATGTAGGTGACGACATATTGTTTCTGGTTTTTGGCGTCTGTGTAACCCAATACAATGCGTTGCTTAACGGTAGGCATCGGTGTAAAGCCCATGGTGCTCAATGCGGCAAGGAGCACATCGGCTTTCTGGGGTTTTGCGCCATCAAGTAGTTTGGCAGTAAAGCGTACCAATGTCGGTCTGAGAATGATACCAAGATCTTTTGATGCTTCATCGGTGGGCAAGGATTTTGCCATTAGCTCAGCCAGTTTGACATTTTTGACCGTTAAATCGCTCATTTTGGTTGAGGCGACTTGGCTGGCTGTATCGGCCTTGCTTTGATCTGCCTTACCTTGATAATGAACTACACCAACTATGCCGGACGAGAGTGCAAGCAACACAATGCAGGCCAGGATGATTTTTTTCTTCACGATATAGTCATTCCTCATGGGTAGCTTGCTAAGCGGCTATTGAATATCGGTTTTCTAATGTTTATTTCGACCGTAATGGCGCAAAGCTTAACAAAATAACGCTTGGCTTGCAGCCATTGCCAGTATGCAGCCTATAAACACAACACCAGATTGTCTTTGTAAGCGCCGGTGTCGTCACTAGGGCGGCAATTGGCATCGATGATTTTAGGATCGGTGCCAAAATCACCATCGGCGCCGGCGGCGATTAATCGGGCGGGGCATTCGCCGTTGGTGCGAGCCGGACAATTGTTGTCGGGTGGGTAAAACAGGATTGGGCGTCCCTTGTTGATGCGACCCTCGCTCGTTCCGATAGTGGCAGATGCTTTGGATACATACCACTGGTATGTGTCGCTGGTGCTTGCCTGATATTCTTTTCCGGCTGATACCCCTTGCATGGTTTGAAGGCCAATTCTGAGCCAGCCGATGCCGTTGGGCTGTAGATAGGGGCCGTGCCAGCCACGTTGTGCGTTGCTATCCCAGATGCAAATACCGGTGCAGGTGGTGGGTTGTTTGATTAGTAGCCCCAGATCGGCGGCGTGAATTGGGGAGAGCTGGCTGGCCAGTTCGGCAGGGCCACCGCTTTCTCCGGGCCAGTAACCGATATCCCGATGAAAGCGCTGCAATGCCGAGGCAACTTCGTTCATCTGCACCGTGCTCAGTTGTTCGTTGCCGTCGCTTTGGATATTGCTGCTGTTGACTAGTGCGAGGCTGGCTAGCGCTGCCATGATGGTGATGACGAGAAGGAGCTCGATCAGGGAAAAGCCACGCTGGCGCATTAATGACTCCGGACTTCAATAAAAAGTGGGCACATCAGTGTACTGAGTGCCCACGTGTTTGACTATCCTTATGGCGATCAAGCTAAAGCAGTAACTCGCTTACAGTGCACCGTTCCAGATACCCAATTCTTCGTCGAAGGTTTTGCCTCGAGCCGAAACAACAGCCACCAGTGTTGCACCATCGGTGACGTTCGGCGCTGTATCCAGCCCGGTATCAAAGAAGGCAATGTAGCGGTTGTATTTATCAATTGCGAGGCTGCTATCTTGCGGTGCACGATAGAGAGCACCTGCATAGTTGGCATTAAACAATGTTGAAGATGGGCCTACGCCGAACGCAACGATGGTGTTGGTCGTGCTGACATTTAACCGAGCACCTTGGTTGGCCGCATCCAGTGTGACCAGCTGAGCTGCCGTATTGACGCTGACTGATGCTCCGCACTCGGAATCGGTAGGAATACCGGTACCCACTTTGAATGAATTACCCACCAATGCTTTATTTGATTTGGTGGTGAAGTAGAGCGTGGCCGATGCGGTGGTGGCACCACAATAATCAGTGTCGACGACCTGAAGGTGATTAATGCCGACATTGGTTAATGCAGTGAGCTGCGATGCTGACACGGCTACCGCGCTCAACAGCATGGTGCTCAGGCTTGGGCTTAAGAATTTAATGACATCAGCGGTGGCGAGGTCACCAGCGGAGTTACCAACCAATGAGTCAAAGTAGTCAGGGTAAGAGTTATTCAATACTTTGAAAGTTGCAATTGACTTGAAGGTTGAGTCGATTGCATCGGCATTAATACCCGCTTTGGCATTTTTATCTGCCGAGTTGATCATGGCGGTAGAGCCAGCAGCAATTGCCGCGATGATCGCTACTACGACCAGCAATTCGAGTAAAGAGAAACCGCCTTGTTTGGCTTGCAATTTGCCCAGTTGGCGTTTCAGTTTAGGGTCGCTCAAGTCTGCTGGAGAGATTTGCCCCAGCCGAGCTTTGACGCTATTAAGATCTTCAAAACCAAACAGTTTAAGAACTGACATGGGGAACCTCGCTTTAGTAATTTAAGTTCAAGCCCGGTGCCGGTTGATCCAGCATCTGTGCTATACGATTGCCCGGTCGCGGTAGAGTGGAGCAACAAGGCTTTCCTGGTAATGACTTGGTTTTGTCTTTCGCTTGACGCTGCGGTGCAAAACTAAGCATCATGATTGCTGTATCGGTATAAAACTTTGGGACTTTAGGGCGACTTTAAAAAAAATTGCATTTATCGCTATTTATCTCATTGTTGACGCACAACTATTTGGTTTTTCCGTGGTGTTGCCGAAGCAATTTATATTACGAATGAATGGTGGCTGCACCTTGTGGCTATCCCGTAAGCGTTGTTGCTTACTGTTCCGAGTCATTTATTGTGAGCATGTGAATGAAAGTTGCCCGTCTATGCTGTTTGACTAGCCTCATATTATTGCTGGGTGCTGGCGCTGTTCAGGCCGAAACAATGAGTGCCGGGATGCTGCAGGTCAAAAACTGGCAAAGCCGGGCGGTTCGTGGAGATGCAAAATCCTTTGCGGCTATCGTTGCGGCTGCCAAGCGTGGTGATAGTTATGCGCAATGCGTGTTGGGCGTCATGTATGGCAATGGGCAGGGCGTCGGACGTAATTATAAGCAGGCAGAGAAATGGTTCCTGCTTTCTGCCGAGCAGGGGTACTCCGAAGCGCAATTTAATCTTGGCTTGATGTATGACCGTGGCCTGGGTGTACAGGAAGATCTGATCGAGGCGCTGCGCTGGTATCGCAAGGCGGCGACGCAAGGTTTGCCCAAGGCGCAGTACACGCTGGCGCAAATGCATGATGCCGGTGTGGGGGTTCCGCAGAGCGATATCGAAGCACTTCGCTGGCTGCGTCAGGCTGCCGAGCAGGATTATCCCGAATCACAAAATGATCTTGGCGTGATGTACGAAACCGGGCAAGGTGTTCCTGTTGATCCGGTTGAAGCATTGAAATGGTATCGACTGGCTGCCGAGCAGGGCTATGTCGAGGCGCAATACAATCTGGGTGTGATGTATAGCAAAGGCACGGCCATGCCGCGCAATGATGCCATTGCCGCTAAGTGGTTCCAGCGCACGGCGGAACGGGGCTTGGCCGAAGCACAATATAATCTGGGTAATTTCTATCTGGTTGGCCGCGGTGTGCCAAAAAATGAAAATCTGGCGACTCGCTGGTATAAAAAGGCCGCCGAACAAGGTTTGTCCGATGCTCAGTACGCGCTAGGCGTGAGTTACGACAAGGGCCTGGGTGTCGCCAAAAATAGCACGATTGCGGTCGGCTGGTTTTTAAAGGCTGCCGAGCAGGGCGTGATCGAGGCGCAATACAATCTGGCCGTGCATTATGCCAAGGGTGAAGCGGTCAGGCAAAATCTGCCCGCCGCAGTGAACTGGTATCGTAAAGCGGCTGACCAGGGCTATGCACTGGCACAAAGCAATCTGGGTGTGATGTATGCCAATGGTCAGGGCGTACGACAGGATGATGCCGAAGCCTATAAATGGTTGCTGATTTCAAAGAATAATTCGGCACCAGAAAGCAAAGTCTACGCCAAGGCAGTCAGTGTGATGGCCGTACTGGAAAAACTGATGTCGCCAGATCAGCTTGTTCGTGCACGGCTCGCTGCCGAGTCCTGGCACGCTGTATCGCAACCTGCGGCTGCTCGGTAAATAACCGTACAAAAGTTATCCAGTAAGGCACCGAAGCCGCAGGCAGTACAGGTAGTACGACAAGGTGAGGTAACGATGCTGGACGGGGTGACCTCGGGCCAAAACTTTTGGTTTACTACTTAAGCGTTTTCCAGCCTGATCGTATTGATATGCTGGGGATAGACCCAATACGCTGCATCGCGCTGCTTTGCTACATTGAACAGATTCAAATGTCATTCTAGGCATGTTCAATGCTGATTCGTCCCACCCGACTCTCCGATCTTGATCAACTGATGATATTGGCAGGCAGTGCCGGTGTTGGCGTGACGACGCTGCAAGCCAATCCGGAACGCTTTATCAAGCGGATCGAGACCAGCATCGCCAGTCTGAACGGTCATTTGCCGCTAGGGCAGGCCAGTTATCTGTTTGCGCTCGAAGACGACGAAACGGGGCAACTGGCGGGTATTTGCGGGATCGAAAGCGCTGTCGGTATGGATGATACCTGGTACAACTACCGGGTCGGTCTGTCGGTGCATGCCTCGCGTGAGCTCGATATCTATAAACAATTACCGACGCTGTTTCTGACTTCCGATCTGACCGGCTCTAGTGAGCTGTGCACACTGTTTTTATCTCCCGATTATCGCAAGGACGGCAATGGCGCATTGTTGTCCAAATCGCGCATGCTGTTTATGGCTAGCCATCGCGAACGCTTTGGCTCCCGGGTGATCGCTGAAATGCGGGGCGTGTCGGATGAAGCGGGGCGTTCACCATTCTGGGAAAGCCTCGGGCGACATTTTTTCAAAATGGATTTTGCTCGTGCCGACTTTTTATCCTACGTCGGCAGCAAATCATTCATTGCCGAGCTGATGCCTAAATACCCGATTTACACCTGTTTGTTGCCCGAAGAAGCGCAGGCGGTGATTGCGCATGTTCATCCGGCGACCAGCCCGGCTCGTGCGATGCTCGAGTCCGAAGGTTTTCACTATCAGGGCTATATCGATATTTTTGACGCCGGGCCGACGCTGGAATGCCCGCGAGACAGTATCCGTGCGGTTCGCGACAGCCGCGAGTTTCAAAGTCTGTCAGTGACCCAGCCTCCCAAAAATGCGACCGCCTGGCTGGTCAGCAATGGGGCGCTGGCCGATTTTCGCGCGACGATCGCATATACACGACCACTCGAAGACAGCCTGCCGCTGACTGAAGCAGTGCTGAAACGACTCAATCTTGAAGACGGCGCCAGCGTGCGTGCCGTTGCGCTTTCATCCAAGGGGTAAGTAATGAATTCGATCCACGGTAATCTGATTCATGGACAGTGGCAGCAAGGTTCGGCTGAACCATTCGCTTCGCGCAATCCGGTTTCGCAAGCAATCGTCTGGCAAGGCAATGCGGCAAGTGCCGCTGATGTGAATGCCGCAGTAGCCAGCGCCCGTTCAGCCTTTGTCGCCTGGCGAGATCTGGATTTTGACACGCGTGTGGCGCTGATCCGCAATTTTGGCGAATTACTCAAGGCCAATCAGGCGGCGCTGGCCGAAAGCATTGGTCTGGAAACCGGCAAACCACGCTGGGAAGCGCTGACCGAAGTCACGACGATGATCAACAAGATCGAAATTTCGATCAAAAGCTTTGAAGAACGTACCGGCACCAAAGAGGCTGCGCAGGGCGACGCGATGGCGGTTTTGCGCCACCGTCCGCACGGCGTGGTGGCGGTTTTTGGCCCGTATAACTTCCCCGGGCATCTGCCTAACGGCCATATTGTGCCGGCCTTGCTCGCCGGCAATTGCGTCGTTTTCAAACCGTCCGAGCTGGCGCCGATGACGGCGCAAAAAACCGCCGAACTCTGGTTGGCAGCCGGTTTGCCGGCAGGCGTGCTCAATGTCGTGCAAGGTGCGCGTGACACCGGCGTAGCGCTGGCGTCTCATTCGCAAATCGACGGGCTGTACTTCACCGGCAGCGCAGGTACGGGTTATGCGCTGCATAAACAGTTTGCCGGCCAGCCGGAAAAAATCCTCGCGCTGGAAATGGGTGGCAATAATCCCTTGCTCGTCGAAGAAGTCGCCGATCTTAACGCGGCTTTGCATCATGTCATCCAGTCTGCATTCATTTCGGCTGGCCAGCGTTGTACCTGCTCGCGCCGTTTGCTGCTGCCGCAGGGCGAATGGGGCGATGCCTTCCTGGCGCGTCTGGTCACGGTGGCGAGCCAACTGCAAGTCGGCGCGTGGGATGCCGAACCGCAACCTTTTATGGGCGCCGTCGTTTCGGTCACTGCGGCGCAAAATCTGCTCGCGGCGCAAGAGCGACTGCTGGCCGCTGGTGCTGTCAGCCTGCTGGAAATGAAAAACCTGCAAGCTGGAACGGCCTTGCTGAGTGCCGGGATTCTGGACGTGACCGGCGTCGAAAACTTGCCGGATGACGAATATTTCGGCCCGCTCTTGCAGGTTCAGCGTTACGCAACATTTGAAGAAGCAATGACTCTGGCCAATGCGACGCGTTTTGGTCTTGCTGCCGGCATTCTGAGCGATTCGCGTGAGCAATACGAGCGTTTCTGGCGCGAATCGCGCGCCGGCATCGTCAACTGGAACAAGCCACTGACGGGGGCTTCGAGCGCCGCGCCGTTTGGCGGTGTCGGTGCTTCGGGCAATCATCGCGCCAGCGCCTACTATGCTGCCGATTATTGCGCGTATCCGGTTGCGTCGATTGAAGCCGAACAACTTTCCTGCCCAGCGCAACTGCCACCGGGGATGACACTGTAATGACTGCCAGTACTGTTTTTGAAGCTTTTGCAGGATCAAAAGGATTCGAGGCCAATTTTGACGGCCTCGTTGGCCCGACTCACCATTATGGCGGCCATTCATTTGGTAATGTCGCCTCGACCGGCAACGCCAAACTCGTCGCCAATCCACGCGAAGCGGCTTTGCAAGGTCTGGCCAAAATGAAGGCGCTCGCCGAGATGGGTTACAAGCAAGGTGTGTTGCCGCCTCAGGAAAGACCAGCGACCTGGCTGATTCGTGACCTGGGGTATACGGGTAGCGATCAGGAAATGATTGCCGCTGTGGGTAATACCAATCCAGGGTATCTGTCAGCCATGTGTTCGGCGTCATCGATGTGGGTCGCCAACGCTGCAACAGTGAGTCCGTCGGGCGATACGAACGATGGTCGTGTGCATTTCACCGTCGCTAATCTGCAAAACAAATTTCACCGTGCGATTGAACATCGCCAGACCGAACGAACGCTGAAAGTGATTTTTGCCGACCCGCAATACTTCAACGTCCACGCGGCTTTACCAATGCTGGCCGCGCTGGGCGATGAAGGCGCAGCCAATCACACGCGCTTTTGCCGTGATTATGGCGTGCAGGGCGTTGAATTTTTTGTTTACGGCAAACAGCATTGGGGCGGAACCGTGGAGCCGCAGCGTTTCCCGGCACGCCACACGCTCGAAGCCAGTCAGGCTGTTGCACGCCTGCACGGCTTGCGTGACGAATATACTGTTTTTGCCCAGCAAAACCCGGCGGTGATCGACGCGGGCGTTTTTCATAATGACGTCATTGCTGTCGGCAACCAGAATGTGTTGTTCTGCCATGAGCAGGCCTTCCTGAATTCGCAGCAGGTCTATGCCGAGCTGAATCGGAAATTCGGTGCCGGATTTAATCTGATCGAAGTGCCGACGAGTGCAGTCAGTGTCGCCGACGCGGTTAAATCATACTTGTTTAACAGCCAGCTACTCGCCAAAGCCAATGGCAAGCAACGCTTGCTGGTACCGGAAGAATGTTGCAACACGCCGGACGTATGGGCTTATTTGCAACATCTGGTGCAGGACAATCAGGCAATTGATGAGCTGCTGGTTTTCGATTTGAAGCAAAGCATGCAAAACGGCGGCGGCCCGGCCTGCCTGCGGCTGCGCGTTGCACTGACCGAAGCTGAAGCGGCGGCAGTCAATCCGGCGATCTGGATGAATGGTGCACTATATGCCCGTTTGAGCGACTGGGTGAAGCGCCATTATCGCGACCGTTTGGCCGAGGGCGATCTGGTCGACCCGCAATTGCTGATTGAAGTCCGCACTGCGCTCGACGAATTGACGCAGATATTAAATCTTGGCGCGATTTATCCTTTCCAGCGTCACGGTAGTGATGAATAAACGGCGCTCGTGCTGGCGTTTCACGTCAGCCCGCGTATGGTTTTCAGCCCCCCCAGCTAACTGCTAAACTGGCGTCCAGAAAATCAAGAGCCCCAAAACCAACCGAGGTTACGCCATGTCGTCATCCACTTTCCTGCAAAAAACCCTGGCCGGCGACACCTGTCTGGCCTTGCCTTACTGCCTGCCGCATGGCACGCATGTGCAGGTACTGGATGAAGGCGTGATCTGTTTTGAGCCACGCGATGCGGCGTGCAGCGTGCTTGATCTGGTGATCTCCTGCGGCATTCATGGCAATGAAACTGCGCCGGTCGAGCTGGTCGAGCAATTGATCGAGCGGATTTTGGCGCAACAACTGCGCGTCAAGGCACGCGTATTGTTCATCTTCGGTAACGTTGCCGCGCTGCGCGCCGGAACACGCTTTGTCGAAGAAGACATGAACCGGCTGTTCAATCGCAGCCCCGAAGTCGAAGACGGTATCGAAAAACGCCGTGCCATCATGCTGGAAATGCACGTAGGCCGTTTCTTTGACGATGCGGACAAGAGACCGCGCTTTCACTACGATCTGCACACGGCGATTCATGGCTCGCTGATCGAAAAATTTGCCATTTATCCGTTGCCCAAAGCAGGGAATCATTTTAGCCCAACCGAAATTGCCCGCCTGAGCATCGCTGGCGTCGATACAGTGTTGCTGCAATCGACGAAGTCGAGCACGTTTTCTTACTCGTCGCACGTCAATTGCGATGCACACGCTTTTACCATCGAGCTCGGCAGCGCCCGACCATTTGGGCAGAATCAGGGCATTGATCTCTCCAAAATGGACGCTTATTTAAGCGCGCTGATTCAGGGTGACTTGCCACAACCCGAGCTGGTGCCGCCGCAAGTCAAGATTTTCCGCGTTTCGCGCGAAATCCCGAAAACCAGCCACGATTTCAAATTTGCCATTGACGGCAAAACCGACAATTTCACGCCGCTGGCCAAGGGAATGACGCTGGCCGAAGACGCAGGTGTTCCTTTCGTCATTACCGAGGACGACGCGCGGATTATTTTCCCCAATCCCGACGTCCCGCCGGGCCAGCGTGCCGGTCTGGTGATAGTCCCGGCACGCGATTTTCTCGCCGGTGAATAAAAGAAAAAGGCTTCGGTAACGAAGCCTTTTTTATTGCTGATATGTCTTTTGTTCAACAGAGCATTGCAGGGGCTTTGTTAAACGAGCGAATAACTGGATTAGTCGGCTACAGCCAACCCTATAAAATCACTGGCTTTCTGCAGCAAAGGCATAAGCAGTTTTTTGACCAGCCTGTTTCGCTCATCGCCGCAAAGATCCTGCAAAAAACATCTCGTCTGCAAATGCCTCACCGGCGTAGCTTGCCAGCAGCTACGATGTCTACATACAACCGCCATTCAGCCCGAAAGTGGAGTGTGCTATGAGTGAAAAAATCCGGCAATTACTCGATCAGATCAACGCGCTGGAAGACGAGTTGCGCACTGCGGTGCATGAACAGCAATCGACAATTTTCTTCCAGATCAACGGCAAGAAAATCGAATTTGAGCAGTCGATCAAACAGACGCATCGCCGTTTGAAAAAGAATTTTTTTCGCTGGCTCGTCACTAACCGGCCGCAAAATCTGATTACCGGGCCAATCATCTACAGCATGATCGTTCCGCTGCTGATACTCGATCTGTTTGTCAGCCTGTATCAGGCCAGCTGCTTCCCGATTTATCGCATTGCCAAAGTGCGGCGCGGCGACTACATCGTGCTCGACCGTCAGCATCTGGGCTACCTGAATTTCATCGAAAAATTCCACTGTACGTATTGTGCTTACGCCAGTGGGCTGATCGGCTACATCAGCGAAATCATCGCCAGAACCGAGCAATATTTCTGTCCGATCAAACACGCCCGAAAAATCCTCGGCACCCATGCCCGTTATGCGCAATTTCTGGAGTTTGGCGAAGCCGACGATTATGAAGCCAAGCTCAATGAATTTCGGCAGCGACTGGAAAAATAATCGCTCCAGCGCTTAGACCACCAAATGGTCTTCATCATCGAAAACCCAGCCGTCTTCAAAACACACCTCGAACAAATGCCCGTCCGGATCGCGAAAATAGCCGGCAATCCCCCAGGCTGAAGCTGTTGCCGGTTTGACAATGGTCGCGCCCAGGCTCTGCGCTTTGGCCAGCACGCGCGCCACATCGTCGCTAGAGCGGGCGATATACGCCAGCGCAAAACCGGCAAAACCGCTGCCATCAACTTCGCCTGCATTGGCATCTGCGGCAAAGGCCGCACGTGACTGAATCGCCAGCACGACGCCGCCCAGATCGAATTTTACAAAACCTTCATGGCTCGTCGCCGCTTTTTGCCAGCCGAGTGCTTCATAAAAAGCGGTCGATTTGGCCACATCGGCAACGCCGAGCAGGATCAGATTGAGGCGAGGGCGCATAGGGGGGGTTGCTTGTTGGGTTGAATTGGAACGATTGTTCTGTTTGCTTGCCTTGAAGTCAAGTTCAAACTAAGCCTGCTGTGCAAGCGATGCCGCATGGTGATTCAGATTTTATGCGGCTACGCCGCGAATATTTTGATGCGCGTTCCGCCGCGCGGGCAGGTAGGGGGCTTTGCTTCTCCAAAGCCCCCTACACCCCAAAGGAGCCCCCCGCCTGCGGCCCTCCGGGCTTCCCTCAGTCGGTCGCGAGCCAAACGATAAAGCCATTTGTCTCGCTCCACTCCTTCGGCGATGGGCGACAGGGGATTTAAGCCCCAGACCAACGAGCATAAACAAAATGGGCATGGGGTATATCAATCAAAGCAGCAATCAAATTGCCCTTCAGAGCAACACATAGCCATGTATATACCGCAATCGTTGGTCTGCATGGATTCCCCTACGTCTGCGCCGAGCGAGGAACGGGCGGGGCGGGGTTTCGGCGGGGCCTGTTTTGTTAAGCCCCGCCGCCGCCTCGAACCGTCCGCAGCGAGGGTATCCCGCGTAGCGGGACGCAGATGCCGGGGCGGCTTTCTTTGGCTTACCTTTCTTGGCCGTTCAAGAAAGGTAAGTGCCGCGGCGCATAGCCGCCAATCCGTGGTGGATGAATTGCTGCAAGCAAATAAAAACCGCCGTGAATGGCGGTTTCGGTGTTCGCGGTAAATGTTGGGCTGCGCAGGCTTAACTTAACAAGTTCTATGTGGCTTTTTTGAGGTGCAGTATTTCGCCGAGAAACAGGTATGCATTTAAAAATAATGATTTGGCCTCTTCTGCGGTTACATCGCCATGGACGCCTGTAGACACGCGATCAAATAGGTTGGATAAATTTTGCCGAATTTTTTGTTTTCGCGACTGGCTTTGCACATGCTGGTGAACGTACGCATTAATTCGATTTTGGTGTTTACTTGCATCAAGCTTTAGAGTATTCCCACCAATTTCAAGAGTTTGATCTGTTGGTGGAAATATTGAATCAGCGAATGCTTCAATTATTCTTCTGCAAGTGACCAATGCCTGACTGATAGATTCTTCGTCACCATCTGAAAGCCGAGCCATCACTGATGGAATTTTCTCAAGTACTTCACCGCAATTATCGGAAATTAGGGTATCGACGGTGCTTTTGTACCTTTCAAAAATTGATTCAGAAAGGTTATCAAATTCTTTTTCATAATAAACCTCACTAACGAATGAGTGTAGTTGAGCAAGAACTCGGCTCTTTATCGCGCTTATCTTTGATATGTTTGTCGTTGTCTGATTCATTGCATTTGTAACATTGGCGATGGCTACAGATGCCCATTCTCCACTAGAATCCGGAGTTCTCAATGAAGCTAATTTTGCTTTTTCTGCTGCTATTGATGCTTCTTGTTGAGCAAGAGGCCCCCAGTAGCCGATATCTTTGTCTTTGTCGATCCAACGCCCAGTTATAGACATGTATTTTCTTGATGTCTCATTAGTACTGTTATACCCACCCATCTCAAGTTTTAACCAATATCGAACTTCTTCTGAACCGACCCAACGAGCGAGCCGTGAAGCTTTAAGAACAAGGCTTTCCGCGCTGGTTCTGCTTAGTTCAATATCGTCTAGAAGCTCACGCGCTAGCTCTAAAATATGCTCTGATCTACTTTGGTTGGACATTTAGATACCTTGATGTAATGAAATTAACTTGCAAAATATAGTCTTGTAGGATGGCGATACCCGCGCTGAGCTGTCATTTGGATCAATCACCAAGTTGGTGAGTTACCCCTTTAGCTAACCCCCCATACACATCAAAACAAATCAACCATCACCGCTTCGTAATCTCCGCCCAAACCTTATCCAGCCGCTTCACCGACACCGGATACGGTGTCCTCAATTCCTGCGCAAACAGCCCGACGCGTAATTCCTCAATCATCCAGCGGAACGGCAGCAGAGTGGAGGTATCCCGCCCTTCGCGTTGCCACTTCTCGATTTCTGCCGTATACCTCTGCATCAATTCAGCCACCTCAGCGCCGCGCTGACCGTCGCGCGATGGATTTTGCACGCGTTTCTCGAGGCGGATTTTCATGGCTTTGATGTAAAACGGCAGTCGTGGCAATTGCTCCCACGGGGTTGCGGCGAGGAAGCCTTTGTAAATCAGCGTGCCAAGCTGGGTTTTGAGCTCGTTCTGGATATTGCCGCCTTTGGAAAGTAGCGTGCCGAGCGCAATAAAGTCGGGGGCGATGTCGTTCAGCGTACGTAGAACGGCGTCGCGTACCGACGGTAGCCGCACTTTGGCGCGGCTTTTCTGCTCGTCAAAATCTTTTTTGCTGCGTGGTGCTTCGTCGTCGCCCAGAAAAGCGCGGTTGCAAATGCACGCGATCACGTCGCTCATCAATTCGTCGCTATTGCCGAGGCTGCGATAGTGGATCGCGAGCTGGTTGAAGTTCGGCAAGGCTTTGGGCAGTTGTTTCAGGTGTCCTTTGAGTTCGAACTGCAGCAGGCGTACGACACCGGCGCGGTGGGCTTCGTTGGCGGCATGTTCGGTGTCAAACAGCCGAATCGCGACGCACTCTTTGCCCGCCTCATCTTCATCGGGAACGAGTCCGGGGTAGCCCGTCATTGCTTTGCCGTGACGTTTGAAATTGATTTTGGCCGGCAGATCGCCGAAGTCCCATTTGCTAATGCCCGATTTTTCGATGCCGGTACTGTCGTCGGCCGAGTCGCGGAAGGTCAGCTGCGCCGCTTCACCGAGCTGCGCACGAATCGCGATCAGATCGCGGCCTTGCGCCAGCTCTTGCCCGGCGTCGTCGATGATGCGGAAGTTCATTCGCAAGTGGGTGGGTAAATCATCGCCGTTGAAATCATCGGCACTGACCGGCTGGCCGCAGCCGCGCGTTGTCGCTTGCGCCAACTGCGGCAATAGCGGCGCTTCTCGATCAGTACTGTTTTTGTTGTCGAGCTCGACCATCATTTTGGTTGCAAAGTCCGGCACCGGTACGCACAGGCGACGGATAGGCTTGGGCAGCGATTTGATCAACAGCGTGATTTTCTCGCGGATCAGGCCGGGAACGAGCCAGTCGAAAGTCGCATGATTGACGCGGTTCAATAGATGCAGGGGGAGGGTAATCGTTACACCGTCAAGCAGATGGCCGGGTTCGAAGCGATACCCCAGTGGGAGCTTGGCGTCATTCAGGCGGAAAAATTCCGGGTATTGCTCCTCGGTGACGCCCGCGGCGCTGTGCTGCATCAGGTCTTCGCGGCTCAGATACAGCAGTTGCGGATCGAGTTTTTCAGCCTGTTTGCGCCACGCTTCAAAACCGGCACCGTTGACAATATCAGCCGGAATTTTGGCGTCGAAAAAGGCAAACAGCGCGTGTTCATCGACCAGCACGTCCTGACGGCGCGTTTTGTGTTCGAGTTCTTCAACGTCGAGCAGCAAGGCCAGATTGTGGTCGAAAAATTTGGCCTTGGTTTGGTAATTGAATTGCACCAGCGCTTCGCGGATGAAAATCTCGCGCGATTCGGCGGCGTTGATACCCCCGTAATGTACCTTTCTGCGCGCCACAATCGGCAAGCCATACAGCGTGATACGTTCCGATGCGTTGACCTGCGCCTGATCTTTGCTCCAGTGCGGATCGAAATATTGCCGTTTGATCAGATGCGGCGCGAGTTTTTCGACCCATTCCGGCTCAATCGCCGCGACGCAGCGCGCGTAGAGCTTGCTGGTTTCAACGAGTTCGGCGGCAACGATCCACTTGGGGCGCGCTTTTTTCAGATTCGAGCCGGGGAAAACATTAAATTTGATGCCACGCGCGCCGAGGTATTCGTCGTTTTCCGGCTGCTTGAAGCCCAGATTGCCGAGCAAGCCGGTGATCAAAGCTTTGTGAATCTGCTCGAAAGTGCCAGGTTTTTCATTCAGCCTGAGTTCGCTCGCCATTTCGGCAAGCTGTTTGTGCAGCTCGCGCCATTCGCGCAAGCGCAGGTAGGACAGGAAGTTGCGGTGGCAATCCTGTACCAGTTGGCGATTCGACGTTTTGTCGGCCAGCAGTTTCTCGAAGAAATCCCACAAACGCAGGTAAGACAGAAAGTCCGATTTTTCTTCAACGAACTTGGCGTGCGCCTGATCGGCTGCGGCGCGCGCTTCAAAAGGGCGCTCGCGCGGGTCTTGTAGCGACAAGCCCGAAGCGATAATCAGCATTTCACGCAGACAGCCTTCATCCTGCCCGGCAATCAGCATGCGGCCGACTCGCGGATCGACCGGCAGACGCGCGAGTTGCTGGCCGATCTGGGTCAGCCTGTCATCATCATCAACCGCGCCCAGCTCGCGCAATTGCTGGTAGCCGTCGGCGATCAGCTTGCCCGACGGTGCTTCCAGAAACGGAAACTCATCGACGCGACCGAGCTTGAGTGCGGCCATGCGCAGAATGACGCCAGCCAGGCTGGAGCGGACGATCTCGGGGTCGGTGAAGGCCGGGCGCAAGTTGAAGTCGTCTTCCGAATACAGGCGAACACAAATGCCGCTGGCGACGCGGCCACAACGACCTGAACGCTGGCGTGCCGAGGCTTGCGAGATTTTCTCGATTAGGAGTTGCTCGACCTTGGCGCGCGGGCTGTAGCGGTTAATCCGTGCCTGGCCGCTGTCGATGACATAACGGATGCCGGGTACCGTCAGCGAAGTCTCGGCGACATTGGTTGCCAGCACGATACGTCGCCCGGTATTGCTGGGGCGGAAAATTCTTTGCTGGTCTTCATTCGATAATCGGGCAAATAGCGGTAGCACTTCGGCGTCGCGCAGCTTGGCTTTGCGTAATTCTTCCATCGTTTCACGGATTTCGCGCTCGCCGGGCAAAAACACCAGCACATCGCCGCTGCCATCGCGCCGCCAGAGCTCGTCGATGGCGCTGGCGATGGCTTCTTCCATCTCGATTTCCTGATCGTCCGCATCAAGGCTGGCGAGCGGCTTGTAGCGCACTTCAACCGGGTAGGTGCGACCTGAGACTTCGAGTACTGGTGCGCCGTCGAAGTGTTTGCTGAAACGATCTGCGTCGATGGTGGCAGAGGTGACGATGACTTTGAGGTCGGGGCGCTTAGGCAGGATTTGCTTCAGATAACCGAGCAAGAAATCAATATTCAGGCTGCGCTCGTGCGCCTCGTCGATGATGATGGTGTCGTAGTTGTTCAGAAAACGATCACTCAACGACTCGGCGAGCAAAATACCGTCGGTCATCAGCTTGATGTAGCTGGCGGGCGAGCTTTTATCGGTAAAGCGCACTTTATAGCCAACGTAATGGCCGATTTCGGATTTCAATTCCTGCGCAATGCGGCTGGCGACCGAGCGGGCGGCGAGCCGACGTGGCTGCGTGTGGCCGATCAGACCATGAACGCCACGACCGAGTTCGAGGCAGATTTTCGGTAGCTGAGTCGTTTTACCCGAGCCGGTTTCACCGCAGACAATAACGACCTGATTTTTTAAGATGGCATCTTTCAGATCATCGCGCCGCTGATTAACCGGCAGAAAATCGTCGTAGTCGGGCGTCGGCAGTTTTTCTCGCCGCAATGCGGTTTTTGCGATTGATTTTTCGATGCCAGCAGCGAATTGCGCCTGTAATTGCTCAATCGGCTGATTGCGTTTCAGGCGTTCGCCGATCTGGCTCAACAGACGCGAGAGCGGGTGACGGTCACTGCTCTGGCAGTCGGAAAGCTGGGCGTGATAGCTATGAAGGTCGCGAAGAGAAATAGTCATTGCCGCTGTGCTGATGAAATCAAGCTGGCGATTTTATCATGCGGCGACACTGCTTAATCGCTGTTTTGCATAGGGTGCTTAATGCAACGAGATCAATTGGCTGCTTGTTTCTACCGGGCAGATGCGGCAATCGATTTCTGTGCCATTGCTGGATTTAAGTGACAGCGTTTCGCAATGTTCGAGCAGGTGGGGGGCGGTGTAAAAGTGATTGAGTGCTTCGCCTATCAGTTGCTGCGGCTCAAACCCGAGGCGCTGACAGGCGGCATGGTTGGCAAAAACGATTTGTCCGTCCTGCACCAGCATGAACGCATGCGGCAAGGCGTTGGCCATGGCACGAACCAGTAGTCCGCCGCCATTTTGCGCGGCTTCGTTCTCTTTTTGCTGCGTAATATCGAGGGCAATGCCAAGGATATAGCATTCACCTTCGCGTTCGATGGCCAGCTTGGTCATGTCCAGCCAGTGGGTTCGACCATTGGGCAGGGTAAAGCTTTCTTCGAGACGAATAGTTTGTCCTGTCGCCAGTACTTCATTATCACCGGCTGAAAGTATGGGGGTATCTTCATCCAGACCCATGTGGGACTGAACTAGCAGGTCATGCCCCAGGAGGGTTTGTGCAGGTTGGTTGACCAGCAGAAAGCGGCCATGTTTGTCGCGAATGAAAATCAGATTCGGACTTGAGTCGATGATTTGTTGGGTGAACAGCTGCTGCTTGAACAGGGCTTCTTCGGTGTGCTTGATGTGCGAAATATCGCGAATAATGACGACGCAGTGCCGTGCACTGAGTGGTGCAAGCCTTGCTTCAAAAGTGTGTTGCGAATTTTCGTCACCCAGTGTGTATTCGAAGCGGGCGGCTTGCTGCGTGTTTTGCAGCTCGATCAGAGTTTCAAGAAACTGGCGTGAGACACGGGCGGGAAACAGGCTGGCCAGTTTGGCAAACTGGGCAACTTGCGGGTGGTGGGCTATTTGCGTTTGATTGTGTGAGGCCACATTCCGGTTGGCGTAGTCGATGGTCCAAATCAGGTCGGGAATGCCTGCTAGTACGTCGTCTGCCTGAGCGGGCGATGCAATCGTGCCCGAGTTTTCCGCTTGGGGTTTGGCCTGTTTTGACGATAGAAAAATCCAGCCTAGTGCAGCAAGATTGCTCAGTGCAATCAGCGCTAGCATGGGGCTGTTTCCGATCATGAGGGCAATCGATAGCAATGCGCTTAAAATCAGGGCGATGGCCAATCCCCAGTGACAGCGATAATCGCGCCATAGGAGGGCGTTGGGTGTGGACTGGTTTTGATCTGCCGAATTACTCACCATATTGCCTGTAATGCTTTGTATTTGCTGCTGAGTTTAATCTGAAAGGTAGTGGGTGGCGATCAAAGACGAGGGGAGGTAGATAAGCTGCAACAGTTAATCCTGATTGATTACAAAGTGCGGGGGTAAAACGAGTGGTGGGTCGTGACGGGGTCGAACCGCCGACATTCTGCTTGTAAGGCAGACGCTCTACCAACTGAGCTAACGACCCGATTTTGAATGTAGATGCTGATGCAGGGATTTGGCGGAGTGGACGGGACTCGAACCCGCGACCCCCGGCGTGACAGGCCGGTATTCTAACCAACTGAACTACCACTCCGCAGTGGTATAACTATTTTCTACTAACTTCACCATCAGGAGAAGTGGTGGGTCGTGACGGGGTCGAACCGCCGACATTCTGCTTGTAAGGCAGACGCTCTACCAACTGAGCTAACGACCCGGCTTGTAAAACTGGTGGCGGAGTGGACGGGACTCGAACCCGCGACCCCCGGCGTGACAGGCCGGTATTCTAACCAACTGAACTACCACTCCGCAGTGGTACAAATCTAACTCTATTACCGCGAAATGTTTCAAGTTGCTAATCTACGCCGCCTGAACTACCACTCCGCAGTGGTATAACTATTTTTCTACTAACTTCACCATCAGGAGAAGTGGTGGGTCGTGACGGGGTCGAACCGCCGACATTCTGCTTGTAAGGCAGACGCTCTACCAACTGAGCTAACGACCCGGCTTGTAAAACTGGTGGCGGAGTGGACGGGACTCGAACCCGCGACCCCCGGCGTGACAGGCCGGTATTCTAACCAACTGAACTACCACTCCGCAGTGGTACAAATCTAACTCTATTACCGCGAAATGTTTCAAGTTGCTAATCTACGCCGCCTGAACTACCACTCCGCAGTGGTATAACTACTTTTCTATTAACTTCACCATCAGGAGAAGTGGTGGGTCGTGACGGGGTCGAACCGCCGACATTCTGCTTGTAAGGCAGACGCTCTACCAACTGAGCTAACGACCCGGCTTGTAAAACTGGTGGCGGAGTGGACGGGACTCGAACCCGCGACCCCCGGCGTGACAGGCCGGTATTCTAACCAACTGAACTACCACTCCGCAGTGGTATAAATTTCTCTAAAGTGAGGTGGTGGGTCGTGACGGGGTCGAACCGCCGACATTCTGCTTGTAAGGCAGACGCTCTACCAACTGAGCTAACGACCCCTCGCTTGAGAGAGGCCGGATTAAAACACGCGGCATCTAGATTCGTCAACTGGTTTTGCTGAGGCAGGGTATGAAAAAAGCGCCATAGCAGGCGCTTTTTTAGCTAAGTTTTTGAAAATTAAAATGATAAATTTCAGGCGTAATCATTGATTTTGCTGGTGGCTTGTTCGATTTTTTGAGCTGTTTGTTGTCTGGCTTCCGCAGGTTGCATGCCTTGCTGAATAATGAATTCTTTTTTTTGCTTGAGTTGCTCGGCCATTTGAGCCATGGCTCTGGCTGCCTCATTGGCATCAGCAAATTTGAGGTGAGGTGATGGATCGGATTTATAAGTCATTGCATCAATGATGGGGGGCATTGCCTTTCCTTTGTTGCAAGTGCTTGTTCTTGCTTAAATATACCCCTGAAACCTATAACTAACCAGATGCATTGATAGTCGGTACTTTGCCCGTGCCGATTTACCCGTTAAAATTTTCGTTCATGTCGCATGAGTTTGCCTATGAGCCAGGGTCTAAGAGCGCGTGATCAGCGTGGCGCTTTGCGCGTATTGGTAAAGTGTAAAGTCAAAATCCGACCTTTGGATTTGGGGATGCCATTTTATGGTGATTGCATTGATCTGAGTGTGACCGGAATGACGGTACAAACCAATTATGTACCGCGGCCGGATGAAGAGTTTGATATTTATGTCATGCCTGCCCGAACCCAAGGTCTGGCTGCAGAGCCGTTTTCAGCGCGAGTGCAGGTAAGACGTTGCCATCAGCTTGAAATGCAAACTTTGTACGAGTTGGGTCTAGAGATTATTCAGGTTCATAGCTAATCCAGTTAAACTATCGGCTTTGCGCTCATCGCGCAGCACAAATTCGTTTAAGTGGATTCATGAAGTTTATTGCTCTCAAAATTGATGTAGATACCAGCCTAGCTATTGAAAATGGCCTGCCCAAATTGCTCGAACTCTTGCGTTCTCGCGAACTGGGTGCAACTTTTTTCTGGTCTTTGGGTGAAGAAAGAAATGGCCGATTTCTGCGTCCAGCTGCCGGTTTGCATAAAATGCCCGGTCAGAGCCTGATCCCCTTAAAGCAGCGTTACGGCTTGCCAGGCTTAATGTTAGGTAGTTTCACGCCAGCAAAGAAATTACTGAAGCTGGCCAGCAAGGCAATTTCTGGGTTAAATGACGAAATCTTTGAGCATGCAACCCGTCCGGCTGCCCGCTATCTCTGGCAGGGTGAGATTACCCGATTGGATTCGCAACAAACTAAGGATCTGTATGCTCGGGCAATCAGCCTGTTTGAAGCTGCGACCGGATGCAAACCTGTTGCCCATGCGGCTCATGGCTGGCAAATTAATCGCGCTGCTTTGCGTTTTCACCAGCTCCATGATCTGAGTTTTGCCAGCGATTGCCGAGGGCACTCGCCATTCTGGCCGGTTGCTGAAGGTGAATATACGCGTTGTGTCCAGATTCCCGTGACATTGCCGATGCTGGAGGAGTTGCTTCCAGAGCTTGGTGTAGAGAGATCTATCGAAGTGTTGCTGAATAAAACGGCAGAACAAGAAAATGCGATCCATGTGTTTAATTTGGCGGCCGACTTCGATACCCAGTACCTTGAGCAGTTGGGGCAATTGTTTGCGGCTTGGCAGGAACAGGGTTATCAGCTGGTTTCATTGGGGCAGCTCAAGCAATCGCTTGATTTAAAGTCATTGCCTTATCATCATGTAGAGCTGCAGCCACTAGCAGGACGGGTGGGGAAAGTCGCTGTGCAGGGAGCTGTTTACCCCTGATTGAAGAATATCAATTGCAAATAAAAAAAGCCGACCTGCGTCGGCTTTTTTTATTATTTCATGTCTGTAGGTCAACCATCAGCGGTGATTTTGAGCATCAATTCGCGCAAGGTGGTATCGACAGCATTGTTGTCGACTTGGCAAGTTCCTGCATTTTCATGGCCGCCACCACCATATTCGAGCATTAATGCGCCGATATTGGTTTGTGATGATCTGTTGATAATGGATTTGCCTGTTGCAAATACCGTATTGCGTTGCTGCACTCCCCACATGACGTGAATGGAAATGTTGCATTGCGGATACATGGCGTAAATCATGAAGCGGTTGGTTGCATAGATGGTGTCTTCATCGCGCAGGTCAAGGACGACCAGATTGTCGTAAATGCGGCTGCAGCGCTTGATTTGTTCTTTGGCGAGCACCTCATGCTCTTTGTATAGCTCGATACGCTCGACTACATCCGGTAGGCGCAAAATTTCTTCAATCGTATGATCCTTGCAGTATTTGATTAGATCCATCATCAGCTGATAGTTCGAAATCGTAAAACTGCGGAAACGTCCCAGCCCGGTTCGGGCATCCATCAGGTAATTGAGTAATACCCAGCCTGTTGGATTCAGGATTTCTTCGCGGGTAAATTCAGCAGAGTCGGCTTTGTCTACTGCATGCATCATTTCGTCGGAAATCGTGGGGAAACGCTCTTTGCCACCATAATAGTCATACACGACACGGGCGGCAGATGGGGCACCGGGATCGATAATGTGATTACTTTTGTCCCCGGTATTACGGATGGTTTCGGATAAGTGATGGTCAAATGCGAGGTAGGCTCCAGGAACGTAAGGAAGATTCGTTGTGATATCCCGGCCGGTAATCTCGATCTTGCCATCCTGCATGTCTTTAGGGTGGACAAACAGAATGTCGTCGATCATTTCCAGTTCATTGAGCAGTACGGCGCATACCAAACCATCAAAATCGCTGCGAGTCACAAGACGATATTTTTTTTCTGACATAAAGGCTCTCCCGAAAGAACTGCTCTTAGCTTAGGCGTTTTTTTATTTTTTTGCTGACTGAACCACATTCAATGCGGTGGCAACCATGCTGGCTACATCGGCGGCATTGCCAGGTAGTAGCATCGTGTTGCCTTGTTTGGCGATATTGCCAAATGCACCAACATATTGTTCAGCAACTTTGAGATTAATGGCTTGTAGCCCACCTGGTTGTTCAATTGCTGCTGCAACAACCTGAACGGCCTCTGCGGTCGCGTGGGCTACCAGGCGTAGCGCTTCAGCTTCACCGGTGGCACGGTTGATCTGAGCTTGGCGCTCACCCTCGGATTGGTTAATCGCGGCCTGCATGTCCCCCTGGGACTTCTGAATGGCGGCTTCGCGCTGACCGGTTGCCAAGTTGATCTGCTCTTGCTTAACGCCTTCCGATTGGGCAATGCGGGCGCGTTTTTCGCGCTCGGCAGTGATCTGTTGCTGCATCGAGTGCAAGATCGCTTGGGGTGGGGTTAAGTCTTTGATTTCGTAGCGCAATACTTTTACGCCCCAGCTGGTGGCCGCTTCGTCGAGCGCAGCGACGACTGTGCGGTTGATTTCATCGCGCTCTTCGAATGTTTTATCGAGTTCCAATTTACCGATCACCGAGCGCAAAGTGGTCTGCGCCAGCTGGCTAATGGCCAGTACATAGTCTGATGTGCCATACGAAGCCAGACGGGGATCAAGTACCTGAAAATACAGAATGCCGTCGACTTGCAATTGCGTATTATCGCGCGTGATACACACTTGACTCGGAACATCGAGTGGGATTTCTTTCAGGCTGTGCTTGTAGGCGACGCGGTCGACAAAGGGAATGACAAAGTTTAGGCCGGGCGCTAACACTGCATGAAATCGCCCTAAACGTTCAATAATCAGCGCAGTTTGCTGCGGGACAATTTTGAATGTTTTGGCGATAAAAATAATCACAACGGCGAGAACAATCACTGAAAACTCTAAGCCCATGATGCCTTCCTTTAGATTTTAGGTGGGGTATTGCTGATTTCAAATTGTGTTCCGTGGCTTGCAGAGATATACCACGTCCCTGTATCGCTGGCCTTGCAGTCTGGCGCGAGTACGGCATCCCAGTGACTGCCGCGGTAATGAATGCGTGCTCGGCGCTCATCGAGCCAAGATTCGATTTGCACAATTTTGCCGATGTCGTCACTGGGCATGGCTTTGGTGGACGCACGGCCTTTCTTCCATTTTTTGATCGCAAGACCAGCAATCAGGCTGACGATACTGGCAATCAGCAGTTGAGCTGCACTGCCCAAGGTGAGGGCGCTGGCGGCGGCTGCGGCGAAAAAACCAGCCGCAATCGCCAGTAGGTAGAAGGTGGTGGTAAATAGTTCAAGGGCGATTAAGGTTGCGCCCGCAATCAGCCACAAAGTCGTGTTGGTCATCGGCGTTTTTCCGAATGGGTTAAGCACAGCCTAAACCAGTCTTACTTTTGGCGCAAAAAAAGCGCACCGATTGGTGCGCTTTGCAGGGTGGGCACAACAAAACTTTAAACGCTTAAAGTCTCTTGGCCGCCAAGATAAGGGCGTAGCACCGCAGGCACTGTAATGCTGCCGTCGGCGTTTTGATAGTTCTCCAGCACCGCAACCAAGGTGCGGCCAACTGCCAGACCTGAGCCGTTGAGCGTGTGTACCAGCTCGTTTTTGCCGGCTTCATTCTTAAAGCGCGCCTGCATGCGACGCGCCTGGAACGCACCCATGCTTGAGCAGCTGGAAATTTCGCGGTAAGTGTTTTGCGCTGGCAGCCAGACTTCCAGATCGTAGGTTTTGGTGCTGCCAAAGCCCATGTCGCCAGTGCAGAGCAGCATTTTGCGGTAAGGTAATTCGAGCAATTGCAGGATTTTCTCGGCGTGGCCAACCAGCTCTTCCAGCGCCTCGGCTGATTTTTCCGGATGAACAATCTGCACCAGCTCGACTTTATCAAACTGATGCTGGCGGATCATGCCGCGCACATCACGACCATACGAGCCCGCTTCAGAACGAAAACACGGCGTATGCGCCACATATTTTTGCGGCAATGAATCGGCTTTGACGATTTCATCGCGCACAAAGTTGGTTACCGGCACTTCAGCAGTCGGAATCAGATACAAAGGCTCGGCATCCGCGCGCGGCACTTTGAACAGGTCTTCTTCAAATTTGGGCAGCTGGCCCGTGCCCATCATCGACGCGCTATTGACCAGATATGGTACATACACTTCTTCGTAGCCATGCTCCAGCGTGTGGGTGTTGAGCATAAATTGCGCCAGCGCACGATGCAGGCGGGCAATCGGGCCGCGCAGGGCGGTAAAGCGGCTGCCAGACAGTTTGGTGCCGGTGGTGAAATCCAGACCCAGTGGCTCGCCCAGATCGACGTGATCCTTGATCTCAAAATCAAAGGTTTTCGGCGTGCCCCAGCGCGCCACCTCCAGATTGCCGCTTTCATCGCTGCCGGTAGGTACTTCATCGGCAGGCAGATTGGGAATGGTTTGCAGCAGGGCGTTAAGTTTATCGGCCAGCTCGGCAAAAGCGGTTTCGGCCGCTTTGAGCTCATCACCCAGATTGGCTACTTCAGCCATGATCGCGCTGACGTCTTCGCCTTTGGCTTTGGCCGCGCCGATCTGCTTGGACGTGCTATTGCGCTTGGCTTGCAGGTCTTGCATGCGGGTTTGCAACACCTTGCGCTCGTCTTCCATGGCCTGGAATGCGGCGGTGTCGAGGTCGAATTTGCGGCTGGCCAGACGGCTGGCAACGGCAGCCAGATCGGTACGGAGTAATTGAATATCAAGCATTGAGAATGGGTCTGTAGAAATAAAGTAGGATAGGGCGATTTTACACCAAGGCACTGCTACATTCGTAGTGCCTTGCTGTTATGAAGGAGGATTTATACAAGAGTATGGGTATAGCTCTGTGGCTTAGTTTGAGCTTGCTTTGCATGAAGATACATGTGGGTGTATCTAGCCATTTTTTTTGTGCCATAACTCATCAAGCATTTTCAAATGGCGTAATTTTTCCGCAATTTTGCTCTCCAGTCCGCGTGGTACGGGCTGATAAAACTGTGTGCCTTCCAAGCCTGCGGGAAAGTAATTTTCTCCCGCTGCGTAGCCTTCGGGTTCGTCATGTGCATAACGATATTCGCTGCCGTGGCCGAGCTGGCTCATTAGCTTGGTCGGTGCATTGCGCAGATGGATCGGCACTTCACGTGATTTATCGCCACTTACCAGTGCTTTTGCTGCTTTGTAGGCCATATAACCTGCGTTGGACTTTGGTGCGATAGCCAGATAAATCGCTGCTTGTGCAAGAGCGAGTTCGCCTTCCGGAGAGCCGAGCCGCTCGAAAGTCGTTGCGGCATCATTCGCAATTTGTAGTGCGCGCGGATCCGCCAGACCAATGTCTTCCCAGGCCATTCTCACTAGCCGACGTGAGAGATAGTTGGCATCGATGCCACCGTCAAGCATTCGCATCAGCCAGTACAGAGCAGCATCCGGATTCGAGCCGCGTACGGATTTGTGAAGAGCAGAAATTTGGTCATAAAACTGGTCGCCGCCTTTATCAAAACGCCGGGCATTATTGCTCAAGGTATTGGCTAGAAACTCGGCGTTGATGTGCGAGATTTGCGAAACGTGTGCCGCTTGCTGTAATTGCTCGACCAGATTGAGTAGGCGTCGGCCATCACCGTCGGCCATATTGCACAGTGCTTGCCTAGCATCGCTACTAATTTCGATCGCGCTATCCATTGTGGCTAAAGCGCGGTTAACAAGCTCGTTCAGATCCTTGTCATTCAAGGCGTGCAAAACATAAACTTGTGCGCGAGACAGTAGTGCCGAATTAACTTCAAACGACGGGTTTTCAGTAGTTGCACCAATAAAGGTCACCAGCCCAGATTCAACATAAGGTAGAAAAGCATCTTGCTGGGCTTTGTTGAAACGGTGGACTTCATCGACAAACAAAATCGTTCGTTTGCCTAGTGCTTGATATTGTTCAGCCAGCTCCATCGCCGAACGGATGTCTTTGACGCCGGAAAATACGGCAGATAGGGCGATCAGTTCGGCCGTAAATTCCCGTGCCAGCAATCGAGCCAGTGTCGTTTTTCCAACACCGGGCGGTCCCCATAAAATCATCGAATGAGCTTGTCCGCTGGCCAGTGCGAGTGCCAGTGGTTTTCCCGAGCCGAGTAAATGTTGCTGCCCGACAACATCTTTAGCGCGCTTGGGGCGCAGACGTTCGGCGAGTGGCTCATGCTTGGTTGTTTCAAATAAATCATTCACGAATGATATCGACCCCGGCAGGTGGCGTGAAATTGAAGGTTTGTGGTGCAATGGCCTGGTTGCGCTGAATTTTACTCAGATTGATGATTGTGGTTTGGTTGAAATGATCGTCCAGTTCCATCCGATCTAAAGCGCCGTTGATTAAACCGATTCTGATTTGTGAAAAGCTGGTGTCCTTGGACTTTGGGGTCAGAGCAACCCACTTTATGCCATTTTTTTCAGGTAGGGATTGCAGCTCAAAACGCTGATTGAGGTTGTTTTCACCACTTAAAATGGCAGCCGGACTGCTCTCTAATGCGTTGTTGGCGGCTTTGATTGTGACTTGGGCTAGATCGTGATCGTAAAGCCAGATCTGTTGGCCATTGCTGATAATGTCCTGATTGTAAGGGTGGACATAAATCCACTTGAATTTACCGGGACGTAATAGCTGAAATTGTCCGCTCGACTGCTCGGGTTTACCTGATTTTTTTTTGACTGTTTGATTGAAACTGGCGCTTAAGGTCTTGGTTTCCTTGAGGTATTTCTGCAGGTCTGCGATTGAGTCGGCATGTGCCGCTGGTGATGTAAGTAATAACAGCCATACAGTCAGCAATGAAAGGATGTGACAAATTTTTTTATGTTGCATCGCAGCTCAACCTTTTTAAAAACATGTAATAAAAAAAGCCCCGCTAGCGGGGCTTTTTTTTGTCTGCCAATGTTATTTCATTTCTACGGTAACACCAGTTACTTCAACTTCAACGCGACGATCAGGTGCCAGGCACTCAACCAATTGAGCGCGAGTTTTCTTAGAGTCTTTGATGTTGTTGCAAGTGTCGCCAGTCACTGGATTGGCTTCGCCACGACCTTCAGCTTTCAGCAAGTCAGCAGGTGCGCCTTGAGCAATCAGGTATTCACGAACAGTGTTCGCGCGACGCTCAGACAGTGCCTGATTGTATTTTTCTGAACCAATACGGTCAGTGTAACCAACGATCAGAGCAGAGCCTTCTTTTGGATCCAGTTTTTTAACTTCAACAACCAGAGCGTCCAGAGCGTCTTTGCCAGCTGGTTTCAGAGTTGCTTTATTGAAGTCGAACAGTGCGTCAGATTTCAATGTAAATTGTTTTTTCGTGGCTACTGGAGCTGCAGCAACTACAGGAGCTGGTGCAGGAGCGGCAACTACTGGTGCTACATAACCTGGGCAACCTTTGATTGTCTTGGCTTTTTCTGCCGTCCAAGAGCCAGTTTGCCAGCATTCACCAAGGCCATTTTTAACAACACCTTCAGGGTTTTCGGCAGAAACATTAGTGCCGTTGGTCACGTAAGCATCAGTTGCAGCAGATGCGCCAACAGAAGCAAAAGCCGCAACAAGCGCGAGAGAAGTAATAGATTGCTTGATCATACAAATGGTTCTCCGTTAATTAAAGCTTCAATTTATAAAACTTGTTCTACCCGAATCCACTGCCTGCATTGGCAATATAGATTGCTTAATCTGGAATCTAGCAGCAAAAGTTTGAATATTCAATCTGAAGAATCAGCCTTATTGCCGTAAATAGCCTTGAACAATTGGGTATGGGGCATGTCAGGAACATTTTAAGGGGAATCGTGCAAGAACGGCAACTTAATTTCTGTAAATTAAATTCACTTTTGCTTACGTGATGTGCTGGCATTGGTTGGGCGGGGGGGCTGTGTTAGAATCGCGAGCTGCTCTAAGTGGTATTTCGTCCATCCATTTTTGGATTGTATGCGATAGCGCTTGGCTCCTGGGGCCGACGCGACTCGACAGTCTGATACAAACTTAAAGAAAACGCCAAACGCATGTCCGAACAATTCAGTTTTGCCAAAGAAACCATTCCCGTTAGCCTTGAAGAGGAAATGCGGCATTCCTACCTCGATTACGCAATGAGCGTGATTGTGGGTCGTGCGCTACCTGATGTGCGAGACGGTTTAAAACCCGTGCATCGTCGTATTCTGTTTGCGATGCACGAAAGCAGTAATGTTTGGAATCGCCCGTATGTGAAGTGTGCTCGCGTGATCGGTGATGTGTTGGGTAAATACCACCCTCATGGCGATTCTGCGGCGTACGAAGCTTTGGTGCGGATGGCGCAGGACTTTTCCTTGCGCTACACACTGATCGACGGGCAGGGCAACTTCGGTTCGATCGACGGCGACCGCGCTGCGGCCTACCGATATACCGAGTGTCGCTTGGAAAAAGTATCTAGCGAGTTACTCGCCGACATTGACAAAGAAACTGTTGATTTCACGCCGAACTACGACGAGAAAGAGCTCGAGCCAACCGTTCTGCCAACGCGGATTCCGAATCTATTAATTAATGGCTCGTCAGGTATTGCAGTCGGGATGGCGACCAATATTCCGCCGCATAATATTACTGAAGTGATTGATGCCGCTTTGGCGCTGCTTGCTAATCCGGAAATGACGATTGACGAGTTGATCGACATTATGCCTGCGCCTGATTTTCCAACTGCCGGTATTATTTACGGTGTGCATGGCGTGCGTGAAGGCTATCGCACCGGCCGCGGTCGCGTCGTGATGCGCTCGCGTACCCATATTGAAGAGTGTGGTAAAAATGGTGATCGTCAGGCGATTATCGTCGATGAATTGCCATATCAGGTCAATAAAGCACGCCTGCTTGAGCGTATTGCCGAGCTGGTGCGTGAAAAAACACTCGAAGGTATTTCCGATTTACGCGACGAATCGGATAAATCCGGCATGCGCGTGGTGATTGAGCTCAAACGCGGTGAAATGACCGACGTTGTGCTGAACAATCTGTTTAAACATACCCAATTGCAGGACAGTTTCGGTATCAATATGGTCGCGCTGGTCGATGGCCAGCCGCGCTTGCTGAATCTGAAACAAGTCCTTGAATGCTTCCTCAAGCACCGCCGCGAAGTCGTGACACGTCGTACCGTGTTCGAATTGCGCAAAGCGCGCGAGCGCGGTCATGTATTGGAAGGCTTGGCAGTTGCCTTGTCGAACGTCGACGAGATGATCGCGCTAATTAAAGCGGCCGCTACGCCGCCAGAAGCCAAAGTTGCGCTGATGAGTCGCGAATGGCGCTCTGAGCTGGTCGAAGACATGCTGTCGCGCACCGATATCAATGCGTCGCGCCCGGATGGCCTTGGTGAAGAGTTTGGCCTGACGGGTACTGGCTATCGCTTGTCTGATGTGCAAGCGCAAGAAATCTTGCAAATGCGTTTGCAGCGCCTCACGGGTCTGGAGCAAGACAAGATCGTCGGCGAATACAAAGAAGTCATGGATAAAATCCTCGACTTGCTCGATATCCTGGCGCGTGCCGAGCGTGTGACCGAAATTATTCACAATGAATTGAGCGAAGTAAAAGCCAACTACGGTGATGTGCGTCGCTCTGAAATCGTTGCGCATGGCGAAGATATTTGTCTGGAAGATCTGATTACACCGCAAGATATGGTCGTGACGCTGACGCATGGCGGCTATATGAAAACCACGCCGGTGGAAGAATATCGCGCGCAAAAACGCGGCGGGCGCGGTAAACAAGCTGCGGCGACGAAAGACGATGACTTTATCGATAGTCTGTTTATCGCCAATACGCACGATTACATCCTGTGCTTTAGCTCGCGTGGTCGCGTGTACTGGCTCAAAGTCTACGAGTTGCCGCAAGGCGGTCGTACTAGCCGTGGCAAGCCGATTATTAATCTCTTGCCGCTGGAAGAGGGCGAGAAGATCAATGCGATCTTGCCGATCAAGGACTTTAGCGAAGACAAATACGTCTTTATGGCGACCGCCGATGGTACGGTGAAGAAAACCCCATTGACCGATTTCTCTCGCCCGATGAAGCGCGGCATTATCGCGATCAATTTGGATGAAGGTAATTATCTGGTTGGTGTGGCATTAACTCGCGGCGCGGGTGGTGCAGTGATTGAAGATGACGCTGCCGATGAAGATGTCATCATCGATGATGAGAGCGCGGAAGATACTGGCGATGCGGTTGGCATCGATGATGATCAAGTCATGCTGTTCTCCGATGCGGGTAAATCGGTACGCTTTAGCCAAAGTAAAGTGCGCCCAATGGGCCGTAACTCGAAAGGCGTACGTGGTATGAAGCTCGGTGAAGATCAGAAGGTGATCTCGCTGCTCGTCGCTAACTCGGATACCCAGATGGTGCTGACTGCCAGCAATGGCGGCTACGGCAAACGCACGCCAGTGGGCGATTTCCGCCTCTCAGGTCGCGGCACACAAGGTGTGATCGCGATGGACTTGACCGACAAGACTGGCTTGAAACTGGTTGCGGCGAGCCTGGTTGAAGAAAGCGACGACGTGATGCTGATTACCACTGGTGGTGTGCTGATTCGCACCAAGGTCGCGCAAATTCGCGAAACAGGACGCTCGGCACAAGGCGTGCGCCTGATTAATCTGGATGATGGCGAGCAATTGTCGGGTCTGGAAAAAGTCTGCGAACCGGAAGACGACGCTGAAGATGTTGAAGGCCAAATCGAAGGTCAGGCTGAAGCTTCTGGCGAAAGCACCAGCGAATAAACCCATGCTGTTAATGTGAGTTTTGCGGGGTATTGCCCTGCAATACTCTTTCCACGATAGTTTTGGCCCTATACCTGCGGTGTGTATGGTGTGCGTATTGCGTTCAGGGCTGCAGCTAGGATTGATCGTGTTAATTCACGAAGGCTGATGGCCATCGTGTCGTAATGAATGTGTAGAGATAGGCAAATGACCCAAGTATTTAATTTCTCCTCTGGCCCCGCCGTTTTGCCGCCCGAAGTATTACGCCAAGTGCAGGCTGAATTGCTCGATTGGCATGGCTCGGGCATGAGCGTGATGGAAATGAGCCATCGCGGCCCAGAGTTTGGCCAGATTCTGGCCGAGGCAGAAGCTGATTTGCGCACTTTGCTGGCCATTCCTGCCAATTACAAAGTGTTGTTCCTGCAAGGCGGGGCGCATCTGCAATTTGCGATGTTGCCGTTTAACTTTGCCAGCGCCGATAGCACCGTCGATTTCGTCAATACCGGTCATTGGTCAAAAGTGGCGATCAAAGAAGTTAACCGTTACGCCAAGGTCAATATCGCGGCGAGCAGTGAAGACAAAAATTTTAGCTATGTACCGGACGAAGCAACTTGGCAACGCAGTAAAGACGCCGCATTTTTGCACTATTGCAGCAATGAAACGATTGGTGGCGTTGAATTTAACTTCACCCCCAAATCGAACGGCGTGCCGCTGATTTGCGATATGTCGTCGAATATTTTGTCGCGCCCAGTCGATGTTAGCCAGTTCGGCATGATTTATGCCGGCGCGCAGAAAAACATGGGGCCATCAGGTGTGGCAGTGAGTATCGTGCGCGAGGACTTGCTGGGTAAGGCGCGCAGCGAGACACCCACGATGTTGAACTACAAAACCTTTGCTGATAACGGCTCGATGTACAACACGCCGCCATCGTTTGGGATTTATGTCGCGGGGCTGGTTTACAAGCATGTGCTGGCGCAAGGTGGTTTGGCGGCGATGGAAGCGAAAAATATCGAGAAAGCTAATGTGCTCTACGCGGCGATTGATGCATCGAAAGGTTTCTACCATTGCCCAACCGCCTTGGCGGATCGCTCACGGATGAATATTCCATTCACTTTGGCCGACAGCCAATTGGATGCCAAATTCCTCGCGGGTGCCGAAGAGCGTCATTTATTGCAACTGAAAGGCCACCGCTCAGTGGGCGGGATGCGCGCATCGATTTATAACGCGATGCCGTTGGCGGGTTGCCAGGCCTTGGCGGCGTATATGGCTGAGTTTGCGCAACAACACGGCTAATTAAAATAAGGGATCGACCATGGCTGGACAAGGTTCTGGCGGCAATGTGATTGCTGCACTGTGCAGTTTCTTTATTCCGGGCTTGGGGCAACTGCTGCAAGGTCGCTTGCTCAAAGCCGCGCTGATGTTTGTGCTGGCTGGTGCTTTGTGGTGGATTTTCATGGGCTGGATTATCCATTTGTGGTCGATTCTGGATGCAGCAAAATTTGATCCGGGTAAACATTGAGTTGAGTAAAAGCGGATGTCTGACGAACAATTATTGAAACAGCACCGTGACGCGATTGATGCGCTTGATGCGCAAATTCTGCAACTGATCAACGAGCGGGCCCGGCACGCGCACCAGATTGGCGTGATTAAAGGCAGTGGCGTGGTGTATCGACCCGAGCGCGAAGCGCAAGTGCTGATGCGGATTAAAGAGATCAACCAAGGCCCGCTGTCGGGTGAAGCAGTCGCGCGTTTGTTCCGTGAAATCATGTCGGCGTGTCTGGCGCTCGAAAAACCATTGACCATCGCGTATCTCGGGCCGGAAGGTACGTTTACGCAAGCTGCGGCGATCAAGCATTTTGGTCATGCAGCCAACACCTTGCCTTGCGCATCGATTGATGAAGTGTTTCGTGTCGTTGAAGCGGGCAGCGCGGATTATGCTGTTGCGCCGGTAGAAAACTCAACCGAAGGCGCAGTAGGGCGCACTTTGGACTTGATGGTCGGCAGTTCGCTGAAAATCTGCGGCGAAGTGGTGTTGCGGATTCATCATCATTTGCTGCGTGCCACTGACAGCATCGCCGGTATTGAGCGCGTTTATGCTCACGCGCAAGCGCTGGCGCAATGTCATGAATGGCTCAATCAAAACCTGCCAGCGCACGTTGAACGCATTTCGGTGTCGAGTAATGCCGAGGCTGCGCGGATGGCCAGCCTTGATCCAAGCTGTGCGGCAATTGCTGGTGATGCAGCGGCCGAAAAATACGTACTTAATAAACTCGCGCAAAATATCGAAGACGAGCCCAATAACACCACGCGCTTTCTGGTGCTTGGACAGCAATCTTCGGCGCGTTCGGGCAAGGATAAAACCTCGCTGGTCATTTCTGCGCCCAATCGCGCTGGCGCCCTGCATTCGGTTGCTGAACCGCTGGCGCGGCATGGCGTGTCGATGAGTAAATTCGAGTCGCGCCCAAGCCGGACAGGCTTGTGGGAATATGTTTTCTTTGCCGACGTCGAGGCGTATATCGACGACCAAAATATGCAGGCGGCTTTGGCAGAATTGCAACAGGTGGCTGCCTTCGTCAAGGTACTCGGCTCCTATCCTCAAGCTGTCATCTGACGGTGGAAAACTACTGCGAGGCACGATAACTACGTTTAAAAATGGCTCAAAATCCTCATGTACTCTGTGTACATTCCGGTTTTTCGTCATTTTTTGCCTTGTTCTCGTGTCTCTCGCTACGTTTTCCAAGAGCATGCACAAACTAAGTGCTCTAAAAATCTGAAAAAGGAAGCCTATGAAAGCCGTAACCGTATTTTGTGGTGCCCGGATGGGCGCGCGTGAAATTTATCGTGAAGCTGCGCAAACCTTGGGCAAAGAGATCGCCGCGCGCGGGATGACTTTGGTGTATGGCGGTGGTCATGTGGGTTTGATGGGCGCAGTGGCCGAAGCGGCGCTGCAAGCCGGTGGTGAAGTGATTGGCGTGATTCCGGAGTTTATGGTCGAGCGCGAACTCGGTTACGGCGCGTGTACGACGCTGGAAGTGGTCGATTCGATGCATACGCGCAAAGCGCGGATGGCTGAATTGACCGATGGTTTTATCGCCATGCCCGGCGGGTTTGGAACTTTTGACGAGTTGTTCGAAATCCTGACCTGGAGCCAGATTGGTCTGCACGCCAAACCGATTGGCCTGCTCAATACCAACGATTACTTTGTTCCGCTGCGCACTATGGTCGCTCATGCGGTCAATGAAGGCTTTGTTTCCGAGCGCGATGCGGGCAAATTATTGATGGCCAATGAATCGCTCGCTTTACTTGATTTGCTGCAGGCCACGCCAAGTCAGCACGCTGGCGAATGGTGGAAAACCTGAGCGCCAAGTCTGAACGTTTTTCTGATTGAGGATTTCCATGTCTCTTGCATCCCTTGCTCCTGATTACATCCGCGCGATTGCCCCTTATCAACCGGGCAAA
The DNA here is from genome assembly GCF_046530675.1 of Chitinibacter sp. S2-10. Taxonomy (GTDB): domain Bacteria; phylum Pseudomonadota; class Gammaproteobacteria; order Burkholderiales; family Chitinibacteraceae; genus Chitinibacter. The sequence goes on along the minus strand of NZ_CP172558.1, from coordinate 3,124,423 downwards.
CCGGTTTCCGAACTGGCCCGTGAAATGGGGCTTGATCCGGCCACGATTGTTAAACTGGCTTCCAATGAAAACCCATTAGGAATGGGCGAGCTGGCGCGCGCTGCAATCGAGCGCGAACTGGCCGAGCTGGCGCGTTATCCGGATGGCAACGGTTTTGAGCTCAAGGCCAAAATTGCCGCCAAATTTGGCGTGAATCTGGATCAGATCGTGTTGGGCAACGGCTCGAACGACATTCTGGAAATGATCGCTCATGCCTTTTTGCAGCAAGGTGATTCGGCGGTGTTTTCCGAATATGCTTTTGCGGTGTACCCGCTGGCGACGCAAGCAGTTGGCGCTACGAATATTTGCGTTAAAGCGATCGATTACGGTCATGATCTTGATGCAATGCGCGCGGCGATTCGTTCGGACACCAAAGTGGTCTGGATTGCCAACCCGAATAATCCGACCGGCACTTTGGCGCGCCCGGGTGATCTGATCGAGTTTCTCGAGCTGTGCCCCAAAAACGTACTGGTCGTACTGGATGAAGCGTATACCGAATTTTTGCCGCGCGAAAAACGCAGCGATTCAATCGGCTGGCTGAAACAGTTTCCCAATCTGATCGTTGTTCGTACTTTCAGCAAGGCTTATGGCCTAGCCGGTCTGCGTGTCGGTTTTGCATTGGCGAGTGCGGAAGTGGCCGATATTCTCAATCGCATTCGCCAGCCGTTTAATGCCAATAGTTTGGCGCAAGCGGCGGCCTGCGCGGCGCTGGATGATCTGGACTTTCTGAAAAAGTCGGTCGAAGTCAATGCCGCCGGAATGCAACAGATCACCGAAGCCTTGCAGCAACTGGGGCTGAGTTTTATCGAAAGCTATGGCAACTTTGTCACTTTCCATTGTGGTGACGCCAAACTGCTCAACCAGTTCATGCTTGAGCGCGGCGTCATTGTGCGCCCGCTGGCTGGCTATGGCATGGTGAACAGCTTGCGCGTGTCGATTGGTTTGCCAGAAGAAAATGCGCGCTTTATCGAAGTTTTGCGTGAAGCGATGGAAGGTTGATTTTATGGTAGGGGGTATTGGCTGATGGACCAATTTGGATAAGGGCTTTCAGGCAATACATGGTGATGTATTTGATCGTCCACGATACCCTAGCATTCGCATATAATAGGCGGAATTTCTAATTTTGAGGTTGCTGAAATGATTGATCGCAATTACGTATCGGATTACACCAAATTCATGGAAAAATTCCTGCAGGAAAATCCGGAAGTCGCCAAAGGCCAGATCGAAGGCCGTGCGCTGTTGTGGGATAAAGAGCCCATCAATCTTGATGAGCGCAAACGCAACGAAGAATCTGAGCTGAAAAAATAATACGCAGGATTCAGGACATAAAAAAACGCTATCTTTGAGATGGCGTTTTTTTATGGGATAACGTATTTCCACGTGTCCACTTCAAAGTCATAGATGTGCAATGCGTATAGATGTTTTGAGTCGAGATAGCTGAGCATCGGCCTATTTTTCAGAAAGAAAAACCTTATCTTAATTGGTGATATGGAATTAGAGAAAGCAAGTTCTTCCAGAGTCCTGGGATAGTGATGATGTATGGCTTTGTAGGTTTGGATCTTCACAATAACTTGCTCTGCCTGCATTCTGTCTTGTTGTGCGCGGTATTCGTGAATGCCGATAACGAGCGCGTAGCCCACAATCCAGCAAAACAATTTAAGCCGTATTTCTTGCCACTGTGTGTGGCCACTGATGCATTTGACCAACTCAATGAAATAAGCAATTACTAAAAATGGCAGAATAAACCAGGCCAACATCAAGGCCTGCCGCTGATGAGCAATAAAGACTAGGCTAATACAGCCGATAAATGGTGAGTATTTTCGGATGGCTGAATCAAAGCTCATAAATTAACCATTTAAAGAAAAAGGAGGCCAGCGCCTCCTTTTTATCGGATCAAATCATCCGGATGAAGATGCTGGCTTATTTACCGCCAACGACTTCCAGTACTTCCCATTTGCCGCCTTTGACCGTATAGACAGTCACCGCGCCGTTTTTGATATCGCCTTTTTCGTCAAAAGAGATATTGCCGGTCGCGCCGCTGTATTCGGTTTTGGCCAGCTCAGGCAGGTATTTGGCTGGATCGCTTGAACCTGCTTTTTGCATCGCTGCAACCATGACTTTTACCGCGTCATAACAGAATGGTGCATAAAGCTGAACGTCGGTATTGAATTTGGCTTTGAATTTCTCAACAAAAGCTTTGCCGCCCGGCATTTGCTCGGTTGGTACGCCCGGAATCGAAGCAATCATGCCCTCAGCATCGGTGCCAGCCAGTTTGATGAATTCTGGTGTTTGGGTACCGTCGCCACCCATGACTTTGGCGTTGATGCCCAGTTTCTTAGCTTGCTTTTTCAATGGTGCGCCTTGTGCATCCATGCCACCGTAGAAAATCAGATCAGGTTTGCTGCCTTTGATGGTCGTCAGAATCGCGTTGAAGTCGGTTTCCTGATTGGTCGTAAATTCGCGACGAACGATCTCGGCGCCAGCGGCTTTCGCTGCCTTTTCAAATTCATCAGCCAGACCCTGGCCATAAGCGGTGCGGTCGTCAATGATCGCCACTTTTTTCGCGCCCAGTTTCACGGCGTATTCGCCCAGTACCTTACCTTGCTGTGCGTCGTTGGCCATTACGCGGAAAGCGGTTTTAAAGCCTTGTGCGGTGTAGGCAACGGCAGTGGCTGATGGGGAAATCTGCGCAAGACCGGCATCAGAGTAAATTTTTGACGCGGGGATTGTCGTGCCAGAGTTCAAATGACCAATCACGCCGGCGACTTTCTGATCGACAAAGCGCTGTGCTACGGTCGTTGCCGTTTTCGGATCGGCCTGGTCGTCTTCCGAAATCATTTCCAGTTTCATTTTTTTGCCAGCGATATCAACACCACCGGCTTCGTTGATTTCGTCAATGGCCATTTTGACACCATTTTCGTTGTCTTTCCCGAGGTGGGCGATATTGCCGGTCAGCGGACCTGCATGGCCGATTTTGATGACATCACCGGCAGGAGCGGCGTCAACTGCTGCTGCAGAAGCAGCACTGGCTTGTTCGGTAGTGGCGGCGGGTTCCTGTTGACCGCAAGCGGTCATCGCCAAAATGGCTGCAGTAATCAGGCTGTAACGAGCGATAGTCATTCGAGATTCCCCAAGAGAGTGGTTTGGTGAGACTGTTGTTCTGTTTGAACTAATGGTCTGCCGAAATGGCTGAACTCATTAGAAGCGACAAATATCAACGCTGCAATGCGCTCTGTTGAATAAGGAATATCCTGTAGTTGCATCGCAACAGTTTTAATAGTTTTTGATGGTAACAGTTTGATGATGACGCCCGGCGCACGTCCAAGGCACGTGCAAGCTGGATTGTTGCTGTGCAGCAAAGACAATGCAGTTGGTGCGAGCAAGTGCCTTGCCCGGTCTTGATGGCCGATGAAGAGTGTTTGTATTTCGCGACATTCAGCCGGTCTGAAATGAAAAAGGGAGCCATTGGCTCCCTTTGCTTGATGAATGATGCGGAGCGCTTATTTTGCGCCGCCAACCATTTCTGCCAGTTCCCATTTGCCATTTTTCACGACATAAATACCAACTGCCGCATTTTTAACGTCGCCTTTCTCGTCAAATGCAATCGATCCAGTCAGCCCTTGGTGTTCGATTTTGCTCAATACTGGCAGATATTTCGCCGGATCGCTTGAACCAGCCTGCTTCATTGCGGCCAGCAGAACCTTGGCTGCGTCATAGCTGTATGGCGCATAGACCTGAACATCGACACCGTATTTGGTTTTGAATTTTTCGTTAAACTCTTTACCGCTTGGCAACTGATCAATAGATTGACCCGCGGTTGAGCCGTAAGTGCCTTCTGCATCGGCTCCGGCCAGTTTGAGGAATTCGGGAGATTTGGTGCCATCGGCGCCCATCACGATGGCAGTCAGTCCCAATTTTTTAGTTTGCTTTTTAAAAGGCGCTGATTGAGCGTCCATGCCGCCGAAGAAAATCAGCTCAGGCTTGGCGCCTTTGATGCTGGTCAGAATCGCATTGAAGTCGGTTTCCTGATTGGTCGTAAATTCGCGTTTAACGATTTCTGCCCCGGCCGCTTTGACGGCTTTTTCAAATTCATCGGCCAGACCCTGACCGTAGGCGGTGCGGTCGTCAACAATGGCCACTTTCTTTACCTTGAGCGTGTTGACCGCATATTGGCCCAGTGCTTGACCTTGCTGACCATCGTTGGCAGTCAGACGGAAAGTGGTTTTATAACCTTGTGCGGTATACGCCAAGGCGGTGGCTGAAGGAGAAATCTGGGCAATCCCCGCGTCAGAATAGATTTTTGAAGCCGGAATGCTGGTGCCCGAAGTCAGATGACCAATCACGCCAGCAATTTTTTGATCAACGAAACGTTGCGCGACATTGGTGGCATTTTTCGGATCGGCCTGATCATCTTCGGCGACCAGTTCAACTTTCTTTTTGCTGCCGCCCAGATCCAGTCCACCTTCGGCATTGATTTCTTCAATCGCCATTTGTGCGCCGTATTCGACGTCTTTACCCAGGTGAGCAATATTGCCGGTCAAAGGTGCTGCCAGGCCGATTTTGATCGTATCGCTGCTACCGGCGCTTGTTTCAGTCGGCGCGCTGGCTTGGTCGGTGTCGACCGGCGTTTGCTGTTTGCACGCTGCAAGGCCGAGAATGGCGGCAGCAATCAGGGTGTAGGACGTAATTTTCATAGTGACTGTTCCAGAGCAAAATTGACGAGGCTGTATCTATACAAATGATGCAGGCTTGAATTCACTCAAGATACTAGGGTAATCCCGTATATTGTCTGGAATTTCGCTGAAAATTCAGATGCTCAGGTCTAATTGTTGCATCGTGCCGGTGTTGCCCTCGTCGCTGAGGTAAAGCCCGGTGCTGCGAAGCAAGCCGTAGTTCTGGTTCTGGGCGTTGTTCAAGGCAAAATCGGCGCGGGCATCAGCCAGATAGAGTGCACCAATTTTCATTTCGGTGAGCGATTTGAGCTGACCGGATTCGCTTTCGTCGTTCAACCACAATTTCAATTGGCCAAAAATGGCATCGCCGCTATCAATCCAGCCGTTCCGGTCGTCATCATATTGCTGCAAGTCGGCAAAGCCATTCCCGCTTTGAGTGCCGAACAATTCCTTGCCATGATTGATTTTGCCATCATGATTCAGATCGAGTGCCAGATAGGCGCTGCCAGTGTTAAGCCGGTGAACCGTTTCTGGATCACCATCCGCATCCAGATCAAAGCGGAAAGTCTGATCGGACAAAGTGGCGCTGGCCGCAGCGTAATTGATGACCAAGGGATCTTTTCTGGGGCGTGCCAGACTGCCGCTGGCGATATCGAGCGTGGTGGTCTGGCTGAAACTGCGACTCAGTGCCAGCTCGCTGCTAAAGCTGATGCTGCGGCCGTCGGCAGTTCGGATCGTGCCACTGGCGCTGAACTGCAGCTGTTCGGTTTCAGCTTCGTGCGAGCGATATTCGACCCGAACCCCGCCTTCAATAACTTGCATCGCAGGGGTATCTGGCTCTGGATCAGATTTAGCATGCTCTGTATCGATATACCTTAGCTGGATTTCTCCGCCGATCATAGACTCGACCAGTTGTTTGATCAGTCTGAGCCGGGGGTCGTTATTGACGATGTTTTCCTGCTCCTCAAGGATTCTGGCTGCGCTCGAAATTTCGACGGCAGCAGGCAGCGGCTCGAGGTGCGCTGGCTCGATGGTGATTTTCAGACTTTCACTTTGCTCGCGTTGAAACTGGCTTTGGGCGGCGAGGGCAAGATTGGATTCGACGATACGCATGATGCACACCTTTTAATCATGGGTGTACGTCATTTATCGACATAAAATCAATGCATTAAAGATGTCCCAGCTCGGCCAGCGAAACGATCTGATGAGCGGCGACGATGAAATGATCAAGCAGTTTGATCTCGAGCAGCTCCAAGCCGTGCTGCAACTGGCGGGTTAACAAAATATCGGCGCTTGATGGCTCGCTTGATCCTGATGGATGATTGTGCGCAACAATAATCGCTGCAGCATTATGCGCCAGCGCTTGTCGGGCCAGTTCGCGCGGATAGATTCTGGTTTCGTTGATTGTGCCTTTGAACAGCGCTTCGGCATGAATCAGGCAATAACCGCTATCCAGATACAGCGCGTGAAATTCTTCGTGCGCAATCCCGCGCAGCCGCAGGCGCAAAAAATCACGCACCGCAGACGGATTGGCAAACGACGCTTTTTGCTTGAGTTGTTCGGCCAGTGCGCGACGACTCATTTCAAGCACCGCCTGCATTTGCGCGTATTTGGCCGCGCCGATGCCGCTGATCGCATCAAAATCACCTAAATTGGCCTGAAACAGCGATTGCAGCGAGCCGAAATGAATCAGCAGCTCGCGCGCCAGATCGACTGCGCTTTTTCCTGCAATGCCGACGCGCAGAAAAATCGCCAGCAGCTCGGCATCGGACAATGATCCAGCGCCCTGAGCCAGTAATTTTTCGCGCGGACGCTCGTCCGCAGGCCAATCAGTAATCGACATATAGGTTTTGTTGACGTTAGTTTTGCGAATCGCGTTTGTGCTGGTTTTGGCCTGAAACAAGGCGTGAAACCTGAAGCATAGACAATTCTATGTGAAGGTTTTGCAACGCAGTGTCAGGCCAAAAACAGCCAAACCCGGAGGGCTGGGCGCTTTTTGTGACGACTCTGCGTTATTGACTGTTCACATAGAATGACTATGCATCGCAGTTAATGCCTTGATTCGTCGCAAAAATCGCTCCAGCGCGAGTGTAAAACTAACGTCAACAGAACCTAGTTATTTTTCGGTAAACTACGACCATTCTTTCTAGCAGAGGCGCGCCTGTTGTGAATTCAAGTCAGCAGAAAAAAATCGTACTTGGCATTAGCGGTGGTGTTGCGGCGTATAAATCGGCCGAACTGACTCGGCTACTCGTCAAGGCCGGTTATGACGTCCATGTCGTGATGACTGAAGCGGCGACGCACTTTGTTGGCCCGGTGACTTTTCAGGCTTTGAGCGGCAATCTGGTTTACAGCGATCAATGGGATGCGCGTCGGCCAAACAATATGCCGCATATCGATCTGACGCGTGGCGCCGCCGCCGTACTGATTGCCCCTGCATCAGCCGATGTACTCGCCAAGGTTGCGAACGGCCTATGCGACGATTTGCTGACGACACTGGTCGCTGCGCGCGATTGTCCGTTGTTTGTAGCACCGGCGATGAACCGGCAAATGTGGGAAAACGCGCCGAACCAGCGCAATATTGCGCAACTGCAAGCCGATGGCATCCAGATTTTCGGCCCCGGCAATGGCGAGCAGGCGTGTGGCGAAGTGGGCGATGGCCGCATGCTCGAAGCGCAGGAAATTTTCGAGCATCTGGAAGCGGCTTTGCAGCCCAAACTGCTCAAAGGCCAGCGTGTGCTGATCACCGCCGGGCCGACTTTCGAGCGCATCGACGCAGTGCGTGGCATTACCAATACCAGCAGCGGCAAAATGGGTTATGCGATTGCGCGGGCAGCGTATGAAGCCGGCGCAGAAGTCGTGCTGATTTCGGGCGAAACCGCATTGCCTACACCTATCGGTAGCCGCCGGATCGATATCAAATCCGCGCAGCAAATGCATGCCGCTGTTGAATCTGAAGTGGCTGCGAGCGATATTTTCATCGCCGTTGCAGCCGTCGCTGATTACCATGTGCTCAATGCATCCGAGCAGAAAATCAAGAAAAGCGCGCAACAGCTGACGATCACACTGGCGCCCAATCCAGATATTCTCGCCAGCGTGTCTACGCGAGCCAATCGACCGTTCTGTGTCGGATTTGCTGCCGAATCGGAAAACCTGCTGGAATTTGCCGAGGCCAAGCGCCGGCGTAAACAACTGCCTTTGCTCGTTGCCAATCTGGCGCAAAGCGCGATGGGCGCCGATGACAATGAAGTAATTCTGCTCGACGATCACGGCCAGACGCGGCTTGAATCGGCACCGAAAATCGACATTGCACGTCGGTTGATCACGCATATTGCCCGCTTGTGTCCTAGCGTGAAGTAATTAACCTGATAGATAGTAAATACCCTGGCTATGTATTTCTATAAAGATCAAGTACAGTAAGTTTTACGAAGATATACCCTTAGGAAAATAAAATGGCTCAACATGTAATGGACGTTAAAATTCTCGATGCCCGACTGAAAAACAATTTACCTGCGTATGCAACGCCGGGCGCCGCCGGACTCGATTTGCGCGCCTGCCTGGATGCGCCGCTTGAACTGGCTGCGGGGGCTACGACGCTGGTGCCAACCGGAATGGCGATTCATCTGGAAGACCCGAAGCTGGCAGCAATGATTCTGCCGCGCTCCGGCTTGGGGCATAAGCACGGCATCGTGCTCGGCAATCTGGTCGGTCTGATCGATTCGGATTATCAGGGGCAGCTATTTGTTTCGGTCTGGAACCGCAGCGCCAGCAGTTTCACGATTCAGCCGCTCGAGCGGATCGCCCAGCTGGTGATTGTGCCTGTGGTGCAGGTTCAATTTAATCTGGTTGACGAATTTACCGAATCGGATCGTGGCGATGGCGGGTTTGGCAGCACCGGTAAACACTGATGCTGGTTTGAGCCAAAGTCAGCGGCTAAGTGACCGTGCAAAAGTATTCCAGCAAGGCACCGAAGCCGCAGGCAGTACAAGTAGTACGGCAAGGCGAGGTAACGATGCTGGACGAGGTGGCCTCAGCTCAGGCCAAAACTTTTGGTTTACTACTTATCGAGCCCCAGGTAGTGCGGATGGTCGCTGATAATGCCTTGCAGCGGCCATTGCTTTAATTGCAGGTATTCTTCTGCATTCGCTGCGCCATAGACCCAGACCTTGATTCCCAGCTCGCTGCAACGCTCAATGATTTCATCGTTGCAAATTTCAAAATCGAGTACGACGTGATTTAGCCGGGCTTCATTGAGGTGAGCTCTTTCGATAAACGAGAGCGAAACCGGCGTGTGTGCCAGTAAAAAGGCGCAGTCGTAATTCGTCTGATGCGCCGCAGCCAGAGCCAGCGGGTGATGGAAGGAGCTGATCAGGCAGTGCTCCAGCCTCGGTAAAGCCTGCAGCACGGCCAGCGTGGCGGCGAGGCAATCGGGTGATTTGAGCTCGATATTCCAGTAGGCATCGGGAAACTGGATCAGCGTGTCAAACAAGCTTGGCACTTCATACTGCTGAATCTGGCTCAGTTCCCGCTGTGTCAGTTGCGACACGGCAACACCATTGTGTGCCAGACGGTCATGAAACAGTATGGCCACACCGTCACGGTCTAATCTGACATCAGTTTCGCATCCAGCAAACCCGCACTCCAGTGCCGCAGCAAAAGCGGCAATGGTGTTCTCGGGCTCTTGCTGGTGCCAACCACGGTGTGCAATGAGATAAGGCATTCGGGTACACTTCAGGCAATGTAAATAAGAAAAACCGTTAGAACTTCTGTTATAGGCCGAAAGATGATTTCATCGCGTCAATTTGTCACCTTGGCTTTGTTGCTGATCACCGGGCTGAGTGCGGCCAGCGAAACGCGTCCGCGCATCGGGCTGGTGCTGGGGGGCGGCGGCGCGCGTGGCTTTGCCCATATCGGTGTGCTCAAGGTGCTGGAAGAAAATCATATACCGGTCGATTGTATTGTCGGCACCAGTATCGGCTCCTTGGTTGGTGCGGCTTATGCCTCCGGGCGCAGTACCGGCGAAATGACGCAACGGATCAAAGACGCCGATTGGGACGATCTGCTCTCATCCCAATTGCCGCGCAAAGTAAATTCATATCGCAAAAAAGCCGATGATGCGCTGGCCTTGATTCCGGTTGAAGTGGGTCTTGCTGATGATCTGCAAGTCAAATTGCCGACCGCAGCGATCAGTACGCAAAAAATCGAGTTTTTCCTGCGCGAGCTGACTTATGCCGGAACAGCGCCCAATTTTGACCGGCTACCCATTCCTTACCGGGCGATTGCGACCGATCTGGTGACGGGGGATATGGTCGTTTTCAAGGATGGTGATCTGGTGACGGCAATGCGGGCCAGTATGTCGGTTCCCGGCCTGTTTCCGGCGGTTGTAACCAAAGAGCAGATTCTGGTCGACGGCGGTCTGGTTCGCAATGTGCCGGTCGATGTCGCGCGCCAGACTTGCGCCGATGTGGTGATCGCCATCGATGTCGGTTCTGCGCCACTCAAACGCGATGAGCTGAGCAGTCTGCTGTCGGTCGCCGATCAATATACCCGGCTGATGATGGTACAGAACGTTAAGCCGCAGCTCGAAAGCCTGAGTGAGCGCGACGTACTGATTACGCCGCAACTGGGCGCCTTAAGTTCGAGTGATTTTAAAAAGTCGACCGAGTTGATTGCTCTGGGCGAGCAGGCTGCGCTGGCGGCGCTGCCGCAACTGAAACGCTATGCCATTGCGCCTGCGTCATTTGAGCAATGGAATCTGGCTCGCCAGCAAAATCACCTTCAAAGCCGCCCAATTGGACAAGTGGTCGTGAAAGACCCGAAACTGGTCAATCCGGCAGTGCTGGAAAAAGCACTCGAAGTCCAAACGGGTGACGTACTGGATGTGGATCGTTTTCATGGCAATCTGGCTGAAATTTATGCGCGGGGTGATTTTAGCCAGCTCGATTACGAATTGCTGCGTCAGGGTGAAAATGACACTTTGACCGTGCTGCCAATTGAGAAATCCTGGGGACCCAATTATCTGAACTTTGGTATCGGCTTTGGCACCGACGGGCAGGGCGCGACACCGTGGAATATCAGCATGATGTATCGGCGCACCTGGGTAAATGACTTGGGCGCTGAATGGAAAACGATACTCAAACTGGGCTCGTCACAAATCGTACAGACCGAATTTTATCAACCTCTGCAGTTGAACGGATTGCTCTTTGTTGCACCGTACCTCTATTTCAAGGAAACACCGCTGGCGCTGTGGTTTGCTGGCAATCAGATTTCCAATTATGCCTATCAGCGTAGCGCTGCCGGTGTTGATATTGGTTCGACTGTCACCAAATATGGCGAGTTGCGCTTCGGCCCGGTCGCGAACCGGTATGAAATGCAGGAAGACATTGGTCCGCAAATTTTCACCCGTGGATCAACGCAAGACCTCGGATTGCGTGCCAGCCTGCTTTATGATCAGCTCGATAATTATTTCTTTCCGCGTCACGGCGATTACGTCAGCCTCAATGCTTATGCCTCTCTCAAAAGCGATGGGGATTTTGACGACTATGGCCGGTTTGGCATTGATATGAAAACGGCTCGTCCGGTTGGCGATGGTACGTTGATGCTCAGCCTGCGCGGCCAGGAAACGCTGGGCTCTGCGCCGCCTTACGTCGATACCCGCTGGCTGGGCGGATTTTTGAATCTGTCGGGTTATCGCTATCAGGAATTGCTGACCAATCGCTTTGTGTATGGTGCGGCACAATATTATCAGGCGATGCCCTGGCTGGCGCGCAGCTACTGGGGTGTGGCGCTGGAGACGGCCAGAACGTTTGATCGTCTCAATACCAGCGAGCATAAAGACTGGCGTTTCTCAACTGCAGCGTATCTGGCCTACGACAGTTATCTGGGGCCGCTCTATCTGGGCGCTGCCTACGGCGATAACAGCTTGTTGACGTATTACTTTATGCTCGGCAAGCAATTTTGATCTTGGCTTCAATTCATGAATTTATTTAATCGATTGCTGGGGCGCAAAGCCGCGGCAGATAGCACAGGAAACCTCATTGTGAGTGATATGCAACAAGGCATCGAATACGTACTTGCCACGCTGATTGACCCGGATACCGACAAAGATTATTGGAGCAGCAAAAATATCAAAAATCTGCAGTTTGCCGATGGTGCCGTGAGCCTGGATCTGGTGCTCGGTTATCCGGCACGCAGCCAGTTTGCGGCTCGCCAGACACAAGTTGAAACCGCGCTGGCCGCTGTGGACGGCGTCAAATCGGTGACCGTTCGCGTCAGCAGCCAGATCGTTGCGCATTCGGTCGCGCGTGGCATTCCATTGCAGCAAGGGATCAAAAATATTATCGCCGTTGCCTCAGGCAAGGGCGGTGTCGGTAAATCGACGACGTCGGCCAATCTGGCGCTGGCGCTGGCCGCTGAAGGTGCCAAAGTCGGCCTGCTTGATGCCGATATTTATGGCCCCAGCCAGCCGATGATGATGGGCGTTGCCGATCAGCATCCTGAATCAATCGACAATAAATACATCAAACCGATTGAAAAGTACGGCGTCTTGAATATGTCGATCGGTTTTCTGATCGATCCAGAACAACCTATGGTCTGGCGCGGCCCAATGGTCACGCAAGCCTTGACCCAGTTGCTGAACGATACGCTGTGGGGAGAGCTCGATTATCTGGTGATCGACTTGCCGCCGGGTACCGGCGACATTCAGCTGACGTTGTCGCAAAAAGTGCCGGTGACCGGCGCGGTGATCGTGACAACACCGCAAGATATTGCACTGCTCGATGCGCGCAAGGGCTTAAAAATGTTTGAAAAAGTCGGTGTGCCGATTCTAGGTATTGTTGAAAACATGAGCATGCATGTGTGCAGTAATTGCGGCCATATCGAGCCGATTTTTGGCCAGGGCGGCGGTGAAAAAATGGGCGCCGAATACGGTACCGAGCTGATCGGGCAGTTGCCGCTCGATTTGTCGATCCGTTTGAATGTCGATGCGGGCAAGCCGAGTGTCGTTGCTGACCCGGATGGTGAAATTGCTGCCATTTACAAAGCCATTGCGCGCAAAGTCGCGGTGAAAGTGGCGGCCAAAGCGCAGGATTTCAGCAGTAAATTCCCGAAAATCGTCATTCAGAATACATAAAATTTGTCCGGCTCTGCCGCCTGAGTGCAACGGAAAGTGGCAAGTCTGGTATGCTAGTCGCTGGCGGGTTTTGTTGCGTCGCAACACGGCTCGCCCGTTGTGCATATCACATCCAAGAATTGAGTAGAGAAAAACGATGACCGACACGCAACTGGGGGCTCTCATCATTGCCGGCGGCTTTGTTGGCGCGGTGTACGCCTACAATCTGTGGCAAGAATATCGCTATAAGAAACAGGCTAATAAAGCGTTTGCGCGCAATCAGGACGATGTGCTGATCAATACGCCGAAAAATATGGTCCGGCAGGGCGATTCGCAACGGCTTGAACCGGTACTGGTCGGCGCTGCGGCCGGTGAAGACCATGAAGTGGCACAGATCGACGAAGATCAGTATGCGCCTAGCAAGATTCGCTACGACGAAGATATGCCGGATGATATTCCTGATTTGCCGCCTTCATACCACCTTGCGTATGCGTCTGAACCCCAATATCAGCCTGATGTTGCAGGTTATACCCCTGATGTGGCTCTCGACAATGCTGAGCTGGACGAGATAGACGAAGGCTATCCTATTGCCGACGAAGTCCAGGATACCCCAGCGCTGAGTCTGATTGATTCGACGCTGGATTTCATTGCCGAAATCGAATCCGAACAGCCGATTATGGCCAGTGACTTGCCACCATTCCCGGCCAGCAAGCGCGTGCAGATCATCGGCCTGAACCAGCTCTCGCAATGGGAAGTGGTCAATACGACCAGCCGCAATCGCTATCAGCAGCTCCGGATTGCTTTGCAGCTGGCTGACCGGCAGGGGCCGATCAGCCAGGAATCACTGAACGCCTTTTATATGGGCGTACAACAATTTGCCGACGAGCAGGGCGCCAGCGTGGTGTTTCCGCAAAAATCGGCCAAACTCGCTGCAGCGCAGGCGCTCGATGAATTTTGCGCGTCGGTCGATGTGCTGATCGGCTTGAATCTGCCGGCCGGTGCAAGGCCGATTCCGATGGAAAAAGTCAGGTTGCACGCCGAACAGATCGGCATGGTGCGCGCCAACGACGGCACTTTCCAGTATCGCAATGCTGCGGGCAAGTTGCTGTTTGTGCTGGCCAATCAGGATCAGACCCCCTTGATGGCGACTTCCAAAGGGCTGACGTTGCTGTTTGACGTTCCGCGCGTACCCGGTGGCTTGCCGGTGTTTGATGCTTTGGTCGATTTTGCGCAAAGCCTGTCCAATTCGCTCGGGCTCGCGCTGGTCGACGACAATGGCAAAGCGCTCAATCCGCAAAGTCTGGCCAATATTCGCACCCAGCTGGCCGAGCTGTATGAGCGTATGGATGAACGCGGCATTGTTCCTGGGTCGGCAACGGCATTGCGCCTGTTTGCCTGAGTCGAGCTGATTTGAATATCGTAGGAGCGGGAGCACCTTACCGGCGGCCCATTCCTCCGCACCCCGTTAGCGTGACTACTTATGATTTAAAGCGCCGCTTCGATGAAGCGGCGTTTGTATTTGTGAAAAGAATCTGGAATACCTGATGACCGATTTTGCCCTGCAAGCCGCTGCTTTGCGCGAAAAACTCAATCAATACGCGCATGAATATTACGTCCTCGACGCGCCATCCGTTCCCGATGCCGAATACGACCGCTTATTTAACGAGCTGCAAGCGCTCGAAGCCGCTCATCCCGAGCTGCAAAGCGCCGATTCGCCGACTTTGCGCGTCGGCGGCAAGCCGCTGCCGCAGTTTGCGCCGGTGACTCATGTCGTGCCTATGCTGTCGATCCGTACCGAAACCGATGTGAGCGAGCAGGGTGCGTTGGCTTTTGACGCCAGCGTTCGCAAGGAATTGGCTTTATCCGAATCCGACCCGGCGGTCGAATACGCTGCCGAGCTGAAATTTGATGGCCTGGCGATCAATCTGCGCTATGAAAACGGCGTGCTGGTGCAGGCGGCGACACGCGGCGACGGTGCGAGCGGCGAAGATGTGACACAGAATATCCGCACCATCGGCCAGATTCCGCTGCGTCTTATCCCCCCCTTTATCAACCCCCAAGGGGGCAAACGAGGGGGGCTAGGGGGGATTTCTGCGTCGGCAGGATTTCCCTCCGTACTCGAAGTGCGCGGCGAAGTCTATATGCGGCGCGACGATTTTGCCGCGCTGAACGAGCGCCAGTTGAAAGCCGGTGAAAAAACTTTCGTCAATCCTCGAAATACGGCAGCCGGTGCCGTGCGCCAGCTCGACCCGAATATCGCCGCGCAACGCCCGTTGTCATTCTATGGGTATGGGCTTGGCGAGGTTGCTGGATGGGATGCGCAGCCCGATACCCATGCAGGTATTCTGGATGCCTTGCAGCAATTTGGTTTTCCGGTTTGCGATATTCGCGCCGTAGTGAGCGGTGGCGCAGGTCTGGCTGAATTTCACGCCAAAGTCGCTGCGCTGCGCGAAACGCTGCCGTTCGACATCGACGGTGTTGTCTACAAAGTGAACTCGCTGGAGCTGCAGGCCGAGCTGGGCTTCAGAACGCGCGAACCGCGCTGGGCCGTGGCGCACAAATACCCGGCGCAGGAAGCGCTTACCGTCGTTGAAGCAATCGACATTCAGGTTGGCCGCACCGGATCGCTGACGCCGGTCGCGCGGCTGGCGCCGGTGTTTGTCGGCGGCGTCACCGTGACCAATGCGACGCTGCACAATCAGGATGAAATCGACCGCAAGGACGTTCGCGTTGGTGACACTGTGGTCGTTCGTCGCGCTGGCGATGTGATCCCCGAAGTCGTTTCGGTGGTGCTGGAACGCCGACCAACCAAAGACCCTACCGATTTATTTAGTGAACCATTAAATGATCGATTCGATATTTTGGCTGAGTATCCTGTTTGCCCTGTTTGTGAATCAAAAACGGTGCGCGAGCCCGATGAAGCGCGCGTGCGCTGTACGGGCGGGCTGTTCTGCTCGGCGCAGCGCAAGGAAGCGCTCAAGCATTTTGCCGGCCGTCGCATGATGGATATTGAAGGCTTGGGCGAGCGCTATATCGACGAGCTGGTCGAGTTGGACTTTGTTCATAATCCGGCTGATTTATACCGGCTGACGTTGAATGATTTTCTCGAAATGAAGCGCCGTGCTGATGAACGCGATGGCACGGTGCCGGAAACCGTCAAGGCCGGGCAGGTGACAACGAAATGGGCCGAAAACCTGCTTGCCGCGATTGAAGCAAGCCGCCAGCCTCCCTTGGCGCGACTGATTTTCGCGCTCGGTATCCGGCATGTCGGTGAATCGACGGCCAAAACGCTGGCCGATTATCTGGGCGCCTTGGATCGCATCCGCCAAGCACCCGCCGCCTTGTTGCGGCTGCTGCCCGATATTGGCGCGACGGGCGCGGTCGCGATCGCCGACTTTTTTGCCGAAGCGCACAATGAAACCGTGATTGACGCTTTGCTCGCTGCAGGTGTAGTGCCGCAAGGCGAACACGCGCCGCATCCGGATTTGCGTGAACGTCTGAATCTGGCCGCGGTACTGGCTGCGCTCGATATTCCGAAACTGACGCTGACCCGCGCCACGCAAGTGTGCGGTGGCCTTGAGCGCTTGAGTCAGCTGCATGAATTCACTCTGGGGCGTTTGCAAGATTGCGGCCTGCCGCTGGACATTGCGCAATCATTGCAAGCGTGGCTGGCGGCCAATCCGGCTACGCTGGCGCAAATCGATCAGTTGCGCGAGCAATGGCTGGTTTTGATTCCCGCCGACAGTGCAGCCGGGCGAGGTGTTTTGAGCGGCAAAACGCTGGTGCTGACCGGCACTTTGCCGACGCTGAGCCGTGACGAAGCCAAGGCGCTGATCGAAGCCGCAGGCGGCAAGGTGGCAGGCAGTGTCTCGAAAAAAACCGATTTTGTCGTTGCAGGTGAGGCGGCAGGCAGCAAGCTCGATAAAGCGAGCGAGCTGGGAGTGCAAGTACTTGATGAGGGGGCTTTGCTAGCGATGCTGGCGAAGTAACTCACCATCAATGCATTTTATTGATGACATATATGCAATTGGTTGCAGTCGTGTAGACTCTGCACCGCCCGCGAAGGTGGCTGAGCGATGCAATGCTGCGCATATAATTCCAAATATTCCCATCACAGAGAGATTAGATGATGTTTTTAAATGATGTGTTATTGGCCGCTTTGAGGCTATGGAAACTTGTATACCTTTTTGCTGTAGTCGCTTTGATGACTGGCTGCGCTCCTATGATTCAGAACATGGTCGAAAGCAATGCGACTCCAGAGAGCATGGGCGTATCGACTGCGACCTATCGCAACTACGATTGTGCACATTTTCCCGGTTTGCTTGATGCCATGACAAAAGGGCAGCAGGATCCGTCTACGGAGCCATTTCAGCGCAAGGTGTATGGCTGGCATGTGGATGCAATTCGTCAAGTTCAACGTGAGAAAGGGTGTAATGGCGAAGGCGGCGGGATTGCCGTTAACCAACGTTTGCTGATGTATCACTATTGCTATGCTGCGGATGTGAATTCCCGCACCACTGTATCGTCGCTGGTATTCCAGCGCGGTACATTCGGCGACTCAAATTCCCAGAGCAAGTTAATGGACGCCTTGCAGTCGGAATTCCAGCGCGATGTCTTATTGCGTTATGGGATCAAGGAAAAAGCATCCTGCGTGACCGAAGACTCGATGAATAAGGCACAAGTTTCTCGAGATCGTCATCGGCGTATGTTTGGTGGAATAGACTTCACGCTGACTTATATTGATGTGTCTTGGAATCCGCGCGCGCAACAGATTGCTGCTTCTGCCAATCCTGCGAATATCAAACAGGGTTCGGTGGACAATTCATCAGTGGATGCCAAGCAGGCTGCAAAGGGAAATTTATCAGCTAAAGCCAAGCCAAGCACCAAGGGAAGCTCGCCGGCTAAAGCCAAGCAGAACGTAGAGAAGGATTTACCAGTTAATGCCTCGCAAGGCGTACAGGGCGATGCAACGCCATCGCCAAAAACACCTGGCATCGGCGTGAGAATGTCAGTGGTGAGCGATGAACTGGCGCAAGCTTTGCGTCTGCCTCCCCGCGAAGGTAAAGGTGGGGTGTTGGTTGTTGAGGTTATCAAGGGTGGCAATGCCGAGCGTGCTGGTTTGCGCCAAATGGATGTGATTTTGTATTTCGGAGGCTATCCGGTATATAAACCGATCGATCTGGCGCAGTTGGCTTCTCAAGATGCAGGTCTTAAACGGCGACTCCGGATTTGGCGTGATGGTGCCGAACAAGACCTGATGGTCGAGGTGGGGCCACCGCTTGATGCCAATCTGCAGGTCGGGGCGACAAAAGCGAGCCAGGCTCAAACGCCAAGAACTCCTGGAATTGGAGTGAAGATGTTGGAAGTAAGCGAGGAGCTGGCGCAAATGCTGCATCTGCCATCTCGTGCGGGAGGCGGCGGCGTATGGGTTGATGAGGTCATTCAGGGAGGCAATGCGGAGCGTGCTGGTTTACGCAAGATGGATGTCATTTTGTATTTTGGAGACAGTCCGGTGTATACACCGGATGATCTGAGACAGGTGGTTGCTCAAAGTACCGGGCTCACAAAACGGGTGCGGATTTGGCGGGATGGTGCAGGGCAAGATCTAATGATCGAGGTTGGCGCACCGCCGAGCAGTGGCGAGACTCTGACCAATGGACTGATCAATTTGTTAAATGTGATACCTTGGTAAATCATTTCACAGCACATACGGTGTTGATTTTGGCGGCGGGGTCTGCCCGCCGCCGGTTGCTCAAGCTCAGTTGTAGTCGTTGTATGAAAGACATCCTACCCCCCATTTCTGGTAACAGAGATGCGATGCCTAGCCAATTGTGAAGTTCTCACAAGTTCAATTTATTAAACATCGTGTTTGGTGTTGCTTCGGTTGACTTGTATGTTTATTTCATTGAACATGTCCTGATGCAAAAAACCGAAGCACTCCAACTGTTTGGCAGTCAGACCCGCTTGGCCGATGCGCTCGGGCTAGGACGTTCCGCCGTTTCGCAATGGCCGGATGAACTGAGTCTCAAGCAAGCCGATCAGGTGATGGGCGCCGCATTGCGGCTGGGTCTGCTCGTCGATCACAGCGCTTCTTCACAAGGAAATCCCATGCAAAAAATCCGTAAAGCTGTCTTTCCCGTCGCCGGAATGGGAACCCGCTTTCTGCCTGCGACCAAGGCGAGCCCGAAAGAAATGATGTCGGTGGTCGACAAGCCGCTGATCCAGTACGCCGTTGAAGAAGCGCTGGCGGCGGGGATTACCGAAATGATTTTCATCACCGGTCGTCACAAACGCAGCATCGAAGACCATTTCGACAAAGCGGGCGAGCTAGAAGCCGATCTGGAAGCCAAAAACAAGACCAAGCTGCTCGAAGTGCTGCGCGGCATCATTCCGAAATCGGTGACATGCATTTACATCCGCCAGCCTGAAGCGCTGGGTCTGGGTCATGCGGTGCTGTGCGCCAAGCCGGTCGTTGGTGACGAGCCTTTTGCGGTGATTTTGGCCGATGACCTGATCGACGGCGACGGCGTATCGGAAATGAAACGCATGGTCGACGTGTTTGGCGATACGCATTGCTCGGTGCTCGGCGTTGAAGAAGTCGCGCACGAGGAAACCGGCAGCTACGGCATCGTCGAAGTCAGCGAAAATTCAGGTCGTTTGCGCGTCGGCAATATTGTCGAGAAACCAAAGCCGGAAGAAGCACCGTCCAATTTAGCCGTCGTTGGCCGTTACATCCTGACGCCGCGCATTTTTCACCATCTGCAGCACGTCCAGCCGGGCAAGGGCGGCGAAATCCAGCTTACCGACGGGATTTTTGCACTGATGCAGGAGCAGCACATTCTGGCGCACAAGCTAGAAGGTACGCGTTACGATTGCGGCAGCAAGCTGGGCTTTCTGAAAGCTACGGTCGAGCTGGGTTTGAAGCACCATGAAGTTGGCGCTGAATTTTCTGCCTATATGAAAGAGTTTTGCCAAACCTTTTAAGTGCTAGTGCTTCTGGGTATGTCGATGCAGGGCAATCTGAATGATTGCCCTGTTTGCATACATGGCTAGGGTATGTGCGGTGAGGCTTTGTATTTTTTTACATCTATCGTCTGTTTGCCGCTGATTAGTTGTGCAAGTGCAGCAAGGCTTGTTTAAGATGAAATGGTTGTTTCCATCTTTCTCTTTTAAGGAGCTGTATATGTCTGAACAACTTGACTCGATGCTGATTGATGAAACCAAAGATGCGCTGAAAGAAACCGCGCAACTGATCGAAGCGGCGGCCAATGCTAATGGCGAAGAAGCCAAGCTGCTGTATGCGCGCATTGCTGATAATTTACGCAATGCCAAACGTCGCTTGGTCGAGCTCGAAGGCAATGCGGTCGAAAAAGCCAAGGTCGCCGCTAAACAGACCGACGAATACGTTCACGCTCATCCGTGGCAAGCTGTTGGCATCGGCGCGGCAGTCGGTTTGCTAATCGGCTTTCTGGTGGCGCGTCGCTGATGAAGCACGGTGATACTTTTCGTGCAGCACTGGGTGGCCTGATCGCCACCCGTTTTGCTTTATTCGGGCTGGAATTACGGGATGAAATCGACCGTGCTGCGCTGATGGTCGGTCTGGCGATTGCTGCGGCGCTGGCGCTGCTGCTGGCCATCAGCTTTGGCGGCCTGGCGCTGCTGTTCGGTTTCTGGCCTTACCGGATCTGGGTATGTGCTGGCGTTGGTCTGCTGTTTCTGGCGCTGGGGCTCTGGGCTTGGTGGAAAATGCGCCATTTCATGCATCTGGCCAGTGATCCTTTTCCGCTGACCAGCGAAGAATTTGCGCAGGATAGGAAATTGCTTGATGCCGCTTTTAGCGCCCCGAAGCAGGAGTCCAGTAATGACTAAGCCAAATCGTGAACAGAAAAAAGCTCATCTGGTGCTGCGCTCGCAACTGCACCGTTTGCAACTGGAAACGATGCTGCTCGAATCGCGGCGCCCGATCACGCTGGCCAGCTCGTTCATGGGCGGCGTGGCTTCCTGGGGCGTACTGAGCCGTCTGGCCGGAACGCTGGGCAAGGTGCACCCCTTACTCGGACGTTTGGCGCAGATGATGAAACTGGCCAGCGTGCTGCTGGCCGTCGCGAAGATGATGCGGAATAAATAATCTGAATGCGATGGGGTGTTTCTGCCTAGCGTATAATCATGCAACCTATGGAGCTACTGTTGCATGTTCAAATACCTCGAAGATTTCGTCGGAAACACCCCGTTGGTCAAGCTCAAGCGCTTACCGGGTCAGACCTCAAATACCATCTTATTAAAACTCGAAGGCAATAATCCGGCCGGGTCGGTCAAAGACCGGCCTGCGCTGTCGATGATTACCCATGCCGAACAACGCGGCGACATCCAGCCGGGCGACACGCTGATTGAAGCCACCAGCGGCAATACCGGCATCGCGCTGGCGATGGCTGCGGCGATGATGGGCTATCGCATGGTGCTGCTGCTGCCTAAAAATTCGAGCGTCGAGCGCGTCCAGACGATGAAGGCTTACGGCGCCGAAGTGATTCTGACCGAATCCATGGAAGACGCGCGCGACCGCGCCGAAGCGATGGCTGCCGCCGGGCAGGGCCTGATACTCGATCAATTTGCCAATCCCGATAATCCGCTCGCCCACTATGAAACAACAGGCCCTGAAATCTGGCGTGACACGCAGGGCACGATTACGCATTTCGTTTCGAGCATGGGAACAACCGGAACGATTATGGGAACGCGCCGTTATCTGAAAGAGCAAAATCCGGCGATCCAGATCGTCGGCGTTCAGCCTTGCGATGGCGCGCAAATCCCGGGTATCCGCAAATGGGCGCCGGAATACCTGCCGAAAATTTGCGATTTCTCGCTGATTGATCGCGTGATGGAAGTGACGCAAGCCGAGGCTGAAGAAATGACCCGCCGACTGGCACGCGAGGAAGGTATTTTTGCCGGAATTTCTTCCGGTGGTGCGCTGGCGGCTGCATTACGGCTCTCAGACACGCTGGAAAACGCCGTGATTGTCAGCATCGTTTGCGACCGCGGTGATCGTTACCTGTCGACCGGAGTGTTTCCTGCATGAATGCAGCCCAAATTGAAGTGATCGGCTTGATCGCGGGGACATTGACGACGATCTCGTTTGTTCCGCAAGTCTGGCAGGTCTGGAAAAGCCGCTCGGCCAAGGATATTTCACTCGGCATGTATGCGATTTTTGTCAGTGGCGTCGCACTGTGGCTGGGGTATGGGGTGCTGGCTGGCTCTGCGCCTGTGTTTCTGGCCAATACTGTTACCCTCATACTCGCTGGTGCGGTGTTGGTGATGAAAATCATCTTTGATCGCCGCGAAAAATAATCGCTGAAAATAGCTTGAACCACCGAGATATAGAGCAAGACCGTTGTAGTTTCTCTCTTTTTAAAGGGGGACTAAGGGGGATTTCTGCTCCGATTGAGTAACAAAACAGCGCCAATATTGCAAAAATCCACCCTGACCCCCTTTGCAAAAGGAGGGGCGATCCATTTGTGTGGAGACGTATGTCGCTGCGGCGGATTTTTTTTTCGTGTGCTTTTAACCTGATTCGAGATTTGTATGACCCCCGTTGACCTGCACTGCCACTCCAATATTTCCGACGGTCTGTTGCCGCCCGACGAAGTGGTGCGTAAAGCGCACGCGCGCGGCTGCCAGCTGTTCGCGCTGACCGATCACGACGACACGCGCGGTTTGGCGCTGGCCAAAGCCACCGCCGACGCGCTGGGAATGGCCTTCATCAATGGTGTCGAGATTTCGGTCAGTTGGGGTAAGCACACGCTGCACGTCGTTGGTCTTGGTTTTGACGCTGAAAACCCCGCCTTACTCGATGGCCTCGCGTATGTGCGCTCTGGGCGTGTCGAACGCGCCGAACGCATGGCCGCCGCGCTGGAAAAACTCGGTATCGAAGGGATTCTGGAAGGCGCTCGGGCGCACGCCGATAATCCGGAAATGATCAGCCGCTCACACTTTGCGCGTTTTCTGATCGAAACCGGCCGCTGCAAGGACATGAAATCGGTATTCAAGAAATTCATGGTGCGCGGCAAGCCCGGCTTTGTCGAGCACGAATGGGCGCGCTTGCACGATGCAATCGACTGGATCCGCGGTGCAGGCGGTGTTGCCGTGCTGGCGCATCCGGGGCGCTACGATATGGGCAATGAAACGATGCGCGTTTTACTGACCGAATTCAAACGTCTTGGCGGCGAAGCGATTGAAGTCGTTTCCGGCAGCCACGGCCACGCCGACGTCGGGCGCTTTAATCATCTGGCCAAAGAATTCGGCTATCTGTGTTCGAGCGGCAGCGATTACCACGCCACTGGCGAAGGCGCTCGCGAGCCGGGTTTGAATGCCGATTTGCCGATTGGCTGCGAGCCAGTGTGGACACGCTGGGCGCCGGATTTGAAACCTGTAGGGTCGCCTTCAGGCGACCTAGTCGGCTAAAGCCGACCCTACAGAATTATTTTAATTCTCAAGTAGAGAAAAGCAGAAAACCATGTCGCAATTTTTCTCCATCCACGCCGAAACGCCGCAAGCGCGTTTAATTAAACAGGCTGCCGATATTATCCGCAACGGCGGTCTGATCGTTTACCCGACCGATTCGTGTTACGCGCTCGGCTGTTCGCTTGATAATAAAGATGGGCTCGAGCGCATTCGCCGGATTCGTCAGCTCGACGACAAGCATCATTTCACGCTCTCGTGCAGCGATCTGTCGCAACTGGGCAGCTACGCCAAAGTCGATAACCGCACTTTCCGCATGCTCAAAGCCGCGACGCCAGGTAGTTATACCTTTATTTTGCAAGCGACCAAGGAAGTGCCACGCCGCGTCTGGCACCCGAAAAAACA
Organism: Chitinibacter sp. S2-10; assembly: GCF_046530675.1. Classification (GTDB taxonomy): domain Bacteria; phylum Pseudomonadota; class Gammaproteobacteria; order Burkholderiales; family Chitinibacteraceae; genus Chitinibacter. The sequence continues at coordinate 3,100,747 of NZ_CP172558.1, read as the reverse complement.
GACCGTCGGCCTGCGTGTTCCTGACCATCCGGTGGCGCTGGCATTGCTCGACGAATTGGGCGAGCCTATGCTGTCGACAACGCTGTTGTTGCCGGGCGAGGAATATCCAATGACCGACGCGTGGGAAATCCGCGACCGGCTCGAGCGCGAAGTTGATCTGGTGATTGAGGGCGGCTATTGCGGCACCGAGCCGACAACCGTGGTCGATCTGTCCAATGATGCTCCCGAAGTGATACGCGAAGGGAAAGGGTCGCTGGCACCGTTTGGTCTTTAGTATTGGTGTAGCAATACATGCAAGGGTATTGTCATGCAACTCAATTAGTGTGTTGTTTGCAGCGATATACCCTAAAGGTAGAAAATGGAACTCAATCTGATTCAAACCATCGCCGTCTGGACTTTGCCGGTGCTGTTTGCGATTACTGCGCACGAAGCGGCGCATGCCTACGCAGCCAAACGGCTGGGCGATCCGACCGCGTTTTTAATGGGACGAATGACTTTTAACCCGATCAAGCATATTGATCCGGTCGGTACCATCATCCTGCCGCTGATTTGTGTGTTGCTGCCCGGCAGTTTCCTGTTCGGCTACGCCAAGCCGGTGCCGGTCAATTTCGCCGGATTGAACAATCCCAAAAGCGATATGCGCTGGGTTGCTGCGGCAGGGCCGGCGGCCAATCTGGTGATGGCGCTGATCTGGGCCTTGCTGTTTCGCTTTGCGGTCGCTCTCGAAGGCAATATGTTTCAGGTGCCGCTGGCCTTGATGGCGCAAGCAGGAATCCAGATCAATGTCGTGCTGATGGTACTTAATTTAATGCCGATTCCGCCGCTCGATGGCGGGCGGATTCTGGTGTCTCTGCTGCCCAATCATCTGGCGGCCATGGTTGCCCGTGTCGAGCCTTATGGTTTTTTCATCCTGATCGGTTTGCTCGCGACGGGTTTGCTGGGGCAGATTCTGGCACCGTTTATTCATCTGGTGATGCAACTGGTGACGCTGGTTTTGTAAGTCGTAGAACAAAGAGGCAAAACAATGAGCGATAAAAAACAGGGCGGCATCTGGTTGCCGATTGCTTTGATCGTGATCGGTGCTGGTTGGTTACTGCATAGACTGGCGGTTTTCCCCAGTGTGAACTGGATTGTCATTCTGGCATTGTTGGTTTCCGGTGCCGCCGTGTTGCTGCTCGAAGGCGTCAATAAATCGACCGTCGTGATCGGCCCGATGCTGATTGCCGGTGGTGTGACGACTTTTCTGCAGCAGCAATACGATCTGGCACGCTCGGTGCAATTTCCTTTACTGCTGATTTTATGCGGTCTGCTGATGCTGCTGGCGCGATCCGATCTGATTCGCCCGGCGCCGGAAAAACCCTGGCATCGTTCTCAGCGAGAACGATTAAGCGATCATGACAATTCCGCGCATTCAGAGTAACTGTATGGGTATATTAATGTAGCCATTTTGGATATTTGTGTTGATCGATATACCCCTGGTTGCACGGTTTAAATTTTGGCGTTTGGCGATGGGCGGATTGTTTTTTATAAAGAACAGTCCGTTTCCGATTCACTGATTATTTTGCAGCCGACGAGCTGCTAAGATGCATTCTGTATCTATTTAACTTAAGGATAAAAAATGGCTCTGACCCGCTCCGACTTTGATCAATATATGGTTCCCAATTACGCGCCGGCGGCTTTTGTTCCGGTGCGTGGCGCGGGTAGTCGCGTGTGGGATCAGAATGGCAAGGAATACCTTGATCTGGCTGGCGGTATTGCGGTGAACTCGCTGGGGCATTGCCATCCGGTGCTGGTCAAAGCCTTGACCGAACAGGCGCAAAAACTGTGGCATGTCTCGAACGTGTTTACCAACGAGCCAGCGCTAGCGCTGGCGAAAAAACTGGTCGATGCCACTTTTGCCGAGAAAGTGTTCTTCTGCAATTCGGGCGCCGAAGCGAATGAAGCCGCGCTCAAGCTGGCGCGTCGTGCTGCGATCGAGCGCTTTGGCGAGCAGAAACATCAGGTGCTCTCGACGCTCAATAGCTTTCATGGCCGGACGTTTTTTACCGTGACCGTCGGTGGTCAACCCAAGTATTCAGACGGCTTTGGCCCGAAACCACAAGGCATTGAATATTTCGAATACAACAATCTCGACAGCCTCAAAGCGCTGATCAATGACAATACGGCCTGCGTGATTATCGAGCCAATTCAGGGCGAGGGCGGCGTTTTGCCGGCTGACCCGGCTTTCCTGCAAGGCGCGCGCGAGCTGTGCGACAAGCACAATGCCTTTCTGATTTTTGACGAAGTGCAAACCGGAATGGGTCGCACCGGTTCCTTGTTTGCATATCAGGAATACGGCATCGTTCCGGATATTCTGACCAGCGCAAAAAGTCTCGGTGGGGGTTTCCCGATTGGTGCGATGCTGACGACTGCCGACATCGCCAAACATCTGGTCGCCGGAACGCACGGTACGACCTACGGCGGTAATCCGCTGGGTTGCGCCGTGGCCGGAGCGGTGCTCGACGTGATCAATACGCCCGAAGTGCTGGCGGGTGTTCGCGTCAAACACGACAAACTGAAAGCGGGTGTTGAAGCCATCAATGCCAAATACGGCGTATTCAAGGAAGTGCGCGGTATGGGCTTGCTGATGGGCTCGGTGCTGGCTGACCCATACAAAGATCGCGCCAAGGATGTTTTGAACGCCGCCGCCGCAGAAGGCCTGATGGTGCTGATGGCGGGGCCAAACGTCGTGCGTTTTGCGCCATCCTTGGTGATTACAGATGAAGAAATCGAAACGGCGCTGGCAAGGTTCGAGAAGGCGCTGGCTGCTTTTGTCGGTTAAATAATTGCTTGCTGTCATGCTGAAAAACCCGGTGAGAACCAGCGGGTTTTTTTCTGACTGTGTTTTGATCAAGGGGGCAAGCCCCGCATTTGGCACTTCACGCGTATACTGCGCAGCTGCTTGTTTTTGTGAATATGCTCATGCGCCATCATCCACCGAGTAAAGCGCAAACGGATTTGTTTCCACCGTTTGCCGGTCTGACTTTAAGCGCGATCTGCGTGCCTCAAACGGCTGCCGAGCTGGCTTTGGCGCAGCAAGAGCTGGCGCGTCAGCGTTTTGTCGGTTTTGATACCGAATCCAAGCCGGTTTTTCGTGTTGGTGAAGTGCCTTCCGGTCCGCATGTGGTGCAGCTCGCTACCGCGGAGCGGGCGTATATTTTTCAGCTTCAATGCGCGCAAACGCATGCTGTGGTCGCCGAATTACTTGCCAATCCTGATCTGGTCAAAGTCGGTTTCGGCCTGCAATCAGATCGCGCCGATATACGCAGAAATCTGGGCGTCGAGCTCGCTGGCGTGTTTGATCTCGATGTGATTTTCCGTCGGCATGGCTACAGCGCAACGCTGGGCGCCAAAAGTGCCGTCGCACTGGTTTTGCGACAGAAATTTACCAAATCGAAACGCGTCAGCACGTCGAACTGGGCGCAGGCCAAACTGCAGGATAATCAGCTGCTCTACGCGGCCAATGATGCTTATGCCGCGCTGAAAGTGTTTACTGCGCTCAAATTAAGCCCGCCCGAACTGGTGCAATATGGGCTGCCTGCCGATTAAGCGCGTCCTCCTGGAGGCATAGGTATCTACACAACTCAGAAAGTGGAAAAAAATCTTTAATCCATCATACCGGCCTACGGCGGTATGACGATTTGCTGAGATAGCTACCTAATCAGGAATTTGATTGAGCTGAATCAATCTGCAAGCAGACTCGCTTCAAGCTAAAATAGCGCACGATCCTGCTTCGTAAAGCTCATGTCCAAATCTGCCTATTCTCGCAATTATTACCGCGATGTCCTGCACGACATCCTGCTCTGGCTACCACTTTGTGTTGTCGTCGGTGTGTTGGGTGGTGCGGCTGCGGCGGTGTTTTTATGCTCGCTCGATTGGGTGACACAGACGAGAATTGCGCATCCGCAACTGATCTGGGGTTTGCCGGTCGCCGGATTTGTCGTTGCCTGGCTGTATCTGCGCTTTGGCCAGGATGTTGAAGCCGGCAATAACCTGCTGATCGACGAGATTCACGATCCGAAAGCAATTATTCCGCTGCGTATGGTGCCGCTGGTGCTGTTTGGTACGCTGGCTTCGCATCTGTTTGGCGCGTCGGTCGGTCGCGAAGGAACTGCAGTCCAGATGGGCGGCGCGCTGGCTGACCAGTTGACCCACTTGACCCGGCGCAAGAATGAAGGCCGTCGCGTTTTGCTGATGGCCGGAATCAGCGCCGGTTTTGCCGGTGTTTTCGGCACACCGCTGGCCGGTGCGGTATTTGGCGTTGAAGTGCTGGCGCTGGGCATGCTGCGCAATAATGCGATCTTGCCTTGTCTGGTTGCTGCACTGGTCGCCGATGGTGTGGTGGCTATGCTCGGCAATCTATGGGGTTTTCATCATACGCATTACAGCGTCGGTGCGGTTCCTCAATTGACGCTGTGGCTGGCTTTGATGGTGCTGATTGCCGGTGCGATTTTCGGTGGTGCGGGCAAGCTGTTTGCCGATGGTGCACACTGGATGGGTATGCAGTTCAAACGAATTCACTATGCGCCATTCAGGCCGGTACTGGGTGGGAGTATTTTGGCAATTGTCGTGATGACTTTGGGCGCTGAGCGTTATATCGGGCTGGGAATCCCGGTGATCATCGATGCTTTTGCGCAACCATTGAGCTGGGTCGATGCGCCGCTGAAATGGCTGTTTACGATTTTCTCGCTCGGCGCCGGATTTAAAGGCGGCGAAGTCACACCACTGTTTTTTATTGGCGCAACGCTGGGCAATGCGCTCGCTCCGTTGCTCGATCTGCCATTCCCACTGTTGGCCGGGCTGGGTTTTGTCGCGGTGTTTGCCGGCGCGAGCAATACGCCGCTGGCGTGTACGCTGATGGCGATTGAATTGTTCGGCGCATCGATTGCGCCGTATGCCTTGCTGGCGTGTGCAATGGCGCATCTGTGCTCGGGACACAGCGGCATTTATAAGGCGCAGCGCATGGGTTCGGGCAAGGGCAGGGCACTGGCCGAGAGCGAAGCCAGTACCCGCTTGGCTGATTGGACTCGACGCTAAATACCTGTCCAGGGTATTGCCACAAGGCCAAAGCATTGATTGCTCCAGTGGAATATACATCGGTATGCGTTGTTGCATATTTGCCGTGCACAGCGGCTTGCTGTTCTGAAATCACGACAGTCTCGGTTACAGTTTCAGTCATTAAAATGCAATGATGATTTGAGGCAATATGGACGATCAGGCTTACGAGCATCTGGTGCTGGGCTTGCAAACTCAGGCCGAGCGGGCCCCAGCGTGGTTTCGCAGTAAAGTGATTCTAATCAGTGTCGGTGCGTATGTATTGCTGTTTGCATCGCTGATCTTGCTCGGCTTGCTGCTATTCTGGGCATTCTCTTTGTGGCAGCAACGCCATTCGATTGTCCAGTTGCTGATTTTGCTCGGTCTGGCGGCCAGTGTGATTCAGGTTCAGTGGATCGTTATCAAAATGTTCCTGACCCGGCTGCCCAAGCCTGAAGGCATTGAAATTCACGCGCAAGACGCGCCCAAATTATTCCAGTTGCTAAAGCAGCTACGCCGCCAACTCAAAGGCCCGGCGATTGATCACGTTTTGATTACCGATGACTTTAACGCCGCGATTTGTCAGCGGGCGCGTTCAGGGTTGTTTTTTGCGCATCGTAATTATTTATTGCTCGGCCTGCCGTATTTGATGGGAATGGCGCCGAAGGAAATGTACGCAACTCTGGCGCATGAATATGGGCATATTGCGGGTAGTCACGGCAAATTGGGTGCGTGGATTTACCGGCAGCGCCGTACTTTTGGCGCATTGCACGCGCACAGCGAGGCCAATGCCGACAATGACACGATTAATCAGGTTTTTGCGCAGATTCTGGCGCGATTTTCCTATTACTTTAATGCGTATACCTTTGTGTTGTCGCGCGAAGAGGAGTATCAGGCCGACGCCGTGGCGACGCAGCTGGTCGGCAGCAAACAGAATGCCAGCAGCCTGATTCGTGGCGATTTGCTCGCTCGCTGGCTCAGTGAAGACTTCTGGCCCAAATTGTACGCCCAAGCCAAAACGCGTGAAAAACCACTGTTTATGCCGTATAGCGCCTTGCCTTTGGCGCTCAAGGCCGCGCGCGACGATTGGGCGACTTTGCCGCGTTTGCGCGCTGCGTGGGCACAGAACTCCGACGTATACGATACGCATCCCTGTTTGCGTGACCGGGTACAGGCTACGGGTGAGCGCTGTGAAATGCCGGCGGAGCTGACGCACAGCGCGGCGGATGTTTTGCTGGGTTCCTTGGCTGCGAAGCTGATCAAGCAGCTGGATCAGCAATGGTGGGCAAAAGAGCAAAAACAATGGCAGCAATACCATCGCCAGCGCCAGCGTGATCTGGCCAGAATGACTCAATTGGGCGAGCAGGCGCTGGCGTCTTTAACGGTTGGCGAAGCACAGGAATATGCCATTTTATTGCACGATTATGATTCGGCCGCCGAGGCGAAAGTGGTGCTCGAGCATATTTTGCAAAGACCTGGTGAACAATACCCCAAACCGGTGCTGCTCTACGGACGGATTTTGCTTGAAGAGGGTGCTCGGCGCGGTCTGGATTATTTAAGCCAGGCGGTCTTGCTTGCGCCCGGTTTGTTTGATGAAGCTGCAGGTATCGCTTGTCGCTGGCTGGTACAGCATGAGAGCGAAGCCAGTGCCGAGCAATGGTTTGAGCAATTGGTCGAAACGCTGCCCGACGTGAACCATTAAGCCATGAGTTGCTGGTAAACCAGTTTGCCGAGCAGCAGTAGCGCCAGTAGCAGAAACAGCCGTCGTACCCAGTGATTGCCACCGCGCAGCGCCAGCTGGCTACCTAGCTGTGCGCCGGCTATATTGGCGATCGCCATCGGAATCGCGTAGCCGAACAGCACCAGTTTGGCTGGGATGAAAAACAGCAGCGCAGCGGCGTTGGTCGTCAGGTTGACGATTTTGGCGCACGCCGTCGCGCGCAGAAAATCAAAATGGAAAAAGCGCACAAACAGAAAGACCAGAAACGAGCCGGTGCCGGGGCCAAAAAAACCGTCATAAAAACCGATTAGCGCACCGAGTAGCATTCCGATCATGACATCCTGCCGAGTCAGCTCGCGCTGTGCATCGACCTGACCCAGCGCAGGTCGGCGCCAGGTGTAAAACAGCATTCCGGCCAGCAGGACAATAATCAGCGGGCGGATGATTGCGCTGGGCAGCTGATTGGCCAGTTGCGCACCGGCGAACGAACTGGCAAAGGCAGTGGCAGCGCTTGGCAGAATGACCCGCCAGGGTATCTTGATGCGGCGCAGGTAATTCAAGCTCGCTGAGGCAGTACCCCAGATGGAAGCAAATTTATTACTGCCCAGCAGTGCGGTCGGATTGGCATTGGGCAGCGCAGCAAACAGCGCCGGAATCTGGATCAGCCCGCCACCGCCAACCGCAGCATCGATCAGCCCGGCAAGAAAAGCCAACGGGATTAAAAATAGAAACTCCACGAAATCGCTCAGGTTTTACGGCTAAAAGGGTTAAAGCCGGTTACTAAAGCTGTGCCGAGCAGAATGATCAGCGCGCCAACGACCGTATTGCTGCCGATGTGTTCACCGAGAAATACGGCTCCCCAGAGCACGCCAAACACCGGAATCAGAAAAGTCACGGTGAGCGTCGACGCCGCGCCGATTTCTCGCACCAACCGGAAATACAATAAATAAGCGATCCCGGTACAAAGTACCGCCAGCCCAAAAATGGCGACCCAGACCCACGGCGTCGGGCTGCTGATGGGCTGACTGTTGGTAAATAGTGGCAGCATCAGCAGGCTGGCACCCCACATGCTGCCGTGGGCCATCTGGAATGGCGCGACATGGCTGGCTTTGAGTTTGGTATAGGCGCTGGCCAATCCATAACACAGCGTGGCAGTCAGGCAGGCGATAATGCCCAATGCCGCGCCGGGCTGGCTGATGATGCGGTCAAAGCCGACCAGTACCGCGACGCCAGCCATGCCCAGCAGCAGGCCGATGCACACTTTGAAGGCGGGCATTTTTTGCATCAGCACCGCCATAATGATCGCACCCCAGATCGGCGCTGTGGCATTCAGAATCGACATCATCGAGGCATTGAGCGTTTTGGCGGCAAAACCATAAGCCAGAAAGGGCAGTGCCGTATTGAATAGCCCGATAAACAAATATTCGCGCCAATGCTGGATAGCAAAAGACTGCTTGATCATGACGGCGACCAGCGCCAGAAACAGCGCTGCCAGACCTATTCGCGAGCTGATCAGCCAGATTGGCCCCAGGCTGGGAACCGCAATGCGCAAGAACAGAAAGGAAGCGCCCCAAATGGCGGCAAGCAAAATCAGTCGGCTGGCGTTGGCAAAATTCATGGTATTTTTTTCTGGCGATGATGAGGTCGATTGTGCGGTGTGTTGCTCATGCTGGGGCTTGGGGGTTTCCCGTATGGCGGCAGTTTGAAAAAAAGCCACGAGGCTAACTCGTGGCTTTTCGATGGAGGCTTGCTGTTTTAAACGCGATAGCGGGATACCGATTGTTCTAGTTCCTGCCCCAGCTGGCGCAGTCGTTCGCCTTCCGACGCCGTTTGCTGGGCGACGGTGCTGGTTTCTTCGCTCATTTGCGCGACGCGCTCAACTTGCTGCGCCATCACATTGCTGGCGCTGCTTTGCTCGCGCATCGAGCTGGAAATCTCGCTGACCTGATCGACGACTTCGTCGGTACTGCGGCGGATGCTGGCGATGGCAGAGCTGGCTTGTTGCGCATGTCTAACGCCTTCATCGACGTGGCGTACGGTTTCCTGCATTGCATTGACGGTTTGGGTGGCTTCATGCTGGATCGCCGCGACCATATTGGCGATTTCCTGTGTCGAGCTGCCGGTTTGTTCGGCCAGTTTGCGCACTTCGTCGGCGACAATGGCAAAGCCGCGGCCCATTTCGCCGGCGCGAGCTGCTTCGATCGCGGCGTTGAGCGCCAGCAGATTGGTCTGATCGGCGATGGCTTTGATGACATTGATCACGCTACTGATATTGATGCTGCGCTCTTTGAGCGTTTCAATCTGCTCGGCGGCGGTACGCACCTGATTGGCAATCTGGTTGATGCTGTTGATCGTTTCGTCGATGACCTTGCCGCCAGTCGAAGCCTGACGACCCGCTTCGCGCGCGGTCTGGTCGCAAACATGTGCACGATCTGCGACATGGCTGATGCTGGTGGTGACTTCTTCAACGCCGGCGGCCATGCTCGAGGCCGAGTCGGAAACCCCGCTTGATGAGCTCGATAGCTGAGTGCTGGCGCTCGACAGTGTACTCACCGAAACAGAGAGGTTCTGGCCAACGTGATGCAGTTGGCGCAGGCTGCTTTGCATCGTATCGAGCAGGCCATTGAGCGCGGTCAGCGATTCGCCAATTTCATCGCGGCTATTGCTGATTTTAACCCGGCGGGTGAAATCGTAGTTGTGGCTCAGATCAAGTAAAAACTGGCGCATTTCGTTCAGAGAGCGATTGATACCCTGACGTAGCGGCAGCCCCAGCGCCAGAATGGTGATGATGCTGACCAAGCCTAAAATGACCGCCAGATTTAACGAGAATGCAATCGCTTGGTTGACGTCAGTTGTGAGGCTATTACTGAGTTTGACATTGTAAGTAATTGCGGTTTCGAATGCTTCATCGACAGCGTTGCCTTTGGGGGTCGCTTTGTCCTGAATGGTATAGCTGGCAAGGGCTTTATCATTTTGGATCGACTGTTCTAGTGTTTTGTCGTATTCGATGTGCGCCGCTTTCATCGCCTGGTTAATCGCCGCGAGATTCTGCTTGTCAGTATCATCAAGCACCCACTTCTCATAGTCAGCTAATTGCTGGTCTACTTCCTTGGACAAATCCCAGTAAGTTTTGACCAGTGCTTTCATTTTGTCTTCGTCGGTTTCGCCGATATGGGTGCGCAGTACCACCCGCATCTTGAGAAAGTCTTTTTGTGCCGTGTTCAGTGTGATTATCGAAGGCAGAATATTATCGGTAATTTGATAGCTGGCTTGTTTGACATTGCCCATGAAAACATAATTGATTCCGGCGCTCACCAGTGCAATGGTGACAATGACTGAAATCATGAGCAGGAGCTTTTGGGCGATTTTCATGTGTTTAATTCACTTCTATGAGTTGATGATCGACACTTGACGAGTGTGTCCAATATATAACATCACTTGCAAGATAAACATCAGTAAGATTACTTAATTGTTGGCTTATCCATTGAAAGGTGGATTTGATTTTCGGCGCTGAATGGCGCGCTGTCATTGCGCCAATTGAGCTGTTCGTGCAGTTTGACGACGTCACCGATGATCAGTAATGCCGGTGGCTTTATATTAGCTGTTGTGATGCTTGCCGCCAGCTGATCGAGCTGACTGATGACAACGCGTTGCTGTGCGGTGGTGGCGCGTTCGATGATGGCGACCGGGGTATTGCTCTGTCGACCATGATAAATAAGTTGTTCAGCAATATACCCAGCCTGGGCAACGCCCATATAAACGACGACCGTTTCGGCTGGATTGACCAGTCGTGGCCAGTCTAGCTCGGGCTTGATGTCACCATCACCTTCGCGGCCTTCACGTCGGTGTCCGGTGACAAAAGTGACCGATTGCGCGTAATCACGATGAGTGAGCGGAATGCCGGCATAGCACGAAGCGCCTGCTGCGGACGTAATACCGGGAACGACTTCAAACGGGATTTGCGCGGCAGCCAGCTCGGCGATTTCTTCGCCGCCACGTCCGAAAATAAACGGATCGCCGCCTTTCAGTCGCAAGACCTTTTTGCCTTGCTGTGCCAGCCTCACCAGTAACAAATTGATTTCTTCCTGTGGCAGCGCGTGATTGCTCGACTTTTTGCCGACATAAATCCGTTCGGCGTCACGGCGTACCAGATCCATGATTTCCTTGGACACCAGATTGTCGTACAACACGACATCGGCCTGTTGCATCAGCCGTAGTGCACGGAAAGTCAGCAAATCGGGATTGCCAGGACCGCTGCCAACCAGATATACCGCCCCCTGTATAGGTTGTTGATCCTTTTCCAGCATGTCCTGCAGGGCAATACGTGCCGATTCGATTTGTCCGCTAAAAACCTGATCGGGAATCGGGCTGGCCAGTACGTTTTCCCAGAATTCACGTCGCGCAGCCGGATCGGGCAATTTTTCTTTGCTGAGCTCGCGCAATTGTGCTGCGAGGCGTGCCAGATCGCCCCAACCGTGTGGAATCAGCGCTTCCAGTTGTGCGCGTAGATGGCGAGCCAGCACCGGAACGCCGCCGCCAGTCGAAATGGCAATCGTCAGCGGCGCGCGATCAACAATGGCCGGAGTGATAAAACGGCTATGCGTCGGGTCATCGACGGCATTGACCAGAATGCCTGCCGCTTCGCAGGCGGTAAAGACGGCCTGATTGATTGCGGGATCATCCGTTGCAGCAATCACCAGCCGTTGGCCATTAATCTGCTCCGGTGAAAATGTGGTCGCTTGCCAGTCTACTGTTCCGGCTTGGACTTGCTCTTGAATACCCGGGCAAATGTCTGGCGCAATAATGCGAACGCTCGCGCCGGCCGATTGCAATAGGCGCAATTTGCGCAAGGCAATTTCGCCGCCACCGATAATCAGGCATGCTTGCTGTTTCAAATTAATAAATAGCGGAAAGTAATCCATTTCGATCCCTGCGAAGTCAGCTTGCTATTGTCGCCCGAGATGAGCAGTTTGCGGAATGAGATTTGCGGGCTTTTTTGATTAAAGTCGATTGCGACATGTGTAATTTATGCCATGCTGCAAATGAATGGCGAGTGTAACGCTGACTTCAATCGGGAGAACAAGATGGTCGTGACAAAAATGATGGGTGCCAAAGTTGTGCTGGGTGTGGCCTTGCTGGTGGCGGGCTCTGTGCAAGCGGCGGGAATTGAAGACGCGATGAAAGCAAAAAACTGCTTTGCTTGTCATTCGATCGATAAAAAAATCGTTGGGCCTTCCTATAAGGAAGTGGCGGCAAAATATAAAGGCGATAAATCCGCGGTGAGCAAACTGGCGCTGAAAATCCAGAAAGGCGGCTCCGGCGTTTGGGGCGCGGTGCCGATGGCACCCAATCCAGTCACCGATGCGGAAGCCAAGCAAATGGCCGAATGGGTATTGGCGCGAAAATAGACAGTCGAGTGCCTGAACAAGTGCATAAAAACGAGCCAGCTTGGCTCGTTTTTGCATTCTGCGCAGGTTTTATCGCAAGGTTGAGCAAACGATTGGATTGGAGTCGTTATGGAACAAACCGCGTAGCATCAGTCTAAGCTGTATTGTTTAAACGCCGCACTCAAACGCCATGGAGCCTCATCATGTTGATCCGCCGTCCCAGTGATATTTTGCCGTCTGAAATTACCCCGCCGGAAGTTTTTCTGAATCGGCGGCAGTTTATGCTGGCTGCTGCGGGTAGTGCTTTGCTGGCCGGAGAGGCGATGGCGGCGCTCAAGAGTGCGCCCAGCCCTTATTCAACAGGCGAAAAAATGAATAGCCTGAAAGAAATCACGACTTACAATAATTTTTACGAATTTGGCACGGATAAAAGCGACCCAGCGGAAAAGGCGAGCAGCTTGAAAACCAGACCATGGCAAATTGTCGTTGAAGGTGAAGTGGGCAAGGCCAGAATATTCGGCATTGAAGAGATTCTGAAGCTGGCTCCGCTTGAGGAGCGTATTTATCGCCTGCGCTGTGTCGAAGGCTGGTCGATGGTGATCCCCTGGATCGGTATTCCGCTGGCCAGTTTGCTCAAACAGGTGCAGCCGACTGGTAATGCCAAATTTGTCGCATTTGAAACTCTCAATGATCCGACGCAGATGCCGGGCGTCAAACGTCAGGTGCTCGACTGGCCTTATCGCGAAGGTTTGCGTATCGATGAGGCGATGCATCCGTTGACCATTCTGGCCGTCGGTTTGTATGGCGAAGTTTTACCAAAGCAGAATGGTGCGCCGATTAGGCTGGTTGTGCCGTGGAAATATGGTTTCAAAAGCATCAAGTCCATCGTCCGGATCCGCCTGCAGACGCAGCAACCGGTAACCAGCTGGAACCAATCGGCACCGAATGAATACGGCTTCTATTCGAATGTCAATCCAGCCGTTGATCATCCACGCTGGAGTCAGGCGAGCGAGCGGCGTATCGGCGAGTATTTCAAACGCAAAACCTTGCCTTTTAATGGTTACGCCGATCAGGTTGCCAGTCTGTACAAAGGCATGAATCTGATTAAGAATTTTTAGGGGTATATTGCTGAATGTATTTATTTGTATTGTCTGTATTGATACACCTTGATGTGGTATTTTCTTTTTGATGACCTTGTTGCGCAACTGGTGCTTGTGGTTTTTGATCAGCTTGCTGCCGCTGCTGCGGGCGGTGTATCTGGTGCTGCAAGGTGATTTGGTCAATCCGATTGAATTTATTACCCGCTCTACCGGAACCTGGACGCTGGTGTTTCTAATGCTGACTTTGAGCATGACGCCATTGCGGCAACTGACTGGCTGGTCCGGCTGGCAGCAATATCGCCGGATGCTGGGCTTGTATGCGTTTTTCTATGTGTGCTTGCATTTTACGACTTATATTTGGCTCGATCAGTTTTTTGATTGGCCAGGCATGGTCGCCGATGTAATCAAGCGTCCTTTTATCACTTTGGGATTTGCTGCGTTTGTATTGCTGATTCCGCTGGCGATGACCTCGACCAATGGCATGATGCGTCGTTTGAAACGGCGCTGGGGGCAGTTGCACCGTCTGGTGTATCTGATCGCCATACTTGGCGTAACGCATTATTGGTGGCTGGTGAAAAAAGATCTGACGCAACCGGTGATCTACGCCGTGATTTTATTGATTTTACTGCTCTGGCGAGTGCAGTTTCGGCTCAGGCGTGGCTGAGGATATTTTATAAGCCGCCGGAAGCCACAAAATGAATTCGTTCAAAATCATTCCCCCGTCCCAGCACACTGACCAAGCGTATCCGGTGCATATGTTGTCCATCCCAAAAATCGAGCAAACGACCCTGACGGAACCAGCCGGGTGGGGTGATCAGGCTAACTGGTACTTGAAGTGCGGGGACTGCGCCCAATAACAACACCTTGGTGAAATCGCTTTGTCCGAAGCGTGCTGCATCCTGAGCACGTATTGCAGCAGCAGCAGGCGTGCCTGGCAGCAGTTCGATCCCGACTTCACGCATGTTTTCATTGTCGGCCAGCCAGCGTATCAGCCCGGCAAGACGGGTATTACCGTCGGCAATTAGCATGAATTGTTGTAATTGCATGCGCTGGTGCTGATCATGCTCGCGCTGCAGGCATAAACCTTGAGCCGTTTCGTTATTGATCTGCCAGTGTTCGGTTTCGGCGAGGGGTTCTTCTGCCGTATGGGATTTGCTGCGCGTCTGACCGAACATTCTCAAATGCATCAGTTCGACGCTGCTCATTGTTTGTTCGCTTTGTGGCGGTGGCAAGTAGTGATCTGTGGCCAGCCATGAGTGGATATTGCCAATACCCAGGGCAGTTTCCAGTTCTCGTTGATTGCTGCGGCGTGGCAGCGAGCGATCAACTGGCGTATCGCACCAGACGCGATACAAGTCGCGCAGCATTTCTTCAGTGGCTTGTGGAGCCAGCTCTTTGCCCAGGCCGATTTTTTCCGGCATTTCGCCCATGCGCAACAATTTGATCCGCTTGCTGATGATGTGTGCCAGCGCCAGGGTGTCGATTTCCAGCTCACTGTCAGCGCGGGCATTTTGCCGGCGCAGCGGAGCTGATGGCGCTTTCAGATCGATGTATTGCGCGGCCCGGTTGGGCAGGGTTGCTGCTTCTTTGCTTAAAGTGCTGCGTGCTGCAAAGATTTCTAGCCGCTTATTTAGCCAGAGTTGCTGTTTAAGTGTGTACTGGTGAATATTGGCTGCACTAAATAGCAGTGCGTGCAGAAATTGCTGTTCAGCTGTGCTGACGCCGCTGATTTCGATCAGACTATCGCGTGCCTTGAGCTTTTCAATATGCTGCTCACACGCCAGTTCGTAATAGGCAAAAAGCTGTCGCCATTGTTTGTCTAGTGGCTTGCGGTAAATATGCGCCAGATGAATGATGTTACTGCAAGCGTAATACAGCGTCCGTTCTGCCAGTAGCGGCAAAAACTCGGCCACGCCCGGATAATTTTTGCTGGCGGCATGCCAGAGGCGGCCGTAGCAGCTTTCCATCTGTCGCCAGAGCGCGTGAGCCAGCTGCCAGTGTTGTAGTTCTTCGGTACTCAGTGGCAAGGGTTTGCCCATCAATTTGGCGAGCATTCCCTCTTGCAGCGTATGCACTGACTCACGAAATTGTTCGATGATTTTGAGTGTGTCGAGTGAATCCAGATCACTTTGGTTGAGTTGCGTAATAGACTTTAAAATTTCGTCATGTGCTACCGGCACATTGATCATCGGTAAAAGCTTGAGCCAGTCGCGGGCGCTGCGCGCATCATGAAATGGTGGCGTAACCGAGCCACCCAGTGGTGGCAATGTGCGCTGAATCAAAACCTCGATCATGGAGTTAATTGCTCCAGTTGCTCGCGCAAATGGTTGAGTTGTTCGTCGCTGATCGCATGAATTGCCCGACCTGCTTCTGCACTGGCCCAGACTGGCGCGGGAAAGTGCAAATCATCGTGCCAGCGGGGAATAATGTGCCAGTGCAGATGTGGCACCATATTTCCCAGGCTGGCCAGATTGATTTTAGTGGGCTTGAGCACTTTTCGCTGCACCGTTTCGACAGCCCAGACGATATTCATCAAATCATGACGTTCCTGAGCGGATAAGTCACTCATTTCTGCTGCATGGCGATTCAAAATGACCCGGCAGAATCCGGGGTAATTGGGTTCGTCAGCCAGTACAACGCGCGCCAGCGTATTTTGCCAGACGATCTGGCCACCATCTTGCTGGCAGAGTGGGCATGAACTGCTCATCGGGAAGTTCCTGGTAAATAATCGATCAATTATATTACGAACCGACTGCAAAGACAGCGTGTGGCTTCAACTGTATGAGCAAAAAAAACAGGCAGCCTGATCAAGGCTGCCAGTTTATCCGGGCTATTGTGATCTGACTCTCAGAGCAGAACGCGTTCAATACCGCCATTGCTGGCTTGTTTGACGTATTCCGGCATCCAGTTTTCACCCAGTACCGTTTTCGCGATTTCGATCACGATGTAATCGGCTGTCGTCGAAGAGTCATTGTCGTAGCGGCTCAGACCCTGCATGCACGATGGACAAGAAGTCAGGATTTTGACCTGGGCTTTAGGGTCACCCGCATCAGCGCGTAGTTTCGCCGCGCCTTTTTCCATCTCTTCCTGTTTGCGGAAACGTACTTGCGTCGAAATATCAGGGCGCGATACAGCGAACGTACCTGATTCACCGCAGCAGCGGTCGTTCAGATCGACGCGTTGACCCATCAATTCGTTCGCAACGTCGATGCCCTTATACGTTTTCATCGGCGTATGGCACGGCTCGTGATACATATACTGGGTACCGCTCACACCTTCAAGTTTGACGCCCTTTTCAAGCAGATACTCATGGATATCGAGCAGGCGGCAGCCTGGGAAAATCTCCTCGAAGCGGTATTTGAGCAACTGGTCCATACACGTGCCGCACGATACGACGACGGTCTTGATGTCGAGGTAATTTAGCGTGTTGGCCAGGCGATGGAAGAGTACGCGGTTTTCCATCGTGATCTTGTCGCCCTTGTCTTGCTGACCGGCCGACGTTTGCGGGTAGCCGCAACACAGATAACCCGGTGGCAAGACTGTTGTCGTTCCGACGTGCCAGAGCATCGCTTGTGTTGCCAGGCCAACCTGACTGAATAGACGTTCCGAGCCGCAACCGGGGAAGTAGAACACCGCTTCGTTTTCTTCGTTCAGACGCTGCGGATCACGAATCACCGGTACGACGTTGCTGTCTTCTACATCGAGCAGTGCACGGGCAGTTTTTTTCGGCAGACCACCGGGCATCGGTTTATTGATGAAGTGAATCACCTGAGCCTTGATGGGTGCCGTTCCCAAAGTGGATGGCGGCTGCTTGGTAATGCCTTTGATCAGACCAAAGCGCTTGCCTAATGCATGGCCGATGCGTTGTGCTTTGTAGCCCCAGCCTATCATCACGGTACGCATCAGTTTGATCGTTGCCGGATCTTTCAGTGTCAGGAAAGTCATTCCGAGCGCCGTACCCGGGGTGAATTTTTTCTGGCCTTCCTTGCGCAGGAAATTGCGCATCGCGACCGAGACATCACCAAAGTCGATCTTGACCGGGCAAGGATTCACGCAGCGGTGGCAAACGGTGCAATGATCGGCCACATCGCCGAGTTCTTCAAAATGCTTGAGTGAGATGCCACGACGGGTCTGTTCTTCGTACAGGAAAGCCTCGGTCAGCAAGCCGGTTGCCAAAATCTTATTGCGCGGGCTGTAAAGTAAGTTTGCGCGCGGTACGTGCGTGGTGCAGACCGGCTTGCATTTGCCGCAACGCAAACAGTCTTTGACCATATTGCTGATATTGCCGATGTCCGATTGCTCCAGAATCAGCGATTCAGTGCCAAGCAGGCTGAATGATGGCGTGTAGGCATCGCTCAGATCCGCACCCGGCATTAGTTTGCCCTTATTGAAGTGGCCGTTCGGATCGACTTTTTGTTTGTACGCCTCAAATGGCGCGAGCTCGTCACGCGTCAGAAATTCGTACTTGGTAATACCGATGCCGTGCTCGCCCGAAATCACGCCATTCAGATCGCGAGCGACCTGCATGATGCGCGCAACGGCATGGTGGGCGCGTTGCAGCATTTCATAATCGTCGGAATTGACCGGAATATTGGTGTGCACATTGCCGTCGCCAGCATGCATATGCAGTGCCACCCAGGTACGACCTTTGAGTACTTTCTGGTGCAGGGCGTGGATCGCATCGAGAATAGGTTTGTCGGTGCGGCCGCTGAACAATGCTTCGAGTTCGGTCAATAATTCACGTTTATACGAAATACGCAGAATGAAGTCGCGCAAGGCATGAAAAACGCTTTGTGGTAATTCATTTGCATCGATTGGTTTTTCAAGCGGCATTTGCGGGAAGGCCGTTTGATACAGCTCGAATGCATCGTCAAGATTGGTATTGATCCATTGCCAGTGTTTTCGTGTTTGCTCGATAAAGGCGAGTGCAGATTCGCGGCGATCACCAATCAGCGTGTCGTGACTGACCGGCGCATCGCTGGTATCAAATGGCAAACGACCTTGTGCAAAGAAATCTGTGAGATGGTCGAGCAGGTCGAGTTTGTTGTGAATCGACAGCTCGATATTGATGCGCTCAATGGCATCCGAGTATTCGCCCAATCGTGGTAATGGAATAACGACGTCTTCGTTGACCTTGAACGCATTAGTGTGTTTGGCAATCGCTGCTGTACGTGCGCGATCAAGCCAGAATTTTTTGCGCTGCTCGGGTAATACGGCGATAAAGCCTTCGCCGCCACGCGCATTCGCCAGTTGCACGACGTGGCTGGTGGCATCGCCGAGCGCTTTTTCATCGTCCGACACAATATCGGCGATCAGCACCATTTTCGGCCGGCCTTTCGATTTAGCCTTGGTCGCGTAACCGACAGCACGCACATAACGCCAATCGAGGTGTTCCAGACCTGCCAATTGCACGGCTGGATGGGCATCAAGGTAGTCTTTGATTTCGACAATCGAAGGTACGGCACGGCTGACTTCACCGAAAAATTCCAAGCAAACAGTGCGGATATGATTAGGCATGCGGTGCAGCACGAAGCGCGCACTGGTGATCAAACCATCTGTACCTTCTTTCTGGATGCCAGGTAGCCCCGCAAGGAATTTGTCGGTGACGTCTTTACCCAGGCCTTCCTTGCGGAACTGGCTGCCGGGAATCACAAGTGTTTCTTCGCCGATCTTGTTTTTGCTGTCTATTTTGAATTCTTCCAGCTTATCGCTGGACGGTTTGAATTTGCTGACGCGGAAGGTCGCTTGCGGCGCGTCGTGGATTTTGCCGAGGTTGTGATCCATGCGTTCGATGAACAGCCAGTTGCCGTCCGGATCGACCATTTTCCAGCTCACCAGATTGTCGAGCGCAGTGCCCCACAGTACGGCTTTCTTGCCGCCGGCATTCATCGCGACATTGCCGCCAATACAAGACGCGTCGGCAGATGTCGGATCAACGGCAAAAACCAGCCCCGCGTCTTCGGCCGCTTCCATGACGCGGCGGGTTACGACGCCTGCGCCGCACTGGATTGTTGCGATTTCATGATCAACACCGGGAATGCGCATTTTCTCGACCCCATTGTGGCGGTCGAGTTTTTCGGTATTGATCACGGCGCTCATTGGGGTTAGCGGTACTGCGCCACCGGTATAGCCTGTACCGCCGCCACGCGGAATGATGGTCAGCCCCAGCTCGATACAGGCGGCGACCAGCGGCGCCATTTCAGCTTCGGTGTCTGGGCACAGTACAACAAAGGGGTATTCAACGCGCCAGTCAGTGGCGTCGGTGACGTGCGAGACGCGGGCAAGACCATCGAACTGGATATTATCCTTGCGGGTAATCGCTCCCATACGTTTCAATACTTTTTTACGCAGCGCTGCAACGTCACGGAATTCCCGTTCAAATTCGTCGACAGCCTGACGGGTGCGTGCCAGCAGAATATTAACGCGTTCATTTTCCTGACGGCGCTTTTCGATTTCTGCCAGACGATGATGCATGGCGTCGACCAGCAGTTTGAGTCGCTTGCTGTTTTCGAGTAGATCGTCCTGCACATAAGGATTGCGCTTCACCACCCAGATATCGCCCAACACTTCAAACAGCATCCGTGCGGAGCGGCCTGTTTTGCGCTCTTGGCGAAGCTCGTCGAGTACTCGCCAGCCGTCTGCTCCCAGCAGGCGGATCACGATTTCACGATCAGAAAAAGAAGTGTAGTTGTAGGGGATTTCACGCAAGCGTTCTTGCGAGTGAACAAGGGTCGCGGCGGTCTGGTCGGCCATGAAGGGCATCTCCGGCGGGAAAGACGACTAAAGACCTGATTTTAACAGAAGCTAAAAGGCTAGAACTCGCAAATTTAATAGGGATATGGACACAAACCGCAATTTTCATCCTGAAAAACCAGTCAGGGGACAAAAAACAGCGGGTATTTACGCCGGTAATTGATTTGATTAGCAGAAAATTGAAAATCAGCAAATCACCTGATTACGCCCCGCTTGCTTGGCTCGATAGAGATTTTGATCAGCTCGCTGAGTCATTTGTAATAGCTGTTTATCGTTCTGGTACTGGGTGACGCCAATACTGATGGTGACTTTCAGCCCGTGCTGGATTTTTCCCCAGGTCCAGTTTTCGACCATGCTGCGTAAACGTTCGGCCACGTCGCGTGCCGGCATGCCATTGCGTGACGGCAAAAGAATCAAAAACTCTTCGCCCCCCCAGCGACACACCAGATCATCCTGACGGCAACCGGACTTAAGCAGAGCGCCAACTTGACGCAGAACATTATCGCCAATCAGATGACCCCAGCAATCGTTGATCCCTTTGAAAAAATCCACGTCAAGCATCAGCAGGGACAGTGGTTCACGATGTTCCGGGTTGTACTGCAGTAAGCCGGCGCTACGCTCTTCAAAGCCTCGGCGGTTAAGCAATCCGGTCAGCGGGTCTTGTAATGCGATATGTTCACTCTGCTGGCGCGCTTTGCGCTCCTGATCGTTTTGCTTGCGTAGATTGATGTTTTCCAACCGGATTTTTTCAGCTTCAAGTTTGGCTTCAATGACGTGCAGCCGCTGTGCCGAGCTTTGGCGTAATAACTGGTAATGATGCTGATAGGCCTGCTTGTGGAATTTGAGTGCGCTGAGCAAATCGCCTTTTTGTTCCAGTGTGGCTGACAAGGCCAGCTCGATCTGACAAATCAGGTGTGCGGCGCCCATGGACTCTGCAAATTGCAGGCTGAGCCGATGACAATCAATGGCATGATCCAGTTGATTTTCCTTGCTGGCCAATAAACCCAGATTGTATAAATCATGTGCTTCGCCCCAGCGGTTCTCATGACGCTGGTTGATGCCACGTGCGCGATCCAGGCAGGCATGTGCCAGTGGCAAATCATTTTCAGCCAGCGCAACGCGTCCCAGCATGCCCATTGCTGCCGCCTGATATTCCAGATTGCCGCTTTGCTGGGCGTAGGCCAGAGCCTGTTTGAGTGTGACTTTGGCGCTGTCATATTGCTGGAGCTCAACCTGATCGGTGCCAATATTGATTTCAATGGCAGCGATCATGCTGTCGTTGCCACATTGGCTGGCGTGTTCGCGGGCTTTTAGATGGTGATTGAGCGCACCGTAGAAATCATCGTAGGCGAAATAGAGCTGACCTAATCCGATTTGCCCCTTGATATAGGCTTCGTTGGCGTTGGCGGCAAGCGCCGTGTCTATGCATTGCGACCAGGCATCCAGCGCGCTGTCATAATCGCCCGTCGTGTAATTGGCACGTGCAATTTCCTGCAAACATTCGGGTATCAAATCGGCAAATTGATGCGTGCGAGCCATATACAATGCATGGCGCATCAGAGGTAAGCCTTCGGCAAAATTGCCCTGCACATTCATTGTGCAGCCTTGAATGAATATGGCCCAGGTAAACCCATAATCATAATTGAGCGGGATGGCATGGATGGCGGCCTGCTGGGCGCAGGCTAGGGCTTCGGCTGGGTGTTCGCGAGAGAGCGCTTTGGCGCGCTGATTGAGCTGGTTAACATCCTGCAATGAACTCATCTTCGCCTCGTCGAAATCAGATTAATTCGAGCCGCAGCTCCATGGTTTCCAGGTCGGTTTCCAGTGTGCTGTCCAGCAATTGTTTACGCAAAGCATCGCGCAAATTGTGATGGCCTTCGGCGATCTCAGTTTTTTCCAGCTGGGTGTAAATGATAGCCAGCACTTCATGGATATTGCATTGCATGTGAATGGCGCCCAGACCGCACGCTTTATTGAGCGCTTCGACCAGTTGTTCACGCGCCATTTCGATGTAGCCGGTGGCCAGGTAGACTTTGCCCAGAATCAGCATCGCGCTGGCTTCGCCCCACTGATTGATGTGCAGGCGGTTGATTTTAAGTGCGACCATCAGACTCATTCGTGCCTTGTCATATTCGCCGCGCAAGAGCTGGATTTGTCCGATCAGCGTATATATTTCCGCTTCATTGCGATAGTTCTGATCAGCTTTGACCAAGGGGAGCGCGTCTTTGAGAACCGCGTGGGCTTCGTCGAGCTGCTTGCAACTCATTAAATCGACCGCGATATTGATCAGAATCGCAGCCTGCAACTGATAATCATCCGAGCTGGCGGCCAGTTCTTCGGCGCGGCGATGGTGAGCCAGAGCCGATTCGTAATGTTCATGCGCGTAATAGAGTTGCCCCAAGCCAATATGTGCTCTGATTCGTGTTTCCAGAATAATGGCAGAGTCAGGTAGAGTCAGGCAGCGCTGCCAATAATCGCGCGCCTTGGGGTAGTTACCCATGCTGTAATGGGTGCGGGCGTAGATTTGTAACTGTTCGCCTTCTTGAATGCCGATGCTAATCTGGGCACTTAGCTCGGTCACTTCTGCCAAGTAGCCGAGTGATTCGTTGTAATCACCAAAATCATAAAGACATTGAGCGAGAATGCATAAAGCGCGAACTTCCAGTTCGGGCAGTTGCAGTGTTTGAGCTTGTTTGCGAACGTCCAGGGCAATGGTCAGCGTTTCGCTGCTTTGCGAGTGAAGCAGCTTGCGCGCCCGCGCCAATTGACGACTGAGTTCGGCCTCATTCATTGTGGCAGTTTTGTGAAAGGCGAAAAAACGCAAGAATACCACTCGGCTGGCCTTGCTCTGCGATCTATTTTCTTACTGTGATCAAAATGGTACGCCCGGTGCGGATGGTGTGAACCGAGGCGGGATGTGTCAAATGAGTTGCTTCTTTGAGGGGTATATAAGCAAAAGTATCGTATTGATTGGGTTACGGCTGTATACGTGGCTATGTATTTTCGAGTTGGGATTCCAGTTGCTGTAAGCGAGCAAAGATTTCAGGAGAACCGAGCCGATTAAAATGCGCCTGATATAAGCGGTGGTGCTGCTCTGCCTTGGAGGTCTCACCCAGTTGATCGTATGCGCTGGCGAGGATGGCATGGACCACGTGGATTTTACTCCGGCAATCGTAACTTTCGGAAAGATCCAGTGCTTGATGAAAAACATCGATGGCTTGCTGGTGTTGATTTTTGGCTTGCAGCAGCTTACCGCTGGCGATTTTCCAGCAAATCTCTCCCCAGGCCCAGTAACGTTCCATGCTGTGACCACGCTGGAGAAACTGCGTCACTTCATCGAGCCGGCCTTGTTCCAGCAAAATCAGCGTGCGATAACTCAGTGCCTCGCCTTGGTATTCAAGATGGCCGATTTCTTGGGCAAGTAGCTCGGCTTCGTCAAGGTGAGCAATGGCTTCTTCGAGCTGTTTGAGCTCGTACAGATCGGCAACGAGATTGATCAAAACCCGAACATATAATTCCTTGTGCAGCTCCGGCTTGATCGGGGCTCCGGTTTTTAGCCATTTGAGCGCGGTATGATGGTGGCGCAGGGCATCTTCGGGTAAATGGAAGGCAAAATACAATTGCCCCAGTGAAATATATGCATTGACGCGGGTTTCGGTTGAGAAACCGGTGTTGTCCAGATTCAGACAATCGCTCCAGTATTCAATCGCGGTACTAAAATCGCCGGTCGTATAATGGGCAATTCCCAGGTTATAGAGCAGATTGCCTCGCTCGGCTTCCAGATTTTCTGTTTCGGCAATGATTAGTACCGAATGCAGCAGAGCCAGCCCTTCGTGAATGCGGCCAAAAGCCATCAGCATTTCAATATATTGAAAAAAGACGGCGACGCGAAAGGCCGGATCCAGATCCGGCGTGAGTAGCAAAGTCGCTTCTTTGGCCAGACGCAAAGATTCGGGCGGGTCGAGATAGATCAAACGTTTGCTTTGTTCAAAAAGCGTACGAATTTCTTGCAAAATTAAACTCATTGTCAGGGCTGGAAACGAATGCGCAACGATAGCGTTTTCTTGGGTGTGCAGCAATACAAATTTCACCCGGCTGACGAAGCGTTACTTCACTCGTTAGCAAGGTGCGGGGTCTGAAGTTGGGTTTGGGCTGGCTGATTGGTGTTGTTCTTGGGTATATTGATGTGGGCTATATTTTTCAATGGCTGGCTGGCAATACCCATGTTGGGCATGTAAAAAGGGCAGCCTGAGCTGCCCTTTTGAGGTGTGCATGACGTTTTAGGCGCGTTTCGCTTCAATCGCCTTGCTGATTTCTTCCATATGATGCTCAAGGTAGTGAATGCTGGTGCCACCCTTGATAAAGGCTTTTTCCAGCAGCAACTGCTGATGCAATGGCACATTGGTTTTGATGCCTTCGACGACCATCTCGGACAATGCGATCCGCATCCGCGCCATCGCCTGTTCGCGCGTGTCACCGTAAGTAATGATCTTGCCGATCATGCTGTCGTACGTTGGCGGAATTGTATAACCCTGATAAACGTGCGAATCAACGCGAACTCCCGGCCCGCCCGGCATATGCCATTTGCTGACTTGACCCGGGCTAGGGATAAACTTGATCGGGTCTTCGGCATTGATGCGGCACTCGAATGAATGGCCTTTGAGCTTCACGTCTTCCTGCGTGTAACGCAGTGGCAAGCCAGCAGCAACGCGGATTTGCTCCTGAACGATATCGATGCCGGTAATCATTTCAGTCACCGGATGCTCAACCTGAACACGCGTATTCATTTCAATGAAATAGAATTCGCCGTTTTCATACAGGAACTCGAATGTGCCCGCGCCACGGTAACCGATCAAACGGCACGCTGCGGCACACGCTTCACCGATGCGCTGGCGTTGCTCTTCGGTCACGCCCGGTGCGGGTGCTTCTTCGATGACTTTTTGATGGCGGCGCTGCATTGAGCAGTCGCGTTCACCCAAATAAATCGCATTGCCGTGCTGGTCTGCCAGAATTTGGATTTCAACGTGACGCGGGGTTTGCAGGAATTTTTCCATGTAGACCATCGGATTGCCGAAGAACTGGTTGGCTTCCGATTTGGTCAGCGCAACAGCCGACAGCAGATCTTCTTCGGTGTGAACGACGCGCATGCCGCGACCGCCACCACCACCAGCGGCCTTGATAATCACTGGATAGCCGACTTCACGGCCGAGGCGCAAAATTTCGGCTTCGTCATCAGGCAGACCGCCTTCCGAACCCGGAACACAAGGTACACCGGCTTTTTTCATCGCATCTTTGGCGGCAACCTTGTCACCCATAATGCGGATCGATTCAGGTTTCGGGCCGATAAAGACAAAGCCTGATTCTTCGACGCGCTGCGCAAAATCGGCGTTTTCCGACAGAAAACCGTAGCCGGGGTGAATCGCTTGTGCGCCAGTCACTTCGGCGGCAGCAATCAGGCGTGGCACGTTCAAATAACTTTGTGCCGAAGGATTGGGGCCGATACAGACTGATTCATCGGCCAGTTTGACATACTTGGCTTCGCGATCGATTTCGGAATGCACGACAACGGTTTTGATGCCCATTTCGCGGCAGGCGCGCAAAATACGCAAGGCAATTTCGCCGCGGTTAGCAATAAGTACTTTTTCGAACATATACAAACTCCGTGAGGAGTGAGGGGTTAGGTGTGAGGAGCGGTTTTCATCTCTTTACTCACACCTCACGCTTCACAGAATTAGCCAATAACAAACATCGGTTCGCCAAATTCAACTGGCTGGCCATTTTCAACCAAGATGGCCTTGATTACGCCCGAATGCTCGGCTTCGATTTCGTTGAGCAATTTCATCGCTTCGATAATGCACAAGGTATCGCCGGCATTGACGGTCTGACCGACTTCGACGAAGGCTTTGGCGCCTGGGCTTGATGAGCGATAGAAAGTGCCGACCATTGGCGATTTCTGGATATTGCCTTCAACCGCTGGGGCGGCTTCGGCTGCAGGTGCAGCAGCGGCAGGTGCAGCAGCCGGAGCGGCTTGCGGAATGTGATATTGCATTGGCGCTTGCATGAAGCCCTGATTGGCGACGCTGCGAGTGATGCGTACTTTCTCTTCACCTTCGGTGACTTCCAGCTCGGCAATGCCAGATTCTTCTACCAGATCGATGAGTTTTTTCAGTTTACGCAGATCCATTGATGCAATCCTCTCTGTTCAATGTTGAATAGGTTGAGCTTTTTGAGCTTGTTATTGGTTTTTCAGTTTGTTCATGGCGTATTGCAGTGCAAATTCATAACCCTGAGCGCCCAGACCACAAATCACGCCGACCGCGAGGTCGGAGAAATAGGAATGATGCCGGAAAGCTTCCCGGGCATGAACATTGGATAAATGCACTTCAATGAACGGAATTTTGACGCCAGCCAGTGCATCCCGCAGCGCAACGCTGGTGTGGGTGAAGGCGGCGGGATTGATCACGATATAAGCAATGCCATCGGCATAAGCGGCGTGAATCCGCTCGATTAGCTCATATTCGCGATTGGATTGAAACGTGGTGATCTCGAACTTGTTGGCCTGACCGAGCGCGATCAGTTGCTGATTGATTGCGTCCAGTGTGGTATTGCCGTAATGCTGCGGTTCACGCAGCCCGAGCAAGTTCAGATTGGGGCCGTGCAGAACCAGGATTTTGCCGTTAACCGACATAAAAGCTAATCCCTATATCCCTGTGAATCGTCGGAGTTTGCCGCAACTTCGGCGAACTTGTCCAGAAAAAGCCATAAATTTATTTTAATTTCTTCAGGCTTACGATGGCTTGGGTGGAGAAAAAATTCTGTTACATCAGTGTTGGCGCGGGTTACATGCTGATTTGCTGATATAATCGCGACACAATTATTTCTTGGCTTACAGCATGTCATGGTGATGCAAATCGCCAAAAAATGCAAAGATTCGCAATGCAAATTTCCGATTTTGACTACCACTTACCCGACCAACTGATTGCTCAATTTCCGCCAGAAACGCGTGGGGCGAGTCGCTTGTTACATGTCGATGGCTCGCAACGGGCTGATCTGCAGTTTACCGATTTGCCGCAACTGCTGCAGCCTGGCGATGTGCTGGTGTTTAATGACACTAAAGTCATCAAGGCAAGGCTGTTTGGTGAAAAAGCGTCGGGTGGCAAGATTGAAGCGCTGATCGAACGTGTGCTGGGCGAGCATCAGGCGCTGGCGCATATCAAAGCATCCAAAGCGCCCAAGCCAGGCAACGTACTGCATTTTAATGGCGGATTCAGCGCACAAATGACCGAGCGGCAGGGTGATTTGTTCAGGCTGGACTTCTCCAATAGTCACGCCAGTCATCCGGATCTGACCGTGCTGGATATTCTCGAACAGTCTGGTTTGCTGCCGCTGCCGCCGTACATCACGCATGTGCCCGACATTGAGGACGCCAAACGTTATCAAACTGTTTATGCGCGTGATCCCGGTGCAGTCGCCGCGCCGACGGCTGGGTTGCACTTTACTGATCAATTGCTGACGCAACTGCGTGAAATGGGTGTGCAGACGCATTTTCTGACTTTGCACGTTGGTGCCGGAACATTTATGCCGGTGCGCGTCGACGATATTAGCGAACATGTGATGCACCACGAGCGTTATCGCATTCCGGCCGCTACGCAGGCGGCGATTCGCGAAGCCAAGGCGCAGGGTAAACGGGTGATTGCGGTCGGCACGACGTCCTTGCGTGCGCTCGAAGCATCATCGCAACAGGGCTTGCTCGCCGAACCCGAAGGCGATACCAATATCTTTATCAAGCCCGGCTATCAATTCAAAGTGGTTGATCGTTTGATTACCAACTTTCATTTGCCCAAATCGACTCTATTAATGCTGGTCGCGGCTTTTGCCGGTTATGAAACGATGCGTGCCGCGTATGAGCATGCCGTGGCGAATGAATACCGTTTTTTCAGTTATGGTGATTCGATGCTGCTTGAGCCGCATCAGCGATCACACCGCATTTGATTACGGGACTGCTGACCACCTGGCGAAGATCTGGCGATCTTCGCCTTTTTTTTGTAGCTCGTTCAAGCCGCGATCAAATGCCTTGGCCCAACGTGAGGCATTGCTGGCTTTGGGGCTAAAAGCAAGATACAAACCGAGTTGATCGACCAACCCCCAATCGCGAACCGCTTTGCGTTCGGCACTGGAGAGTTGCTTGCTCAAATTGGCAAAGGTGCCTTCCGAGAGCAGCATGAAATCAATCCGACCCGCTGCCAGTTGTCGCAAATTGGCTAGCTCGCTCGACGATTCAACTTTCAGAATGCCGGCTTGACTGAGCATTTTGTCGGGGTATTCGTAGCCAGCGGTTATACCTATCCGCTTTCCGCTTAATACCCTGTAACTCACTTCGTGTTGAACTTGCTGGTGATTGGCAATCAGATGCAGATTCATCATGATAAAGGGCGTTTGTGGCCAGATGAATTGCGGTAATCGCTCCTGGTTTTTGCCGACATCGAGCATGGCGTCGTATTGGCCTGCCAGAGTGAGTTTCAGGCAGCGATTGTAACTGCCGCTGATAAAGAGGGTTTCTATGCCTTCTTTGGCGAATGCCGCGCGAATCAAATCGACCGATGCACCAACAGCTTGACCTTTTTTGCTAAATGAAAAGGGCTGCCAGTCATTTTCTGCGCAAATCCTGATTGTGTCAGCGGCCAGGCAGTGGCTGGACAGCAGCAGGGTGATCAGTGCAATTCGTAAATGCGGCATATCAAAGAACTCGTTTGGCAATGATTTGTTGTTTTTAAAAGCTTTGTAATATTAGAGTGTTTTTTTAGTTTGGCGCTAATATTTTGTTTTTACTGAGTAATATTGCTCTTGCCATCCGGCGTGTGCGCCGCTAATCTTGCCGCCTCGCGCCGGACTGTGTCTCCGGCTGCTTTTTTCTGGGAAATTCCATGCAATTCGAATTGAAAACCACCAGTGCCGGCGCTCGCCGTGGCACTTTGACGCTGAATCACGGCGTGGTGCAAACGCCGGTGTTTATGCCAGTTGGCACTTATGGCACCGTCAAAGCGATGACGCCGCGCGATTTGAATGACATCAAGGCGCAGATTATTCTCGGCAATACCTTCCATCTGTGGTTGCGCCCGGGTCTGGAAGTTATTGAGCAATTTGGCGGCCTGCACCAGTTTATGGGCTGGGATAAGCCGATGCTGACCGACTCGGGTGGTTTTCAAGTGTTTAGTTTGGGCGCGATGCGCAAAATCACCGAAGAAGGCGTGAAGTTCCAAAGCCCGATCAATGGCGATAAATTATTTCTGACGCCCGAAGAATCGATGCGCATCCAGAAGGTGCTTAATTCCGACGTCGTGATGATTTTTGACGAATGCACGCCATATCCGGCCGATCATAAAACCGCCGCTGAATCGATGCGGCTGAGTCTGCGTTGGGCCAAACGCTCGAAAGACGAATTTCAAAAGCTGGAAAATCCGAACGCACTGTTCGGCATCGTGCAAGGCGGCATGCACGAAGACCTGCGTAATGAATCGCTGGCTGGCCTGAACGAGCTTGATTTTCACGGCATGGCGATTGGCGGTTTGTCGGTCGGCGAGCCCAAAGAAGAAATGGAACGCATTCTGGCGCATACCGCGCCGCAATTGCCGGTCAACAAACCACGCTACCTGATGGGCGTTGGCACGCCGGAAGATCTGGTCTACGGCGTAAGCCAAGGTATTGATATGTTCGATTGCGTGATGCCAACGCGCAATGCGCGCAACGGCATGCTGTTTACCCGCTACGGCAACGTCAAAATCAAAAATGCGCATTACAAACAGGACAAACGTCCGCTCGACGAGAGCTGCGATTGCTATACTTGCCGCAACTTCAGCCGCGCCTACTTGCACCATTTATTTCGCAGTCAGGAGATCCTGAGCTCGCAGCTCAATACCATCCACAATCTGCATTACTACCAAGTGTTGATGCAGGAAATGCGTGATGCGATCGAAGCGGATCAATTCCCGCAGCATGTTGCGAAATTCAACGCTGATCGCGCGCGCGGAACGGATTGATTGTTTGCATGTCAATTGGTAGATCAAACAGCGGCTGAGTGCCGCTGTTTTTGTGTGAGGGTATTTGATTGCAGGCGTTTTGTGGTAGTGCCTTGGTAGGTATACCCGCTTGGGTATGATTGAATTTCGGATTTCGACCGTTGCAGCCTATTCTGACGGCTTAAGTATCAGCGAGATAAACGATGGGAAAATCTTTGAAATTGGCCGAGCTACTCGGTTCGCTGTCTTATGCGCTCGATATGACCGAAGGCCAGCCCGAAGGCCATTGCGTGCGTTGCTGCTGGATTGGCGTGCATATCGGCAAGCAGATCGGCATGAGCGAGCAGGCGCTCTGGGAGCTGTATTACACGCTGCTACTGAAAGACTTGGGTTGCAGCAGCAATGCGGCGCGCATTTGCGAGCTGTATCTGACCGACGATCAAAGCTTCAAGCGTGATTTCAAGCTGGTCGGCACCAATCTGTCGCAAGTGCTGGGCTTTGTGTTCAAGCACACCGGGCGCAATGAAAGCTGGACTAAACGTCTGACCGCGATTCTGAATATCATGCGCAACGGCGACACGATTGCCGACGAGCTGATCCAGACGCGTTGCGACCGCGGCGCGCGCATCGCGCGGCAATTGCGCTTTCCTGAATCGGTGGCGCTCGGCATTCATTCGCTCGACGAGCACTGGAATGGCGGCGGCCGACCCGAAGGCCTGCAGGGCGATCAGATTCCGCTCTATGCCCGAATCGCCTTGCTCTCGCAGATTATCGATGTATTCCATTTTTCACACGGCCCACTTGAGGGCAAGGCCGCCGCACTGAGCGAAATTCGCCAGCGGGCCGAGTTCTGGTTTGATCCCTTGCTGGTGGCCGCATTTGAAAAAGTCGCTCTTGACGACGCGTTCTGGCAAACGCTGGCTGATGCTGATATTGCCAAGGCGGTATTGGCGCTCGAACCGGCGCAGTTTACTGTACCGCTCGACGATGACTATATGGACGAAATCGCCTCGGCTTTTGGTCAGGTCGTCGATGCGAAAAGCCCGTTTACTGCCGGTCATAGTGAGCGCGTCGGTTTTTATGCCGATCTGACCGCACAAGAGCTGGGTTTTGATGATCAAAGGCGTAACTGGGTCAAACGCGCCGCGCTGCTGCACGATGTCGGCAAGCTCGGTGTGAGCAGCGCCATTCTGGAAAAACCGGGCAAGCTGACTGACGACGAGTTTCGCGCGGTGCAGCAACACGCGCGATTAACCGAAGAAATTCTGGGCAAAATCGCGCAATTTGACGATCTGGCCTTGGTGGCCGGCGCGCACCATGAACGGCTCGACGGTAACGGTTATCCGCGCCGTTTAAGTGCGCCCGATATCAGGCTGGAAACACGGATTATCACGGTAGCCGACATTTTCGACGCTATCAGCGCCGAGCGTCCGTATCACAAAGCCAATTCGCCAGAAAAAACGATTGAGATTATGAGTGGCATGGTCGGCAATGCCATCGATGCTGATTGTTTTGCCGCGTTGAAAACCGTGCTCGAACGCGAATTGCAAAATAACCCGGTTTGCTCATGAGTTTCTTTTGGGTATATTGACGCAGATGTTATCAATACTTGCTTGTGGCGATATACCTGCCTTTGTTTTGGGCAAAGAACGCTGCCGTTGCCGGATATTTCGGGTGCCAGCGCAACTCCTTTTTGGCTCGCCGGTTGTCAATTTGCCGTGATTCATTCAGATACGACAGCATCGCAGGTGAGAGCTGGCTTTGCGCCTCGGCGCGGCTGATTTTGGCGACGCGCGGCAGGGCGGTAAAGTCGGCGACCTGATCAAACCACTCGCTCATGCCATGCGGTTCATCGTCAACAATATTGTAAGCGCGCTGCGGCAAGCCGCGAAACAGCGCTAGGCAAACTGCGTGCGCCAGATCATCGGCGTGAATGTGGTTGCTGACGCTGTCCTCTGCTGCATTAATCCCCGGTTCGCCACGCGCAATCCGCGCCGTCGGCAAACGATCCAGCGCGTAAATCCCCGGTGCACGAACGATGCTGACGCGGGTGGGGCGATCTGTCGCCAGAGACTGGCGCAGCGCCCAGCTGCGCAATTGGCGCTCGGCCGATACGCGCCGCAACGCGCGGCCATTTTTGGCCAGTTGGCGTGAGGTTTCATCGAGCCATGCGCCAGCGTGGTCGCCGTAAACGCCGCTGGTGCTGATATAGGCGACGCGACGCTGTGATAAAATTGGCTGTGTGGCGTGAGCTGCGCGGCGCGGGCGCGAAATCGCAGCAAGCAGGCGGCGAGTTCGTACATCGTCGCTACCGTCTGTACTGGGCGGTGTACTGTGAATGATGTAATCGGCCATATCGGCTAGCCGGGAGAGTGAGCCGCGCTGATCCAGGTCGGCCACAATGGGGTACACCCCAAGGGCATGTAGTTGAAGCGCTTTATCAATGCCGCGTGCAGTCGCATACACTGTAAATCGTTGCACTAACCAAGGCAGGGCGCGTTGCACTACGTCGCCGCACCCGACAATCAATAACCGTTTTTTTCGCACAGTTTGGAAATCCGATCAGAATGAGCAAGCAACTTATCATCGAACCTTCAGGCCAGCAACTGAGTATTTTTGACGGCGAAACGCTGCTCGACGCTGCGATGCGGGAGGGCTTTAACATGCCCTACGGTTGCAAAAACGGCTCGTGCGGTGCGTGCAAGGGTAAAGTGCTTGCCGGTGAAGTCGCGCACGGCGATCACTCTGAAACCGCGCTGAGTCACGCTGAAATCGATAAAGGTTTGGCGCTGTTTTGCTGTGCAACGCCAGTGAGCGATACGGTGAGCATCGAATGCCGCGAAGTGGCGGCGACCAAAGACATCCAGATCAAAACGCTGCCGACGCGGATCGAAAAAATCGACAAAGTCTCGCACGACGTTGCCGTGCTGACACTGAAATTGCCGTCGACTGAAAAGCTGCAATTTCTGGCCGGACAATACATCGATATTCACACCAAAAGTGGCAAAAAACGCAGTTTCTCGATCGCCAATGCGCCGCATCAGGAAGGCTTTATCGAGTTGCATATCCGGCATGTGCCGGGTGGCGAGTTTTCTGGCTATGTGTGGGAGACGATGAAAGAACGCGAAATTTTCCGCTTTACCGGCCCCTTGGGGAGTTTCTTCCTGCGCGAAGACTCGGATAAGCCGATTATTTTTATCGCCACCGGAACCGGCTTTGCGCCGATCAAAGGCATTGTCGAGCACGCGCTGGCCAATAACACGCAACGCGAAATGGTGTTTTACTGGGGCTGTCGCTCGCTCGAAGACCTGTATATGCCCTCCATCCCGTCAGAATGGCAGCAAAAGCACCCGAATTTCACTTTTATTCCGGTGTTTTCCGAGCCCAAAGACAGCGATCAATGGCAGGGTCGAACAGGGCTGGTGCACGAAGCCGTCTTGGCCGATTTTGCCAGTTTGAAGCACTATCAGGTTTACGCCTGCGGCGCGCCGGTGATGGTTGAAGCAGCGTTCAAGCATTTTGTTTCACACGGTCTGCCTGAAGATGAATTCTTCTCGGACGCATTTTTTAGCAGTAAAGACTTAAAATAAATCTGTTTTGCTTGCATATCGAAAAACATTGAGTATAATGCACAGCTCTTAGCCG
This sequence comes from Chitinibacter sp. S2-10, assembly GCF_046530675.1. Classification (GTDB taxonomy): domain Bacteria; phylum Pseudomonadota; class Gammaproteobacteria; order Burkholderiales; family Chitinibacteraceae; genus Chitinibacter. The sequence goes on along the minus strand of NZ_CP172558.1, from coordinate 3,067,053 downwards.
ATGTAGCTCAGTTGGTAGAGCACCTGACTTGTAATCAGGGGGTCGCGAGTTCGATTCCTGCCGTCGGCACCAGTAAAATCAAAGGGTTAGCACGCAAGTGCTGACCCTTTGTGCATTTAAAACGATTTATTGCTGTAATTTTGCTGTAGTTGGAGTGAGTTTCCACTTTTCAGCAAATCATGGTGTGGTCGTTGGGCTATACCTATTCTCGACTCAAGGAATAGGGCTGATGGCAACAATTCAACATCGTGGCGCTCGCCAATATCAAGCTAGTATCTGCATCAAAGGCTTCCCTCGTTTAACGCAAACTTTCGAAACCAAGGCTGAAGCAGCCAATTGGGCGAAGCGTATCGAATCTGAAATGCACCAAGGCATTTTCGTTGATCGCCGCGAGGCGGAGCGAACAACCCTTGGCCAAGCATTAGTGCGCTACGAAGAAGAAATTACTCCCCATAAACGCAGCGCCGAAAATGAACGGTCAACCATTCGCCGTTGGCTGGCTCATCCACTTGCGCTTCGCCCCTTGGCGCAATTGCGCGGCGTGGACTTCAGCAAGTATAGGGACAGTCGTTTGGAGGAGGTCAGTGCCAGTACTGTTCGGCTGGAGCTGGCGCTTATCTCCAATCTGTTCACTGTCGCCAAAAAAGAGTGGAGCATTCCGGTCGATAATCCGATTGCGGCTATTCGAAAGCCAAAACAGCCAGAAGGGCGCGACCGGCGCTTAGCGGGTGATGAAGAAGTGCGCCTCATGGCCGCAGCCAAAGCCTGTCATAGTGACAACAGCGGGTTGTTGGTTGCCATCCGCTTAGCCATTGAGACGGGGATGCGAGCCGGTGAAATTGTCGGGTTAACCTGGCAGCAGATTGACCTTGATGCGGCAGTTATTTTGCTGAGCAGAACCAAAAACGGTAGCAAGCGTGCCGTCCCCCTCACAGCAGAAGCGGAGGAGTTACTTCGTAGTTTGCCAGAACCAAGCAGTGCTAAAGAGCGGGTCAATTCGTTTCATGACAGTCGTGGTTTGAGCAAAGCATTTCGGCTGGCGTGCACCAAGGCCGAAATCTCTGGCCTGCGTTTTCATGACCTGCGCCACGAATTCTCCCAGCTTCATAGTGTAGCGTTAGTTACATGACCCTTTATTGATAAGTCTTTTGGCCATGCGCTACTACAACCCGACTCATGCTGAATTAGTCGCTGCGGTGTGTAAAAAACCTAGCACTTTTACCGTAAATGATGGGATATAGAGGCCGAAAAGTAATACTAAGCGGCCTCTATATCTTGTATGTGGAAGGTCTGTTGCTCGGCCTAAGCAGACATAGTGTTAATAAAAATGGCGAGCAATCTATGCTCGCCATTTTATATCATCAAGCTAACAGCCTATTAATCGTGGCTGTGCCCATGTGCCTGCTCTTTGGCATTTGAAGTATCAGCATTGCTGTTGCCGCAGGCTGCAGTCATGCTGATCAATGCAGCCAGAATGCTGAAACGAATTACTTGAGTCATGGTTTTCATTGTGTAAGTCCTGGTTTTTAAATTGATTTTCTAACGCATGATACGTGGCGAGTTACATCATTTTTTTGATGGATCTATAGTTGCCACTGGTTTTCAGCGTGATGGTTACATTAACGTCGGAGCGATTGCGCCAAAACCAACCATGTTTGCCATCAAACGCAGCTTCAAGAACGCCTTCTTTACCGGCGATCTGCTTCTCTTTTCCATAGCCGTGGTAGAAGCCTTCTGGCGGGTTGATTGGGTCGCCATGAGCATCTACGTTGACCAAGCCGCCTTCACTGCGCCACGAATAGTTCACCTTGGCTCCTTTTTGCATCTCCATTTTGATTTCAGTTGCTTCACCTGGTTTGAGTGTAATCACCGTCTGATCATTGCGAGCGATACGGTTGGTTTCCGTTACTGGCTTGGCTTGTTCGGCGGTTGCAGCCTGGGCTGTCGACTGCAGTGGTGAATTACCTGCTGCCACAGCATCTTTCGCCGCATCTTGGGCCGCTTCAGCTGCGAGTGCCTGTTTGATTTCGCCCATTTTTTTCAGGCCTAAAGCATTGCCAACGCCGGTTGGATCAATGCCATATTCCGCAGGCAGTACAACCGTAATCAGCAAAATAGCCGCTGTGCTTAAGGCCAGCAAAGTAGAGCGAAATAATTTTTGTGCGCTGGGCAATTCAGCGCGAGTGGGCATATCAGTGTTGTACATATTGAACTCCTTGTATTTTGCGAGGATGGCTTAAGCCACGAAATAACCGGTTAATTGCATGCCGATCAGCACAAAGCCTGCACTCATCATCGCGATGTTGGCGGTGTAAGCATGGCGGATGAAGCTGGCACTCCGGCGCCAGTAATTCATCACGATCAGAATGGAGAACAAAGCGAGCAACTGACCAATTTCAACGCCGATGTTGAATGCGATCAGATTAGGCCAAAGTCCATCTTTGGAGATTTCGTATTCCAATACCTTGGTTGCCAGACCAAAACCATGGAAAAAACCAAAGATCAGCGTCGCCCATTTGGTGTTGGGTTGCACGCCAAACCAGCGCTGGAAAGCGCCAACGTTATCAAGTGCCTTGTACACAACAGAGAAGCCAATGATGGCGTCAATCAAGTAGCCGCTGACTCCTGAACCAAAATACACCCCGAGCAACATGGTGCTTGAGTGGCCGATGGCAAATAGGCTGACATACAGACCAATGTCCTTGAGCTTGTAGAGGAAAAAAATCACACCAAACAAAAACAGGATATGGTCGTAGCCCGTCATCATGTGCTTGGCGCCCAAGTACATGAAAGATAAGAAGTGCACTCCGGTAATTTCGGCGATATAGCCTTTATCACCCTCGGCGACTCCGTGGGCATGAGCCCCAGCGGCCATAAAAAATAAGCAGGCAAACGCCAGCCAGAACAACGCAGCAGGCGAGCGCCAGCTTGTCAGCCCGTTAAAACGATTCTGAAACATAGAGAACTCTCACATGAGTGATTAACCAGCCGTCTTGATGACGGCGCGTGTTAAGCAACTACTGTGAGACGAGGTGGGCGTTCAAGCCGATAGCTGGGAGCTGAATAGTCAACAGCATGCCGCTGCTGAAGCCAAGCAATTTGAGGCGGATGGACTGAATCGTTTGTTTCTAGGAGGATTTGCGGTAGTTCATGATCGTGATCAAAGTTCGCGTGCCCATGTACATGCCCTGCGGCTTGCTCTGCGACTTCGCCATCATGATGGCTATGCCCATGCTCATCAAGATCAACAGCCAATTCAGCATGGCGCTGCTGCTCAATTTGTTGAGTCACGAGCGGTGAATGAGAAAACGACACCATGCTGGCGATAGGCAGCCACGCGCACAGCAGCATGATCAACATCACGAGCTGGTGTTTACGAGGAATGAAAAAGGCGCTGTGCATGGTTAAAACTAGTTTTACTCAGTCAATCGCAATGGCATAACACAGTCCGCAGTTTACCATCGAAGTTCCTGCATATGCTCATGGTCGTGCTGCCAAATAGGTCATTTCTTTTCCCTATTCGGTATATTTTTAATGGAAGTCGACGTACGGCTTATGCCCGGTTGTTTTTTCGGCAAAAGCATTGAGTACTGGTAATTGTTGCAGTGCCAGTTGCTTGGCATCACCATCTTTTGTTGCCGTTAAAAACGATGAGACACTGGTGTAATCTAATAACAATAAAGCCCTGATAAATCAGGGCTTTATTGTTTGGTGTTGGTGGAGGTGGGGGCCACCAACTTAAAGTCCAATTATGCCTAGTGTTGATTGATATTCAATGTTTATTCAATATGTTGCATTGTTTTTTGTCTGATTTAGTCCAATGTGATTCAATGGGGGATTGTTCTTAATGGTACACTAAATGGTACCCTGATGGAGGTGCTATGGCAGTGCTCACTGATACTAAAGCTCGGGCAATCAAACCTGGTGATGGGCAGATTGCTCATGGTGGGATTACCGGTCTTGCGCTTGAGCCAACAGTTAAAAAAGGGCATGGTAAGTGGATTTTGCGCTTTGTCAGTCCCATTTCTGGTAAGCGCAGAAAAATGGGGCTTGGTAGCTACCCAGACGTTTCGATTGCTAAAGCTGGCGAGCTTGGGCGGCAGTATCGAGAGCAGTTAGCTAATGGTCTTGATCCGATTGACGAAAAAAATGTAGTCTCGTTGGAAATTAAAATACCGACATTTCAAACTGCAGCAGAGTTAGTTCACCAAGAGTTGTTGCCAAGCTGGAGAAATGAAAAACATGGCTGCGATTGGATTAATAGCCTAAAGATGTATGTCTTTAAGGATTTGGGTTCGACTCCTGTCACAGATGTCATGCCAAAAGACATTGCTAATGTTTTACGACCTATTTGGCTGGAGAAGGCAGAAACAGCAAGCCGGGTTAAACAGCGTATGCATGCCGTGATGGGCTGGGCTTGGGCGCATGGTTATGTGGCAGCCAATCCAGTGGATGTTGTTCATCATTTATTACCAAAGCAGGGGGATGCAGCAAGAGCTGAGCATCAGCCTGCAATGCCTTGGCAAGATGTACCAAAATTTGTTGCTGAGAATTTGTCAGGTGGAAACCGAAGTGTAAGTTATAACGCACTGCTGTTTTTAATTTTAACAGCAGCAAGGTCTGGTGAGTTGCGTGGAGCAACTTGGAAGGAAATTGATTTTCACGTCGCGGTTTGGACCATACCTGCTGAGCGCATGAAAACATCCGTCATTCATCGCGTGCCGCTCTCGGATGCGGCTATTGAGATTTTGAAGATGCAGCTAGGCGCGCATGAAGAAATCATTTTTCCAAGTCCGCGTGCGGGTGTGCAGCTTTCCGATAATGCACTGACCATGTTTTTGCGTAAGCACGAAGCGCATAGCGATATTGAAGGGCGCTCTGCCACTGCGCATGGCTTCCGCAGTAGCTTTAGGGATTGGGCTAGCAATCATCAGTACCCAAGGGATTGGGCGGAGCGTGCTTTAGCACATGCAATAAGTAATAAAGTAGAAGCAGCATATCACCGGACCGATTTACTAGAACAACGTCGAGTCATGATGCAAGCTTGGTCGGATTTTATTATTAAGACTTAATTAAATTGATCTATCATTGTTTTTTTACAAAAAATGTAAATGGTCAAAGGTTCAATAGACATTCAGGCAATCCACATAACCGTTTTATTAAATTAAAACTGAGGCAATCTTAATCAAAGCTTCCACTCCACCCTCAATATTTCGAATCGCTTTTGCCTTAGACTCATTGCTTGTAGTTGCATGAGTTACTTCGTTTAGAACAGCTGCTAACTTTACCCGCTCCTCTTGTGTTTCCGCCAAAGCAAGGATTTCAGCTGTTGTTAGTAAGGTTCTAGTCGCAATCTCACCAGCAAATTCTTTCGCTGTTTTGTGTGCGGCAGCATCTATGATTGCATCTCGTTCCTCTTGACTTAACGGCATAATTATTTCTCCATGCATTGAAGGTCACTTATTTTTTGGATAATTTAGTAATTAAAGAGAGGCTATTCTCTAGATCAGAGATCTGTACGCTTGTTTCACTAGCCTTGATTAGAAAGTCGTTTACTGTGCTCTGAATTTTGTCGGCGTTAATGATAAACCCTGTAGTTTTACCAATATTTTCTATTGATTCATTTGTTGCCTTCTTAACATCGACGATGGATACAAGCAACCCAGTTACGGTAGCGTTAGCCATTTTTAGCTCGGAATAATGCTCATTAATTAGCCTAGCAGATTCATCTCTATTTGCGGATAGTGCACGCTGAATTCCGTCACGAAATTCAATGGTTATTAATAATATTCTTTTCATATCGTTGTTATTTAGTTGACTGCAGTTTAGTGAGGTGTCTCCAGATTTTTTACAGGCAACTGATAAATCTGAGACTGCTGTATTGATTAGCTTCGGTAAATAAATATCAGTTACCCACTTGTCGTTATTCTCACTAAGCATCTTGTAGAAAGCATCGAGAGTCGAAAGATGAGCTGCCTGTGATTTTGTTATTTCCAATCCAATATTTTTACTTAAAGTGACCGACTCGGGTGGTACATTAGCGCAGCCGAATAACAATGTAGCGGCTAAAAGAGTAACTAAATTTAAGAAATATTTATTAACGAACATCGCCCAGATCGACATACAACCTCCTTTGCAACATGTAAATAGTCTATGAATGACTACTTATTACTGCCCCCCCCCAACCCTACAAGCTTCGAAATGACAACTCACTTACTTATGGAAAGATCTAACAATATTTATTATATGTATTTACTTTGCTGTTTTTTTTAATTCATGCTCAAGGATTGTATATAAAAATCTATTTGTTTACTACTTCCATATGGCTAGTGCTTTCAATGTAGCTGTTCGTCTCTCATTCAAACCTAGTTTTGCAGCGCCATTTATTTTTTCTGTAATCCCTTCAACATCCCCGTTATCGGCAAGTTCGGAGCAAGACTTCTTATCCCAAAATGTAAATGCAATACGAGCAGCATTTGCTGGCTGTCGGGCAAGCTCAGGATTTTTTTCTATCTGGATCCCAACAATTTCCCCAATTTCACGATAATTACTTCTCCCAGTTAACTGCTTATAACCAGAACCTCTATACATCCATCCGTCTCCACTTGCCTCATCACCATTGCCTAATCTGTTGGCATAAACACGATTTGCAATGGCTACATCTCTAGGGGTTTGTGCAATTAAACTACTGGCATCGCCTTTTCCTTTAATTGCAGAAAATATTGCATCAAGTCGCTCTGGATTCGTGTAATTCAAATTTTCCTCCATGGTGGTAAATCCATTTGTCTCTACAAAAATTTGCCCCATAAAATGGCATAGTCTACGTGCTGTTGTGACAGTGCTAAGTAGCCTCGCATTTTCTAGTGCTACGGCATGTAGCTCTGCATTCTTTATTTTTGGTGCAAATTTTCTCAGTGTATCTACGGTAATCATGAGTCGCCTCCAATAATCAATTGGCATAAATCAATGCAGTACAGTGCAGAAATTAAATTTACTAAAATAAGATGGTTAAATGCTAAGCTAGCATTACTTACATGCAATATAGTCAGGCTTTTCCTCAGGGCTTTGGCACCAAACTCTAACATCCACTGGGTATGCAGTTTTATTCACTTTTTCTTTTAACTCACCTAGAGCAGCAATCATGATGCCTTCATCTGGGAATGGGCCAACTACAGTTCTGTAGCTACCACCTTTTTTATAAATTATTCCCGAGTAGTTCAAAGCTTTTACTTTTTTAATCTCATCATTGGCCAATTCCACACTCTTGTCACCACCTGCAATAATTACCATTTTTTTCTCGTCCTCTCTTAAAACTAGGCTTTGGTTCCTAATTTTTGACTTTTCTTCTAGTATTGCCTTTTGCTGTTTATCCAAATCAGTAGCAACCCCTGTCTCTATTTTTTTATCTATTTCGACTATTTTATTAATATCTTTTTTGTCTTCATATATGTGCTGATCCACAATTTTTTCGTACTGCTTCCAGGATTGCTTCATCGCTCCCTCTGGAGATACTGATGCAAAATACTCACACAACAATTTTCTTTTCTCTAAACTATTCGACTCCAGTATGGTTGCTACGTACTTGTCAAATATTTCCATTTCCTTTATATCTTGTTCTCGCTCTCTAAACCCATCATTAACTATTGTTGCAGATAGCGTTATTGCTACAGAAACAATAAACCACTTTCCAATATCTATAATCTTGTCTATTCTTTCATTGTCTACATTTTTATTCATTATTAACAAATAAACGGTAACAACTCCAAGCAACGAAGCCAATATAAAGAATATACTAAGCCAGAGTGATAAATTTCCCGTGTTTGATGACATCTCTTTTCCTTTGTCTTTATTGATTTAATGGAGGTTAATGTTTTATGATTAATGTTGTATTATGACTTTTCTCTATAGCTGGCATGTTATTTAAATAATAAAAAACCTTAATAATTGTACTGTCATTAACGCTTTACGAAAATCACCTATGATAAAAGATATATAAATTCAATTTCGTAGCTTAAACGTTAGCGTGATATTACTTTTCATAACTTGCTATTGTCGAACTTCCCGGATAATTTATTCAAAACGTCGGGGGCCAATCGTTCCGCATACCCAAAAACGAATGCCCAGACGGTCAGCTTAGCTAAATCTTCAATCATATTTGGTACGGCCAACCAGTCCAGTCTGGACAATTTGCAAGTAAAATCAGTTGTGAATTGTGGAAACAGGTGCGTTTCCAGCTGCGTAGATAGGATGCTGTCTTGCATACCGCTTACAAGAATGAAATACCCTATTATCGAGAACAACATCCCAACGACCATAGCTTGCGTAACGCCTTCTCCACCTGTCCCAATTGAAATGATGTCGCTTATTGATGCGCTCTTCTTAGATTCATCTGAGCTATTTTCTGGCGTTCGGCTGAATCGAAGCAGCGTGCTCGCATAGGCGCCTGAAACCCCAGCGACTGCAGTCCATGTGAGTGTTGCTAATCCCATCGAGCCTGAAAAATCACTCAACAGTAATGAAAATGTAATGCCAATTGCGGGAATCACGATTCGGCGATAACCGTGTTTAATGTTTTGTCGCAAAAATCGAAAATTACTTTCTTGTTGAAGGCTTTTACTAAAGCTCCATTGCTGTTCTTTAATTATCATGATCACCCAGCTTCTCAACGTTTCCGTATAAACTTTGATGGCATTGCCATCTTTAGGATCGGAACATTTAGGCTGAGGGATCTTAGAAATATCAATTTTCACAGACAAGACGGATGCTTTGGCTTCCAGATCAGACAAATTTAATAATCCAACGCAGGCCAATTCGATTTCGAATACATCTGCCCAGAATGGAAGACGACCTTCGGCTTCCCATAGTTTGTTCCAGTCCTCGAAAGAGGAAATCTTGTCTTGTTCTGTAGAGATGTCTTTGCGGGTTAAATAACGCCATTCTGCCAATACTGGCTGCCAATATGCGACTGCACGTTGCTTAGTTCCACAATTGGAAATAGCATTCTCTTTCTTTTTGATACTACTATCGGCAAGCATCCAGCAAATTGTCAGGCCAGCCCAGATCCATACTGTCGAAATTTGATCTGCCAATATCACTCCAACCAAGCATGCCAACCCAATAATGGCGATGGCCAATCTGGTTATCGAGTGAATAGATAACTCCTCACCCAATTGATATTTTTTCTCTGCTGGCATGATCCGTGCCCCTTCAATAGCGAAGCGTCATAAAGGCTCTGTGCTGCAGTTTCCACACACAGTCCTAAATACCGTGCGGACCACCTGGTCCTTGCCATTTCGAAATTTCAATCCATTTGGTTTGCAAACCAGCATCAATGGCATCTTTCTGGATGGTATCGATGCAAAAACCAGCCAAATCGTTGAGTTTCCAATTCAGCAGTAAATTGGTCACAAAACCCGGTACGGCATGCTGTTTTTTAGAGAGCCTTTTTAGTAATAATTCCAATCGAACACGAAGTTTACGAGCAAGATCATTCATTGTTTTTGGATCAATAGTTTTAATCGGCCAGACAGGCGCTGGCTGTTGATCATTTGCAGAGCCATAGAGTGGGATAATTGGAACCTGTCCTGTTTCAGTCGTAGAGCGACCTTTCACATGCTTATTTCCGTCGATAACCGATAAATGCTCACGAAGGAATTGCTGACAATTGTATCGACCCAGCATGAAGTCATGATGGCGATACTCTTCGCGAAAGAAGCCAGAAAAACCTCCAAGCCCACCACATGCCAATTGGCGTTTTTTTCCTGGTTTTCCAAGCTCCATTCCTGTACTACCGCGAGGCTGTATTAAATACCGACTGAATACATCATCCTGCTCTGCAAGCATCATGTTTTCTGCTGAGAATCGTGCCTGATCTTTCCATGCCCCGAGTAGCATAAACAAGGAATTCAATACATCCTCATCCCCTTTGGGTGGATGATAGGTATCATCCGAAGGAAAGGGATCTATCATGATCACTGCTTTGCTGGCTCTTTCTCCATCGCGTTCATTGTGTCCAGCCAATCCCGACAAGTAGTGGCGAGCGAGTTCGAATGGTTCGTTATCCATGGTGCCACCGTCAGCACAAAGATAACGATAATCCATGTTTGCTCCACGTGTTTCCTGCCACTCGATTGGCTTCATACGGATTGCCATCGGTAAGCCTGTCAACGGCTCTACGCCCGCAGCAACTAAGTAACGAAATCCATAGTCATGCCAATAACGCTCCAAATCCCGATGAGCCAAGCCCCCAGGAAATGCAGCAGAACCTAAACCGTGGTTCACAAAGTGCGTCCAATCTGCACGTACTTGGCTGGTGCCGACAAAGGTTGCATTGAGGGCATATTCGTCTGGTCGTGATTGAGGGGGATTGATTTCTGTGGGGTCATAACTAATCACGAAACGAATATGATCGCTATGCAGGGTCATGCCATACTTACCACCATTCATACCAACCCAATAAGGGACACCATTCAAGTTATTTTGGGTAAAGACCACTTTGAGAGAAGCATTGTCGGCTTCACCGATCCAGCGACGTTTTATGGACTCAGGTTGCGCTGCCTGCCATTTTCTCTCCCCCCATATCCCAATCATGTTGTAGCCAATTTTGGTCAAATAACTGCTGTCCAATAACGACGGAACTGAATCGGAAGGGAGTTTGGGGAGGTCATTCATATCGAGCAGACCGTCAATGTCCACCTCCTTGACCCAAACTTGGTACAACGGGTTTTGCTCGCTTGACCCGTGTGAGAAATTGTAATAAAGGTGTGCTGCCGTAACGGCACTGACTACGCTACCTGCGGAAGCGCCAGAAAGTGCAACTAGCCGTACCCGATGCTGTGGAACTTCAGGGTTACAACGCTGCTTCTCCCATTCATCCAGCGCCTCTATCAGGAAATCCATAACCCCAGCTGTGTATGCACCCGCAGAGATGGCTCCAGCCATTGCCACCGTGATGTGAAATTCGCCTTCAGGAGCTTCACCTTTCTTCAAAGGCTCATGAGTTTGCTCCTGATACTGATTAGCAGTTATTATGCCAAAGTCGGGCATGATCTCTCCCATATCTCGATGAACACATGAATTTGAAGTAGGTTATGGCTAGGCTTTGTTCAGAATAGGGAGCTAAGGATATTTGGCCTTAGGCAGCTCATAGTGCGGCCCGTCTATGAAAGCTCTCAGCCCTTGCTTCTTGCGATGGGCAACATATGAAGAAACCCAATCCTCTGGTGATTCGCTAGAGGTAGTAAAATCCACATCCCAAGCCCCACCCCAGCGTAGCGGGATTGCCAATTCTCGAGCGGCAACTCGAACCGCATCAGCAATCACAAAGATTGGGGCCCATTCCCAACGGCGCTTTCCATTGATATATGGCACGAGATCAACCGCATGCCCGGTAAGATGACGTGAGTCCATTGTTTGCGAAGCGCCAGCAGCAATTAGCTTCTGCTGCTCAGTAATTGTTCGAACTCCATCGTGCACAGAAAAATCCTGCACAGTAAGCGCAATGGCGCGAGTTACAACCGCGACCAAATCAGTATGGACACCTTTGAGTTCCTTCAATGAAGCCTGGCCAAACGAAAACTGGGGCATATTGACTCTCCTCTAAATTGAAGCTGTTCCTTCTGACATTGCATTAACAAAAAACAACGAGTTAAAAGTAAGATAGTCGAATGGAATATGTCAGTAGTATATGCGGGGAGAATTTACCTAACGCTGGACCAAATCAGCTGATTGCCGACATATGGTTACTGTCGGATTTATCAGCTCTTCGAGGTTGTCAGGGATAAATTGGTGGTCTACGGGCAATGGTCAGATTTTGTTTCTGGGAAATAGTGTGGCAAGAAAGATGGTCTGCAGGTTATTCCGGTGAGTGAAGCGACTGCCAAAGATGAATCACTATTTAGCAGCTACAGTGGTTTTAAGTTCACTCTGATCCACAATGTTTACACGTTTTTGCCTGAATTAGAATAGTTTCTTACGCACCGTTGAGCACGAGCAGCAAAGACCATTCAACAATCCAAATAATGTCTATAGTCTTACATTAAGCAAACTCAACGTCTTGATCTATGACTGAATGGCTTTTAATCGTCTATCTCATACTGGGCTCACCATCGATGATCGATGGGTTCCACAACCTGGCCAGTTGCGAAGCGGCAGGCCTTAAAATCGTGCAACGGCTGCTAATCCAATCAAACAAAGAACATCAGCTAGATGAACAACAGTTGAAGGCTCGTTTCGAGTGTATCCAGATTACCAAGTAGTCTGGTACTCGGCCAAAGTGGCCAGTCAAAGCCTATTTATCGATGGTCGAAATCAGTGCGCCACAATATACGGTATACCCGGAAAACCAGAAAAAAGTAGACCCCATAAAGCTCCAGCTTATGAGGTCTGCTTATCCTATAGCTCGAGTATCATTCTTTGACTAACAACGTTCAATACTCAGCGAATATCCGCAAAATCATGAATATCGTCAAAGAACCAAAGTGGTATCTCAAACTGCAGCGAACCAAGCTTTTTACGCAGCTTGGCAGCCAACGCTGGTGATGCATAGTCAGTGAAATCGAAGAAGTAGCTATAGACCATCTCGTCGCCATGACCAGTTCGTTCTTGAACTTCAGCATCTGCCAATTCTTCAGCTTCAAATGCACTGATACCGAGTTCTTGAGCTAAGGCTTGCGCAAGGGTCTTCTTGGGCGGTGCCTCGTATTCAAACCAAGCGTCCCTCACAGCATTGTTAATATGCTCACCATGATGTGATAAGTAATCCTCAACCTCGCGACGCGTTGATGCCCCCAGTGGAAACCCCTTATCGCTAAGAATATCTTGAGCCAAGTCACCAATAAGGTCATTTCGGCCGCGTTGCTTTTCAAGCCATAGGTGAAATGGTGACCGAGATGCTTCACGAGCCGCACGGGCTACCTCCGCAGGTTCCTGAAGGATATTCGGGGCGTTAGCTGGCCTGTAACGGTTACCTTTCTCCGACTCCGTTAGCTTGTTCCACATAGCAAGAGAAGATAAGAAACGCTCTCCATCATTTCCGTCTTTATGCCAGCTTGTAGGCAGAAAATGGTCAAGTTCCCAAAAAAAGTCACAACGAACGCAGTAACATTTTCCCGGCGCACCTTCGACCACATCATCATGAAGATAGTAGCGATAGCGTTGACTGCGGGATGCAGATAGCGGTTTTGAAATGCTAGGTGTTGTTGATGCCGCATTGCTGTGTCTGGCTAATAGCGACCAATTCTTGAACCCTTGCTAAATCGCAATTCGGTCCAAAGCTTCGCTGTGCGTAATGGACTGCTCGCGGCCTAGTTTCTTTGCTTCGCGGCGAAAACGCTCTAGCTGAGCACGCGTAAAAGATGTAGACATGTCTTGAACTCCGCGGTCACGGTGACGTCGATGCGCCCACACACCGAGCCAACTGCGACCAGTAGAAGGTCAAGGCAGGACTCGTAATTGATGTTTTACGCTGTCAGAATCGACTTCGCCTTGTGGGCGGGCAAGCAGGTGTAGCGGCCTTGCACGAAGAGTGTAAAACATGTCGATGGCAGTTGTATAAGTATCGTCGACCAACGGCACTTCTAATGCGACATGGATTACTACTTGCCCAACGAAGCTTCTAAATCGTCCTTAGTGTCATCGATTGTTTTGTCTGCTACGGTTGAGGTGTCAGTGTGGAAGTCCTAAAAATGAAAGTCCGCATACCATCAGGTTGTGGTCTTTTTTGTTCTAGGGAAATTACTATGCAGCTCGGCCAAAGCAGACCATCCGCGCAATCTTGTTTGGTGGCTAAATTCAGAAAGCCACTATACCCTGAGTGGGCAAGGATTACTTTTGGGATGTAGCTGAAATTTAATATCCGAGTGCCACTTAATCTTGGGGGAACAAGGGCGGGGGAGATCGATTTTCTTTACGCTTGGCGTAAACTATTTCTGAGGTCTGCGACCATTACGTCAATATCACGGTATACTTTGCTATTCCTGTTACGCACGAGTTCCGGCTAATATGAAATTAGCAAATAATAACAACAGTCAGCAGGCCATTTGGGATATGGAGCGAGCCCTTGCAAAGGTCGAAGAGGGGGTTGAGGCCAAGAGGAATCTCAAAGAAGCGTTGGGGGGCCTTAAGAAAGCTATAGCCTATGCCTGCGATCTTTCTGGAGATTGGTCGACTAAACCCTTATCGGATCTTGTTGAAGAGGCAACTCAACAACAAGCGGGACGTCGTGACTCTGCAATCCTGGCTATCAGAGCCCTGTCCGTAGATAGATTCCTTCCCTTTGAGGATGAGCATCTTCTTGAGCGAAAAGTAGTGGAATTAATAGAGGCAGGCTTTCAAGACCAGTTGCGCAATCTGAAGCTTTCCGAGAAGCGGCAAACGTTTGAAAAAATGCTTGTGCTAAAGGGATTTCACGAAACAATTTGCTCAAATTTACTGATTCTTCAGGAATTGCCATCTACCCTCGCCGAAATAGATGGTATCGTCGTTGACATTCAGCGGGCTCTCCGGCACGGCCTCTGTAATGCGTACCTTCAACCTTTTGGCTGGACGGGTCTTAAGAGCAGTGTTGCCCATGTATGTGAACAAATTTCTGAACTTGTCGCATGTAAGGATGCAACTTACAAATCACGCTTTGATCGTCTGGCAGAAAGCTGTCGCGACCTTAGGAAGGCCGCCTGTACATCCCCATCATTTCTTACTCGAGGCTATGTCGCGAACTTTGCCCTAGCTGTTGAGCGTGCGCTACAGTCGATTAAGGCGGGAGCGGAAGACCAGTTTACCTGTAGCCTTGAGACCCGCCGTAAAGCACCTCATGTCGCGGAAAAGCGGTACACGCTTCATCATGAGAATAAGCTGCTAACCATCACTATTCCGATGGTCAACCATGGCCCAGGCGTAGCTGTAGATGTCGTAGTCAAGCTTGATACCGACGCGAGCAACTCACTCGCCCTTGATACTGAAGAGATTCATTTGGGTGATATTCCCCCAGGGGAATTCGCCGTATCAGTTAAAGCAATGGTGGTGCAGCCAGCAAGCCTCGTCAATATGGCAATGGAGGTAAGTTGGAATCAATTATTTGGCGACCGCACAGCCATTTCTCTCGATGTTCAACTGACAGCGCAGAATCCCAACGTCAATTGGGGGCAACTCGAGCAGTTGGATCCATATAGCCTAGAGGTTGCGGAAGGTGATAAATTTGTTGGGCGCAGGGCTAAAGTCCAAGCGATTGGAAATCGTCTGCTTAAGGCCCAGATGAGTTCTACATATATTACGGGCCAAAAACGAATCGGGAAGACATCGCTTGCCCAGGCAGTACTGAGCTATGTCAGCACCCATGCAACGGCCTCCACAACGTATATAACATACTACCTAGAGTGGGGAGAATACTGCGCTGCTGACGCGTCCAGTACCGTGAAATCCCTCGGCGAGCAAGTCTACACATTTTTGCGCTCCCATCTTCCGCCGGGAATGGACCTTCCCACTTCGAATTTCGATGGGTCACTTGCTCCTCTGAATTCAATCACAAAACTGCTTGAAACAACCTGTCCAAGCAAGCGCTTCATCATCGTACTAGATGAGTTTGATGAAATTCATCCTGAGATGTACCGGTTTGGACCGCTGGCAGAAGCATTCTTTGCAAATCTACGTACGTTGGCTGCCCGCAAAAACCTCGCCTTTATTCTTGTCGGCGGGGAAAAAATGCCTTTCATCATCGGTGCGCAAGGCGACCAATTAAACAAATTCGTCCGTGAACCGCTCGACTATTTCTCCCGTAGCGATGAATGGAATGACTACGTTGAGCTAGTGACTGGCCCCGTCAGAAGCAGTTTGAATTGGGAAGATTCGGCACTCAACGAGCTATTCAGTGTTACGAATGGCCATCCTTACTACACAAAATTGCTCTGTGCCAAAGTCTTTTCTACAGCTGTCGCTCAGCGGGATACCGAAATTATCGTAAGTGACATCAGGCATGCTTTGAATGGCCGAGTTACTGAACTCG
Source organism: Chitinibacter sp. S2-10 (assembly GCF_046530675.1). GTDB lineage: Bacteria > Pseudomonadota > Gammaproteobacteria > Burkholderiales > Chitinibacteraceae > Chitinibacter. The sequence continues at coordinate 3,051,056 of NZ_CP172558.1, read as the reverse complement.
ACACCAACGCGTTTGCTCACTTCTGGAAAGACGGCATCAATGCCGAGCGAGATGAAGCAGAGGTTATAGAACTCAAGCGTCTACGCATACTAGTTGCATTTGGACGAGCACTGCGGTCAGGTATTACAAATCGGATCACTGTTGCCGAGCACATAAGCAGTGTCCTTCAATCGTTTGAAGTCACACCACTTTTAGAGGATTTTTTCCGACGTGACATCATGAAGGAAATGGACGGTGACTTAACAATGCACCTTCCCATTTTTCAACGTTGGATCCGGGACGTTGGAATCAATAAATTGATTGCCAGTACGTTAGCTGATGATTTGGAAAGTGAAATCCAAAAGGCTAACGATGCTGCTTATGTGAAGTCTGGCGAGATTGAATACCTTGTCTCGCACTGGCCTTTGTATAGAGGTCACGAGGTAACCAGCGAGTCTGTACGCGCTTGGCTTGACCAAGTCGCCAATACTCAGGAACAGAGACAGCTTTTTACTATTCTGCAGAATTTGAAATTTGTTACCTTGCCACAGATAGCGGAAAAGCTACGATATGCACATGATCGGATCGTAGCCAAGGCAACACCACCGCGTGTACGTGAGACCAAAGTAGAGAAGCGGCGTGATTTACTGGTGACCTACATGGATGGTCCAGGGAAAAGTGGCTCTGCCTATGCCCGCGCGTATGCTAAAGAAAATAGCCTCCTAATGGAGTGCGTGGTGGAGCCAGGTAAGTCGGCCCGTCGCCTTACGACAGAGGATAATCGACCAAATGCGGTGATAGTTGTTGACGACATTGCAGGCACTGGCCGAACAATCGATGAATCACTTTCTGGACTAATTGATGAAATAGGTGCTTCTCTCGTAACTCATAAAATCCCTCTCTTTCTGATTATTCTTTTTGCTACAGAAGAGGCTGAGCGCACAATTCAAGCTTCCCTTGAACGTTTTCCAGATGTCACGGTTCGGCTGCACATATGTGAAACCCTGACAGATGACAACAGGGCGTTCCGTACCTCGGGTTCTGGTTTTTGGGAAGATCAGCAAGTACATGATCGTGCGAAGGCATTGTGTATTCGACTTGCCGCTGGCCTTTACAAAGAGGCACTTGGCGTTGGCTCGCAGTCATTGCTTGTCGCATTTCCTGAGACTTGTCCAAATAATAATCTTCCAATTATTTTTGCGTCACGTTCAGGGGATAAACCATGGAAAGCACTATTGTCGCGACCAAATTCCTAGGCTTGTGATATGTGAAAAGATTTAATCTCGTAGGTCTTCGCCCGTCAGTGGGCTGACGTTCTCCTACGTTGAAAAGCTGCTGGGTATAGAGTCCGGTTCCGAATAGCCACTGAATTCAAACATTAATGTCTGTGCGCGTTTGCTCACGAGGCGTGCTGTACACAGTAAAGCACGCTACATTTCGGAGACAGCCCACCGCATTAAGTTTTTCTCAAAGCCAGTCAGTTGAAGGTGCTCTATTCTGGGGGCCAAGGTCCGAAGTTTCGCCAGTAGGTCGTTCAGATGTTCGGATGGCAAGATAAGGTTCTTGATCTGGGTCGAGATCTGAGTGGGAATTCCATATTCGTCCAACGCAGTGAGTAGCGGGTCGAGGAAGATATTTTCAAGCTGCTCAGCAAAGAAGCTGAAATCGCCCGGCTCAATCCCTTCTTTCGCTAGCACGTCGGCCTGAATTGTATTCACGGCCATGACGTCTCGAGGTAATCGGAAGCACACCATGTTTCTGATGAATTTCAGTCGTAGGTTGATCGCTTCGCTGGGTGTGTGTTCCTGTAGCCGATTCTCTACTGCGTCTTTTAGGTAAGCTGGTAGGTTTTTCTGAGTTCGGAGCTCATTGATGTGCCATGCCAAATGCGAGCTGGACGATATTCCGTAGTCCATCAGGTTACCCCCCTCCAGACTGTAGACCAGCTCACATAGGTAATTGAGTTGCTTCGGCTCAGGAATGCCTTTCCAGCACAGAAGTTCGCTGCTGAGCGACAGGCCATTAATGATCGTTTCTGCTACCTCGACTTGCCGATCAATCGGAATGTGCCGGTTCTCGATTAAAGTTGTCGGCGACAGTATCGGGTTGGTGTACGCATCCTGCAATCGGCCTCGCGAGATGTCAGTCAGATACTCGGGCTCCAACTGCATTAGTAGCCCCATAGGGGAGCTTTCATCCTGATTGCCGATGGGGTACTCGACTGTCAGCCCTTTTTCAAGAGGGGGCGCTTCAAGCATGAACACCTTGCCAATGAAGTACTTATTCATGCGGCCTGCACGACCAGAAATGTTCTTGTACGTGAAGTAGTCGAACGTCGAGGTGTTCAGGCGGCGGTCGTAAATGATTACGTTCTCTGCCGAGGTGTTGACGCCTTCGATCATCGTCGACGTACAGATGATCCGCTTGATAGTACCATCGTTGAAAAGTTTGACGATGTACTGCTGGAGTGCGCGCGGCACCCCACCATGATGAATCCCGATTCCCAGAGATATGGCCTTTGCAACGTCCCATTCAGAGTGATAGTGCTTGGAAATCCATGCGGCTATTTCTTGCGTCTCCGGCACAGGGGTCAGTCCAGCGTTCTTAATCAAATATTCGGCGACCCTGTTCGCACTAGTTGGTGCCTGGCAGTAGATCAGAGTGGGTGAGTCTAGGGTTTTAACCAGCTCCAGCAATTTTTCCACTCGCTCTTCGGAACGCATCCCCAAATTGAAATTCTGAATGTCGACCGCGACAGTACTGTAGTCGGACGGGATGAAGTGATACTCGTAACCATCCAACCCCGAGATCTTCTGGATGTGCGGCCCGAGCATGTAGAACTGAGCACCGGTCTTGGCGAGCTTATGGAAGGCGAGGCTCAGATCAACAGCACGGGTGTTTGCGTCTGTGCCGTTCGCCAAGTCAATTTTGTAGAACTCATCTAGGACGAAGAACTCCACATCCGCAAGGTCAGGACGCTGAATGACGCGCTCCTGAGTGAGGAGGTAGACGTTGGTTGTGTCGGACGCGGCCTCCTGACTGGGGTGCGTGATCAGGTTGAAATCCTTGAAACGCTTAACCAAGCGGCGGCGAGTTTCGTCGATCAGAGCTATGGTCGGAACGATCACGACCACTTTTTTGAATCGTCGCTGTGCCAGTACTGCGTCAATTACGAGGCTTTTTCCAACACTTGTAGATGCACTGAGCACCACGTTGCGGCCTTGCATGATCAAACTGAAAACGTGGGCCTGCAAATGGTGAAACACCATACCCTGTTCAACACCTTCAACCCTGTGCGCCTCATAAGCCAGGCGGTCAGAAAGTGCCATGTTGTTGAGGTGAGGCGTGATGTAGGGGAATAATCCGACGGCGCGTACCATGTTGAGCAGCAGCGACTGTTCGACTGCGTCGAAAAGGTTGAATTGGTCGAGTGCTCGTATCACCAAGTCGCGACCTTCCCATTCAGAGTTGCTTCTGTTGACGATGGTGTTAATGGCCAGTAGTACATCGAGCGTCGATGAACCTTCATCACCGAGTTTCGCCAGCTTGTGCTTGATCGTTTCGTAGTTCATGACCGCATCATTCCTTGAGATCTCCGAGGTAGGATGGCCTACTCGGGATAGCTTCCGCTTCTTGTGCATTCTGCTGCGCAAATCGAAGAACAGAGATCAGCTCATACCTGTAGTTCTTCCAGCTTTTCGCAGCGATCATTGAAAGCCTTGATTAGCAGTTCAATGCTTTCCATTGGTACCAGAAAGACCATCACCTTCACCTGCTTGATGTTCTCCGGCAGTTGTGTGGTGAAGGCACTGAAGTGGGTCTCGATCTCTGTCTTGAGGTTGTTGATGTAATCAGCAAACCATCCTGACGAAAGCGCTTCGCTGTCGTAGGCCAACAGGATCGGGAAACAGAGGACATTCAGCATGTCATCGACGGGCGAGTTGCGGTGCAGGGCCTGGTTGAAGGCTTCTGCTTTTGGTTGGTGGTGCAATGGTTCGCGCAGAGCAATGATGATTTCGCGTTCTGCCGACAGCACTGTTTCTGAGATCGTCTCGTCAAGGACTTCGCAGATCTGCCCCTGCGTTGCATCCATGGCGTTTGCTTCAATCAGGCGAGCAAGGCCTAGCCATAACTGATCGTCCTGGCCAGGTATCTGAACGATATGGGCGTTACCAAACTCCGACAGCTTGCCAGCAGATTTGTAAAAAACTTTGCATGCCACAGGCTCGCTGTTTTGACGACTACGTAGGATGGCGTGGAGAATCAGTTCCGCGATGAGCCTGTCACGCGGTAGATCACTGTCGCTGAAGGTACTAATTGATCGGGCGAGAATCGCTTCGGCGTTGTGCGCATGGATATTGACGATCTCGCTGGCCTTCAATGAAAACTCGGGTAGCCATTCGATGAGGTGCTTTGCGAAGTTCTCGTGTCGCCATTTTTTCAGCGAATACTTCACGTCAAAGCCGGAAAATGAATGCAGCCGCCCCTCTTCTGTGCTTGCATGAAATTCGACCAAAAAGGGATCTGGGCGCTTCTTGTAAGGTTTGGAGGTGGCCGTTGACTTGTCATCCGCCTCTTCTAATAACTTTTTCAGGTGTGCCAGCGCCGGCTCTCGGAGAATAATCTTGGTTGCTGCTGCTGACTTAACACAGGCCGTGGCTGCCTTATCAGCAATCTCTAGGAATTCTTCATAAATTGCCTGCAACTGAGTGATGTTAGGGCGGTTGCCCAGCCTCTCCGCAAGCTGAGACAGAGCCTTGATATTAACCGCCTCCAGCGCTTCGACATCTCCGTATACCTGCCAGACACTGTTTTTTGCCCAGTAGGTGAAATCTCGTTTTTGCGGGGATGAGAAGGTTTTAAACTTCTTTACCAGTTTATCCCCTCGCTCTGTTGTAGTATCAGGCAAAACGCGCTTATCCAGCTCAATTTTAAAACCCTCAAGAATTTTCGCGACGTCACGCTTGGTCACGATTCGAAAACGGGCAAGGCCTGGGCGCACGTCGCATTTCAGTGACTTATGCAGCAGGGAAGAGTCGGCCTTGCTACCGTCGAGCGCGATGACCTCCTGCCAATTCCATTTGCTGTCACCTTCGGTCGTCTTGACCTGGATGTACTCATTTACGAGCCCCCCCGAACAGTGGGACACCACGACGATATCGTCAGCAGTCTCGCACTCCACCTGGGAGTAGTTGCTATCGCGGAGCATCTTGAAGATGAAACTGACTGCCACGTGATCTTGATACTTGAAGCCTTGCCTTGCCGCAGGCCCACCTGCATTGGATAGGCTAGTAATACTCATCATGACATCCTTGCATCGCGAAAATATTTGCAGCAATGGGGTATCCGCTCAGCCAATCAGGGCAATACATGCGAAGTCTGTTAATACTAACTACAACGCTATGGCTAATTGCAATTATTGGTAGATCATCAGCAATCTTTTCTCGCTTTATGCTGCTCTCAATGCTCTAGCGTGAAATCAATAATTATATTGAATGCCTTGCAGTCGTAAGCACCTGACAATCACTTTTTCCTACAACTACCTGTCGACGGGTTGATTGTCACCCGGTCTATCTGCTTACGCAATCATCAGAAGTAAACTGACGTCGCAAAAGTACATAACGGGCCGTATTACGCCAAAAACCAGCTGTATTCAGCAGTGCAATGGGTGTCGGTGAACTACAGCAAATTTACGGTATCAGCTGGATACAATGAAAGGAATAACTGGAGGAGCTGGGGATGATTGAGAAAATAACGATAAGAAATTTCAAGTCACTGGCTGATATGACGATTAAGCTGGATAAATTCAATTGCTTGGTCGGCATGAATGGCGCAGGGAAAAGTAACCAAGGCATGGAACAGCAAAGATGAAGGTTGCAATCTGATAGATGACCTGTCCAGCACAACGGCATTTTCTTCAAGAATGGGAACGCTCTAAAGACCTTGGGCATCTCTTATGTCTTGGTCTCACCTTCTGTCGGAAATCCAGTAATAAAATCCTTGAAAATCATTGGCGTGGTTGTATTGTGTCTGGTTTTTGGCTACATTAACGAACCTTAATATTTCTTAATTTGTCATGCTTTTTCATGTGGTTTGAAATATTGCAGACAGGGTTTTCGTGCTTTGGCTAAGCACTATAAGTGCTCGTTATGAGCTGGGAGAACTTGACGGCATTGTGCGAGTGAGTTTGCCTTGCTGGCAGCAAAGCTCTGGCTGTAGAGGATACTCATCCCAATGCTCACGTGATTGTATGGTGTAGTTCGCCAGTGGTTTATTGACTGGCCGATGAGGTTCTGCTGATCTAATTTAATAACCATTTAATTTAATTTAATAAAAATTTATTCAATTAAATTAAATGGTTTTTTGGTTGTGAGTTGAGTTGGTGGTATTGGTTGGTGTTTTTTGTGATTTGGGGTTTATTGTTTTGATTTTCGTTTGTAAATCGTATGTCTGTTTTTTATTTTGTTTTTGCGAATAAATTGGCGGTTGTTATTAATGAATGATTCATCGTCCAATTGCTTGATCCGTATAAATTACACCGCACTGGCTTGCGTAATTGGGTTTGTAACCCAATTCAGTTATGCACTTGAACCTCGCCAGATTCTGGAGCAGGACGCCAGAAATCGGCAGCGGCAGCAGGAGCAGGAGCAATCTTTGCGCTCTGCCATGGAGGATCTGCAGCCTGAGGTCCGGCTGGATCGGCCAGCGTCGAGCTCGGATAAGCGCTTGCCCGCACAGGAAACCCCTTGTTTTCCCATCGAACGCATTACCCTGATTGGCGATCAATCTGCCCAGTTCGAGTGGGCACTGGCTGCCGCGAATGCTCCCGATATGGCCTTGGGACGTTGCCTGGGAAGCGAAGGCATTAATCTGGTCATGGGGCGAATTCAGGATGCCATTGTTCAACGCGGCTTTGTGACCACTCGATTGTTTGCCGGTGAACAGAGTCTGACGACCGGCACGCTAGTGCTGACTGTTGTTCCTGGCCGGATTCGAGCCATTCGTCCGGCGGACGGCGTTGACTCAAGGGTAACCCTCTGGAATGCGCTTCCCATGAAGACCGGTGATTTACTGAATTTGCGCGATATCGAGCAGGGGCTTGAAAATCTGAAACGTGTACCTACTGCAGAGGCCGACATAGAAATTGTTCCGGCTAGTGGTGAGGGGGCACAACCGGGCGAAAGTGATCTGGTCGTGAAATGGCAGCAAGCGCTGCCAGTGCGTATCAGTCTGAGTATTGATGACTCCGGCAGTGAAAGCACTGGCAAGTTGCAAGGCTCTGCAACCGTGTCGCTGGATCATATCTTGACCCTGAATGATCTGTTTTACGCCTCATTCAACCATGACTTGAGCAAGCATGATGATCAGTACGGCACCGATGGTTATGCGGTTCATTACTCGATCCCGCTGGGGTATTGGTCATTTGCCTGGAATCACAGTGCCAGTTCCTATTACCAGAATGTGGCAGGTGCTTATCAAGATTATCAGTACAGCGGAAACAGCAAAAACAGCGACATCACGGTATCCCACCTGTTTTGGCGGGATGCCAGCAGCAAGTCGACGTGGCGCCTGAAAGGCTGGACCCGAATGGGTAAAAACTACATCGAAGATGTGGAAGTCGAAGTGCAGCGCAGACGCACATCCGGCTGGGAGGCCGGGTTGTCGCATCGGCAGCATTTTGGCGAAAGTACTCTGGATCTTGATGTTGCTTATCGAAGGGGAACGGGTGCCAACGATGCACTTCGTGCGCCAGAAGAAGCATTTGGCGAAGGCACTTCGCGGATGGCATTGTGGACTGCTTCTGCTCAGTGGGGAATGCCATTCAAGCTTGCCGGAGTCGGGCTACGTTATAGCGCTAACTGGCGTGCCCAATTGGATCGTACCCCTTTGGTTGCTCAGGATCGTTTTTCGATTGGCAATCGTTATACCGTTCGAGGTTTTGACGGTGAAAGCACCTTGATGGCGGAACGTGGCTGGGTTCTCCGCAATGATCTAGGTTGGGCGATTCCAGAACTCGGCAGCGAGCTTTATCTGGGGCTTGATTATGGTCAGGTCGCTGGAAGAACTGCCCAATATTTGTTAGGGCGTGAACTGGCTGGTTATGTGCTGGGGCTGCGAGGACAAATCAAGTCTTTAGGTTACGAGGCCTTTGCCGGGCAGCCACTCATCAAACCAGATGGATTCAAAACTGCACCGGTCGCGGTGGGTTTTAACGTCAATTTGTCTTTCTAGTGACCTGTTGGATTTGAGTGCCTGTAAATAGGGGCTTCAGTTTCAACTGAGTTCCCGCTATTACCGTTTCCCGCTATTACCGTTTCAGATTCCGATTTATTTCAAAGCAGATTTACCATGAACAAGAATATTTACCGCATCGTATTCAATAAAGCACGTGGCCAGTTGATGGCGGTTGCGGAAAATGTCTGCCCGGAAGGCAAAACATCAACGGCGGGGAGTGGGACTGCGGAAGGCCGGTTTAGTGCATGGATCAGTCCGTTACGTATGGCCGTGTTGTGGGTATTGGGATGCGTTGCGATCAGTCCGGTCAGTCTCGCCGCTGTCAAGGTAGACCCTACTGCTCCTCACAATCAGCAGCCGACTGTACTGCGTACTGCCAATGGCATTGAGCAGGTCAATATCCAGACTCCGAGCACCGGTGGGGTTTCACGTAATACCTACAGCCAATTCGATGTGGATCGAAAGGGCGTCATTCTGAACAATTCCCGTGCTGATGTGCAAACGCAATTGACAGGCTGGGTGCAAGCCAATCCATGGCTGGCTGCTGGCAGTGCCCGAATCATCCTCAACGAAGTCAACTCGGCCAACCCCAGTTATTTGAACGGTTTTATTGAAGTTGCAGGCCAATCGGCACAGGTTGTGATTGCCAACCCGGCGGGTATCAGTTGCGACGGATGCGGATTTATCAATGCCAATCGTGCCACCCTGACCACGGGAACGGCGATCATGAACAATGGCAACCTGGAAGGCTTCAGGGTGCGCAAAGGCACGGTTTCCTTTACCGGTGACGGTATGAATGCAAACCAACCCGGATTTACCGACATTATTGCTCGTGCGGTACAGGTCAATGCCGGGATCTGGGCTCAGCAGCTGAATGTGACTGCTGGTAGTGGTGATTATCAACTGTCCACTGGGCAAAGTACTCAGACAACGGGCACCGGAGCTACACCCAGCTTTGGCATTGATGTGTCCGCACTGGGGGGCATGTACGCCAACAAGATCAAACTGGTGGGCACCGAGTCGGGTCTTGGCGTTCGCAATGCCGGGCAGATTGGTGCCAGTGCCGGGGAGGTTACGGTCACTGCCGATGGTCGTCTGGTTAACAGCGGATTGATGCGTGCCAGTCAGCAGGTCACTGTCTCCGCAACCCAGATCACCAACCAGGGGACAATTTACGCGCAAGGCACTACCCAACTGGCATCGGAAACGGACATCGTCAATCACGGGGTGCTGGCAGGCCAACAAGCCTTGCGCCTCAACGCAGGAACTGCCGTTCTGCAAGGAGAAAATGGCAGTCTGTTGGCCGGCTTGAACGATAAAGGGCAGATGACCGGCAATGCCACGCTCAATGTACGTGCAGGACAAAACATCACCGCTGCAGGCATGCTGGTCAGCAGTGGTACTCAACAGTGGCAATCACCCCAACTGAATCTGACAGATAGCCAGCTCTCGGCCGCTAGTCTGTCGGCACAAGGAGATCAAATCCAGCTGGATGGTGTGCAAGGCAATGTCCATGGCGCACTGGTCGTCAATGCCAGTGACAGCATCAGCACTCAACAAGCGAGTATCAGTGCCGGTCAGCTCAGCCTGCACGCCCGACAACTGGACAATCGCGATGGTGAATTGCTGCAAACGGGAAGCACTGATCTCACGCTCGATTTTGTCGGGCGCATCGACAATCGTGGCGGCCGTATTGCCGCCAATGCCAACAATTTGACCTTGCGCACCGGGGAATTGCTGAATGATGGGGCCAGCATTGAACATGCTGGTAGTGGCACGCTTGCCATCCTGTCCGATAATCAGCATGGCGATCAAAGCGCCATTGCCAGCGCGGGTCATTTGAATCTGAGCGGTCAAACCCTGCAGTACACCAATAGTACGATTCAGGGTAAAACTATCAGCCTGACTCATGACAATGCAACACTGGATGGCTCGGCACTCGCCAGCACCGGCCAGTTGCAAGTCAGTATCGGGCAAACGCTATCCACGCGTGACGCCAGCATCAGCGCCGAGCAACTGACGGTCAGCGCAACAACCCTGAACAATCAGGGGGGCGAATGGCTGCAATCGGGCTCTGGTGACACGCAATTCAACGTCGCCACCCGGCTTGACAATACTGCAGGCCGGATTGCCAGTAATGGCGATAACCTCACGATTAATGCTGCAGAACTGGTCAACGATCAGGCCAACATCGAACATGCTGGCACTGGAGCTCTGACCATTCAATCGGCTTCGCAGCATGGCCATCAAGTCGTCATTGCTTCCGCCGGTAACTTGCAACTCAGTGGACAAACCCTTGATTATACCCAGAGTGAGATTCAGGCCAAGGCCATTACGCTGACTCATGACAATGCTACGCTGGATGGCAGCACGCTGATTAGCAGTGGCGCTCTGACGGCCGATGTCGCTCAGACCCTGTCCAGTCACGATGCTAGCATTGGTGCAGGCCAGATTACCGTCAACGCCGACAAGTTGAACAACCAGGGCGGCGAATGGCTGCAATCTGGAGCGGGCGACACGCAATTCAATATTGCCACCCAGCTCGATAATACCGCTGGCCGCATCGCCAGCAATGGCAATCAACTCGGTATCAATACCGCTGAATTGCTCAACAATCAGGCCAGTATTGAACATGCGGGTTCAGGCAGCTTGATGCTGACTACAAACCGGTTTGACAACAGTAATGGCGAGTTAATCAGTCTTGGTCATGCGCAACTCGACAGCGCCAGCGTCTTGAATCAGCAAGGTGTAATTCAGGCACGGCAACTGACCGTGCAGGGCGACACGCTCGATAACCGGCAGGGACAAATTCTGCAAACGGGGTTGGATTCCACGCAGATTACCCTCGGCGGCACACTCGACAATCGTGGTGGCACCATTGCCAGTTCGGGCGATACCACGCTGACGATGAACGCAGCCGGTGCACTCGACAATAGCGATGGCGGCCTGATTCAGGCACAAAACCTCACCATCCTGAATGGGACGCTTACCAATCGTGACGGCCAGATTGTTGCGCTTGATTTGCTGGTGCTCTCTGGCTTGAACACACTCGATAACAGCACTGGCACTTTGCTTGCACAAAACCGACTCACGTTGCAGAGCGGCGATTTGAACAATCAGAATGGCACCATTGCGGCGATGAATGGCGACCTGCAACTGAATGTCGCTAGTATCAATAATGACCAAGGCAAGCTATTGGCAGCTGGAACCCTTCAGCTGGACAGTGCGGCGGCGCTCGACAATCATCAGGGGATAATTAACGGGCAACAAGTGCTGCTTGATACGAATGGTCAAACCCTGAACAACGCAGGCGGTACAATCAATGCGAGCGATTCGCTCAGCCTTGGTAGTGCCAGCCTCGACAACACCAGCGGGCAAATCCAATCCGGCGGTGACCTGACATTGCAAACAGGCAATATTGAGAACCGTGGTGGTCTGCTGTATGCCAGTCGCGATATGACATTGCACAGCGACACGCTCAACAACGACGGAAAAATTCTGGCCGGACAAAACATCCAGCTTGCCGCCGACACGCTCAACAATCTGGGCGGACAAATTCAGGCCAGTGGCGATATCAGTCTTACGGCGGATCGGATCGACAATCAGGCTAGCCTGATTCGTGCCGGCGGCTCAGTTCAGATTGACACCGATAGCCTCGATAATCGCAATACCGACAGTGGAGATACCGGCATCGCAGGTGGCAGTATTACCTTGACGACGACCAACTTTGATAATCGAAGTGGAACAATCCAAGTCGACCAGGCGCTCAATATTCGCAGCAGCGGCACTATACAAAATAACCAAGGTTTGCTCGCAGCCAAACAAATGCTCGACATTCGCGATACGGGTAGTGCCCTTGCTATTAACAACGACAACGGCCAGATGCAATCGGGCGGCACACTCTCGTTGAATGTGGCCAGCTATGGTGGCACAGGCGGACGTCTGGCCAGTCTGGGTGACCTGAGTCTGAGCATGTTGGGCAACTATACCAACAATGGCACGATAGAAAGCGGCAGCAATCTCAATTTCACCACTACTGGCCAATTCAGCAATGCTGGCCTGATTCGTTCCGGATTAATGGCCACGATACAGGCGGGGAGTATTGACAACCAGGCCAATGGAGAAATCAATGGTGGGGCTATACATCTGGTCACCAATAACACACTCACCAATCGGGGACTGATTGACGGTGGCTTGGCTTGGCTGGAAGTCGGCACGCTCAATAATCTGGGTAGCGGACGGATTTATGGCGACCACATCGCCATTCAATCCAGCCAGTTGCTCAACACAGTCGAAAATGGCACGGCAGCGACCATTGCTGCGCGTGACCGGCTTGATCTGGGGGTCGGCACGCTAACCAACAGCGAGCATGGCTTGATTTTCAGCATGGGTGACATGTCCATCGGCGGCAGTCTTGATGCCAATCAACAAGCGACAGGAAAGGCTACTCGGATCAAGAATCTGAGTGCAACGATTGAATCACTGGGCAATATGGCGATCAACGCGCAAACCATTGAAAACCGTGACCTGCATCTGGTGTTGGGCGATGTCCAGACCGGCACAAGCAATGTTGCGTATTACCAGGTCGGTAGCAATCAATATCAGTCGGGACAGGTAAGCATTACACCGGCCGTGCCCGTGACAACGATACCTTATGATGGTGCGCCCACTTATCTGGTGACGCCGGATGGCCAATTCACCGAATGGGATCAAGTTTCGGCAACGCGTACGGTGAGCGAAACCAAGGTGCTGGCATCCGATGCCGCCAAAATTATCGCTGGTGGCGACATGCAGCTCAACGGTGGCACCTTGCTGAACGATAACAGCCAGATTCTGGCTGGACGCACGCTATCGATGAATCTGGTCTCGTTGCAGAATATTCAGGCCAGTGGCACACGCACAGTTGAGGAACACGGCACAAAAACCAGCTACTGGAGTACTTTGGTGTTTAATCCTGGTTGCGGCCAGTGCGGATTCCCTGGTGGCAATTACAGGCTTGATAGCAGTCCTGGCACCATCAATTCCACCAGCACAACCAACATTACCATCAGTGCTGGTCGAATCGAGCAGGGTAGCGCCATAGTTGGACCGGGAACGACGATTGCAGCGCGCGACCCGCAACAGATCGACGTCAATATTGCATCCACTGGTAATGTACAGGTGCAAGGTAGCTCGGTGACTGTGCAGGGGCCGGTCGTAGGTAGCGCTCCACAAGGGAGATCCTTGCAGCAACAAGGCACTCGGCTGCTGGAAGTACCGCTCAAGCTCGACGGTAGTACCGATGGGGGCGTCCAAACAATCCGTACCCTGCAGTCGACCTTTACCTTGCCCGACAACAGTCTGTTCAAAACCAATACCAAACCCGGCAGTCGCTATCTGGTCGAAACCGATCCGCGTTTTACCAACCAGAAAAAATGGTTAAGCTCCGATTACCTGCTAGATGCATTGGCTTACGATCCGGACGTGACGCAAAAACGCCTCGGTGACGGTTTCTATGAACAAAAGCTAGTGCGTGAACAAATCGCCCAATTGACGGGGGCGCGTTTCCTCGGTGATTACAGCAACGACGACGAACAATACCGCGCTTTGATGGACAACGGCGTTGCCTTCGCCAAAGCGCACAATCTGCGCCCTGGCGTGGCGCTGACGCCTGAGCAAATGGCGCAGCTCACCGGTGACATGGTCTGGCTGGTTGAGCAAGAAGTCACCTTGCCAGACGGCAGCACCACCAAAGTGCTCGTCCCTCAGGTTTATGCCAAGGTACGTGAAGGCGATCTGGATGGCAGTGGTAGCCTGATTGCCGGACGTGATATCAATATCAAGCTCGACGGTCTGCTCAACAACAACGGCACACTGGGCGCTAAAAACAACCTAGAGCTGACCGCCAAAGACATCGAATTGACCGGTGGGCGAGCTCGAGCCGATGAAGTTAGCCTTTCGGCACAAAATGACTTGAAACAGCTCGGCGGCCTGATCGAAGGACTAAAAGAAGTCCAACTCAATGCTGGGCGAGATATTGTGATTGCCAGCAACTCGCGCACATTGACCACCAGTGTGGAAACCAGCGAGCGCAGCGCAGCACGTCTGGGCGGCAGTATTACCCATGGCAGCGCGAACACGGTGGGTGACCGTACCGGCATTTCGGTGCTGGGCGACGGTGGCACCTTGATTATCAAGGCCGGGCGCGATTTGACGCTCACTGCTGCCAACATCAGTAATAGTGGTGAGGATGGCCAAACGCAGATTTCGGCAGAGCGTGACCTGACGCTGGCCACCGCCAGCGAAAACAGCGAAAGCCAAAAAACCTGGCAAAAAGCCAATAACTGGCGCAATACCGAAAGCCAGACGGTGCAAGGCAGCAACATTGATGTTACCGGCGATTTGACGCTCTCTGCCGGCCATGACCTGAGCGCGACCGCCGCCAATATCCGCAGCGACGAAGGCGCAATCAACCTCAGTGCCGGACACGACGTCAGCATCGTCGCTGGCATGGATCGCAGCCGCAGCGAAGAAATGCACCAGTACACCAGCAAAGGCCTGCTCAGCAAAAAAACCACCACCACGCTGAACGAAAGCGATGTCGAAAGCGCCGTTGGCAGTACCATCAGCGGCGACAGTGTCCGCATCCAGAGCGGCCACGATCTGGACGTATTCGGCAGCAATGTCGTTGCCACCGATGACGTCACGCTTAAGGCTGGCAATGACCTCACCATCGCTGCAGTCACCGAGAACTACACCGAGCACCAGTTCAAGGAAATCCAGCAAACCGGCCTCTTCAGCAATGGAGGCTTCAGCATCACCTATGGCAAGCAAAAGCAAAGTACCGATACCCAGATCACAGGCAGCCAACAAAGCCTCAGCGGCAGCCTGATTGGCAGCCAGAACGGCAATATCACGCTGATTGCCGACAATGGCGTGAAAATCAGCGGCAGCGACGTCAGTACGCTCAAGGGTGACATCAACGTGCTTGCTGACCACATTCAGATCGATACCGGGCGCGACCAGGAACGCCGCACCGATACGCAAAAATTCGAACAAAGCGGCATCACGGTTGCAGTCAGCGCGCCGATGTTGACCGCACTCGAATCGGCCAAAACCGCTCTCGACATGACTAAAACCGCCGCCGACAGCAAAGACAGCCGAGTCAGCCTGATCGCAGGTGCCACCGCCGGGCTGGCGGGTAAAAATGCCTTTGACGCGATGCAAGGCATGGGCAGTGGCGCGGGTAAAGGCGATGGTGGCGGCAATGTCAGCATCAGCATCACCTATGGCGAATCCAAGTCCGAGAGCACCTCGGTCAGCGATACGCTGCGCCACAGCGGCAGCACCCTCAATGCCGGTGGCAATGTCACCCTGATTGCCACTGGCTCAGGCAAAAACAGCGACATCAATGTCATCGGCAGCGAACTCAACGCCGGTAAAGACCTTACCCTTGTCGCCGACGGTGACATCACGCTGACCGCAGCACAAGACACCGACAGCATGCACAGCAAGAATAAATCCAGCAGTTGGGGTGCTGGCGTTGCCATCACGGTCGGCAAAGGCGGCGGCATTGGCTTTACTGCCAACGGCAGCATCGGTCGTGGTCACGCCGACGGCGAAGGCCTCACCTGGCAAAACAGCCACGCGACTGCGGGTGACACGCTGACCATTATTAGCGGTGGCGACACCAACCTGATCGGCGCGGTCGCGAAAGGTGAGCAGATCATCGCCGACATTGGCGGTAATCTGAATATTGAAAGCCTGCAAGACCTGAGCAAATATGACAGCAAACAAATGAACGCCAGCGCCAGTGTCACGGTGGGCATCGGATTCTCCGGCAGTGCCAGCTACAGCAAAGAAAAAATCAACGCTGACTACGCCGCCGTGGGCGAGCAAAGCGGGCTGATGGCTGGCGATGGCGGCTTTGACATTACCGTCAAAGGCAACACCGACCTGAAAGGCGCGATCATTGCCAGCACGGCAGACGCGACCAACAACAGCCTGACCACTGGCACCATCACCGTCAGCAACATCGAAAACCATTCCAAATACGACGCCAGCAGTGTCGGCATTGGCGGCGGATTTAGCATTTCGGGCGACACGATGGGACAGAAATCAGACCCGGATTCCAATCTGGCAACGGTCGCCGACAAAAACGGGACGAACACGAATGTCCCGATCTTCATGAGCGGCAGCGGTGATGACCGCAGCACCACCTACAGCGCCATCAGCGACGGCAACATCACCATCACCAACGCAGACGCCCAGCAAAAACTCACCGGCAAAAGTGTTGAGGACATGATAGCCAGCATCCGGCGCGACACCGGCGACACCGGGGGGCAACTGGCCAACAACTTCGATAAAGAGCAAATCGACGAAGCCTTCAAGGTCACCGAAGCGTTTATCAACGAAGCGGGCACCTTTATGGCCAACCGAGCCAAGGAAGCTGACCAGAAAAAAGCGGAAATGGAAGCGCTTCCGGCGGGCAGTCCAGAAAGGGAACAAGCCAAACTCGCCTATGATGAGGCAGCCAAATGGCTCCCCGGTGGCGAATACGGCAGGGCAATGACGGTGCTGCAAGCGGCGGTGGGTGGCAATGTGACGGACGGAATATCTGGCCTCGTGCAAAACGCTGCGGTCGGTTATTTGCAAAGCCTCGCCACTGAACAGGTCAAAAAAATCGCTGACGACCTGAACGACGAAACTGCGCGAACCGCATTACACGCGATTGTCGGTTGCGCTGGCGCGGCAGCCACTGGGCAAAATTGCGGAGCAGGCGCACTCGGAGCAGCCTCCAGCGTGCTGCTGAATAACCTCATTTCGATGCTGGATGACAAAAACGCCGAAAACATGACGGCGGAAGAGAAAGAGAATCGCAAAAATCTGGTCACCAGTCTGGTTGCCGGGATTGCTGCTGTAGCAGGTGCGAATGCCACCGCAGCCAATACTGCGGCCTTGATTGAAATGGAGAATAACTCCAACGTCAAAAATGCGGTCAAAGGCGCAATTAACGACGCGAAGAAATACATTAGCGAGAATGGCAAGAAAGGATTGGAAAAAACTGCCGAATTACTGGAGAAACTCGAAGTTCAAAGCATGGTGGAAAAACGCGATGCGATTTCCAATTACATCAATGAAGCAGCAAGCCGTGGCGGATTGTCTGAGCCAGAGTTGGCGGCTTTGGCGATGCTGTATGCAGCAAATGAGGTGTTTTTCCCAACGAGCGTCGTGGATGTGATTCCAGGTTTGGGGAAAGTGCTGAGCAAGTCCGCAGAATTAATCAAGATTGGCGTTAAAGCAGAGAAAGTAGCTGAGATTGCCAGTGTGGAGATGAAGGCTGCAGAAGCAGCGAAGGCTGCAAGCGATTTAAATATCCAAGCATCAAAAAATGTTAGCAAAGTTACAGCCCCAATTGATTTTGATGGGCATATTCTTGCTACTGAGGTTAGCAAAAATGGAAAGAAAATTACTGGAGGACATAGTATTGCTACGGGGCAAGTCGATGTTCAAACAATAACGAAAGCAGCAGACAAAAATGGAGTTTATGAAGCAATTATACAAATTCCAGATCCTGCTAATTCTGGCAAATTTTTGACAAAGAAATCAACCATGTTTCCTGATTCTTGGTCAGCAGATAGAGTTAAGGTAGAGGTGGATGCTGCATATAAAAACAAGACTATTTCACCGGATAGTCCAAATATGTGGATTGGATTTACTCCTAGTGGTGTTAAAGTTACTGGTTATTTAACTCCAAAAACTACTGTTTATCCTTTGATGTAAGGTGCTGATTATGAAGTTAAAATTTTTATGGATTAACTCTGCTTGTTATGAAGGTGTTTTAATTCCTGCTGTTAGAATTGTTGAAGCTAATGATGGATTTAAGAGTGACATAATTATTGGGGTGCTTATGGATGATGGTGGTGGTGGGCTAAAACGAAATATTGAAGAGGTTTCTGATTTGATTTTTCATTTGATGAAAATTAAGAGTGGAGAGCTGCTTGATTATTTTTGGAATCGTAATTCTTGGTGGGTTGAGTTATCTTTGGGTGAAGTGAGAATTGAGTTTCAGTTTGATGATGGATATTTTGAGATTATAAGCTTTGAAGATTTTGAAAGAATTGCATTAAAATGGAATGATTTTATTAATTCGTCTCCTGATTTAACTAGGGTTGTTGAATTTGATGTATAAAACTTATTTTTTGGTCGCGTTGCGCAAATCAGCGCGGTTGGGTTAATGAGTAAAATCAAACGCTGGCTCAAGTAGCACGTCAGGGACGATGAGCATAGCGTAATCGACCATCCTTTGCGTTTGGGTATATTGATGTAGCTGTTTCCTGTAAAGGCATTCATGGTAATACCACCTGTGGGTATTGTTTGTAGTTGCCAGTTGCGACACTGGCATCATCACAATTCGGCCTTTAAAAAAAACCATTCAAACGCTGATTGTCGACTACGCCGCCGTCAACGAACAAAGCGGCCTGATGGCCGGAGACGGCGACTTTAACAGTCAATCCGAACGCGATGAAAAATGTTAATCAAGGAGTTAATTATGAAAACCTGTTTCACCATCCTGTGCTCGGCACTGATTGCCACTCCGGCTCTGGCCGAACAGGAGGTCGGCGTGCCAGCGTCGCAAGATGCTTCTGCGGCGACATCTGCTGTGAAACACAGCCGAATTCGCATGTATGGCCAGAATGGCGCGCTGGCGCTGATTTTTCCCGGACTGAGTTGTACCAAATCGGCGTGGGGCAAGGAGGGTATTCATGTTTCCGGTGGCATGGGACAGGCGTTTTCGTCTTTTATTGGTGCCGTTGATAATCTCAGTCTGGGTATGCCGGAAACCGAGGTCAGCAAGAACGTCAGCCGCAAGGACGGGATTTTGTCCAAAGCCTATTATCAGGAACACGAAATCCCTGCAGGTCAGATTACCAGCCTAGCCTTGGGTTTTCAGGACGTCAGCGCATTTCATCGCAGTACTGCCCACGGCATCACCACGACCTACAGTTCATCGTCTCCCGGCTGTTCCAGCGACATCAGCTTCATCCCCGAAGCCGGCGCGGATTACGAGGTTGGATTCACGATGCAGGGGAGGCGATGTTACGTCGAGATTTTCAAGCTGACCAAAACGGATACGGAAACCGACATGACGCCAGTGCCGATTCAGAAAGCAAAGCCATGCCCAACGGCCACGCAATCGCCAGTGATGGAAATCGGCAATCCCTACAAAAAATAGTGCCAGCATGTTCGCGCCGACGTGATTTTGACCCTGTCACCTAGATTTGATTGACCCACGACATGACGTTGAATGCTATTGAAACGTATTAGAAAATACGATTTTTGGGGGGCAGCCAAACCTCGGCAGATGGGTCAAAAAAACATCGGCGCCAACATAATTGATCAATGTTTGCACGTACGCTTTGCCAATAAGCGCGTTTGAAGAGCGCGCTGTCATGGAGATTACTCGATGTGATGATGGACATATCGCTCCCCTTGATTGGAACGCTCTAGATAAAATAAACCCCACCGACCATTGCTGGATTCGGTGGGGTTCGAAGAAGCCAATTGGCTTGGTCGGCTCGTGATTCAGTAATTGCTCAAATTCACATCGTTCTAGCCGTCATTAGCTTAAAATTGTTCGGCTGTGGATTCATAGGATTTTTCTGAAACCGTAAGCCCATCTTTGTATTCAGTTTCCCTGATTAATTTTCCCTCACTGTTGTAGGTTTTCTCGATGCCATGGGGTTGATTGTTAAAATAAGGTGATTCGCGTATTAAGCGAACATCCTGCCCCTCTGCGTCGTGAACGCCAAATTCCTTATCTAAGATCTTCACGCCGTCTTTGTAGTAGGTCTCAATGTAAGCACCAAGGCCTTTAATGTAGTTAGAAGCAAATCCTGTTCGTAGTCCATCCACGTACTTGAAATCAGCGACGACCTTGCCATTGACCAGTTTTTTCTCATAACCAGTGGCCTTGCCATCAGTCCAGGTTAATTCTGTCAGCAGCGTGGCACCGTCCTCACTCCATCCTTGTTGCAAGCCAGATTTTTGGCCGTTATCAAAATTGACTTTTAAGATCAGCGCATTGTTCTTAGGGTTAAAGAATTCCTGTACCCCATCCATTTTGTTGTCTTTCCAGTTCAGCTTATCCATCACATTGCCCGTTGCTGGATCGGTATGAACTTGCGGCCCGTTTTTAATGGGGCGTTGACCAAGCATCAGGTTATAGATTGCATCCTTGATTGCTTTTGCATAGAGCTCAACCTGAATTTCACCTTTATCCTTGAGCATTGAAACATCGTAATCAAAATTGATCGCCCGCTCTGTGCCGTTGTAGACAAAGGCGTAATCGGCATTGCAAGAGCAAGTTTCAGTGTCATCATTTTTTGCGGTGGTTTTAATATTCTCAACTTTGAACTCAGTGCCAAAAGCAGGTAGAGCCTCTCGGTAAGGTGAGAAGTTATTGAGCTCTTGCGTAATGACACTGAGCGCAATTTCTTTTGCCGCAGAGCTATTGCAGTCCACTGTTGAAAAGCACCCACTAAGTAACAGCAGTACGGACACTGAAAGCAATTTCCGTGATGAGCGCGTGGCGATTGGGACTGCATTTCTTTGGTTCGAATGAGTTTTGGGCATGATTTTTCTACCTACGAGGATGTTTTAAAAATTGTTAAGCACGAAAAAAATAACCACGCGGGCGCCGAGCGTTAATTGTCTTGGGGCGTTGAATCTGTGTGCTTCGTCGCTGGTGGCAGATAAAAGTGCAAATTAAAGGCCTAATATGTCGATATCAACATATCAAAACCTTATCAGCGCTGTCATCTGAGTGCAACTTTATCTGTCTAAATCGACAAATAAGGCAGACTCACCGATGCAAGAAAAGATGGCTGTTCGTTTGGGAAACAAGCTGGCAGAGTGCAGGCAGCAGCTTCAATTAACGCAAGCACAGATCGCAGAGCGCTTAGATGTAAATACCGAAACAATCTCGCGCTTTGAGCGCGGCGCGACTTTGCCATCACTACAAACACTGGATCGCCTTGCCAGCATTCTGCAAACCGACCTGGCTAGCTTAGTTGGCGGTATTTCTGCCCAGCCGGATGAATTGGCACGTGAACTGGCTACCGCATTACGTGCACTCAAGGAATCGGATCGAATATGGCTGTCGACCATCATGCAAGAAATGATCGCCCGACTGAGCCGCTAATCATCAAGAAGATCGCGCCAGTACATGCCATCAATCACTGTGCCGCAAGCGAGCCCATTGCGTGGCAGTCACTCCGATGAGGGCTCCGAGCACACAGGGCAAAACCACATGGTTGACCTGTTTGCTTTGAGGCAAGCCTTGAATGCACCAAGTCACGAAGTGCTCGCAGTTATTGAGCAGCAGGTGATACCAGTCTTCTCCCAAACGCGAGAGTGCGCGTTCAATCGTCTGTTCGCGATTAAACATGCGAAACGGATAGGCTTGAATCGTAAAACCCTGGCCTTGGCAAAACGTCGCTAGATCGACAATTTCAATTACCCCGGTATCGAAACGCTTCAGCGCTGAGCCGGAATAATGAATGACTTTGTCCTGATCTATGCAAATACCGTGGTGCGAGTAGCCAGTGCGGCCTGAAATCAAATGATCGCCTTTTTCCATGATGTGAACTCCATAAGTGACGGACAATAAAAAGCCCCAGAATGATCTGGGGCTGGTGTTTAATGAGACGGGCTTACTGTTTCTGATCTTGTACTGCCTTGGGCTCCGGGTAGGGATGACGGGTGCACGGCGGTTGTTTTGATCGACAATACGCTTTGACCCACGTTGAGCAGAGCACACCTGCGGTAAATACGGCAGCAAATGCCAACAGGGTGTTAGTGGTTGAGGGCTGTGCCATTACTGTTGCTCCCTTGGGTAGTGGCGTCATGACCGAGACGCGAAGTTAAAGTTGCTGGCCGGATGGTCTGTTTGGATGGGTCGTTGCGGTTAAGC
The DNA here is from genome assembly GCF_046530675.1 of Chitinibacter sp. S2-10. Taxonomy (GTDB): domain Bacteria; phylum Pseudomonadota; class Gammaproteobacteria; order Burkholderiales; family Chitinibacteraceae; genus Chitinibacter. The sequence continues at coordinate 3,028,888 of NZ_CP172558.1, read as the reverse complement.
TTATTGCTGCTTGACGCACTGGGTTTGCTTGCCTGATGCGGCTCGCCTTCGCTATCGGATTCAGGATAAAACTCCTCCAGCATCATCGGTATTTCATCCGCATCATCTTCAAACTGGCCATTGCGCAGCAGCGCTTTTGCCATTGCTTCGAGCTTGCCAATCTCAACGCCAGCCTGTTCAAAGCGCAGCGCTTCACTGCGCGCAAAGCACACGGCTTCAGCCAGACTGTCATCATCACGCAGCGTCAGATCGACGTAGAACACCGGCGCTCGATACGATTGCGTCGTGCTTTTGGCGCGAAGCTTGAGCAGTAACGGCAAGTGCCGCGTATTGCCGCCGCTGACCGCTTCGAAATATTGAAGTCGTGCCGCCAGCGTTCGTACCGAGTTGTAGCCGGTGGTACGAAACATGAATGAGCCCAGTTCGTCGTTCTGACCTTCAACCTGCACATTCAAACGACCATACAGTTTGCAGCCTTTTTCTTGCGCATACTGGCAGCGCTCCGGCGTAGTGCAAGGCACGTCCTCAACACCTTCACCCGAAACCCGCTTGGCACATTCACCATTGCCGACACACAGAGGTCGTCCGGTTTGCCGATCAAATGCACTGAATTCCGCACGCAGATTCAAATCACTGTCGTTGAATAACAGTCGCACCGGAATCACCCGGATCTTGTTATTCGGACTGACTTCGGCCAACTGGGCATGCAGTGGATGCAATAACCAACCGTCTTTACCCTGCACCTGCGTGGTGAGGGTAAAGCTGTCGTCTTTTTCCGGCACCCACTTGTCTTTCTTCTGCACCAGATGCCCGATTGAAATCCGCCCAATCACGGGCGGCGTAATGGCCAGACCTTTAATCATGATGGTGTGCTCCAGAAGGGTTCAGCTTTTTGGGCTGAATCAAGAAACGCCGCGCACCCTCAACCGACTTGCTGTACTGCTGCAGGATTTCAGGATGTTCGGCACTGAGTTTGTCCAGATCGGGCGCGAGCCGATCTTTGGCTTTTTTCCAGCTAATACGGCCTGCAGCGAAGATCGCGGCAGTGGCGGTGCCGAGGGCGTTTTGTAGCCGTTGGCGAATCAGCGCTTCCTTGGCTTCGAACTCTTCCTTGCGCTCACGCAGCTCGATCAAGTTGCTAAACAGCGCATTGAATTCCGCTGATTCAGATAGATCGATGGTTTGCCCATCATCCCGTGGGAATAACCACTGCAATGCAGTGCTGGCATCGTCCGAACCATCAGGGTCAGGCTGAATATCCGCAGTGACGTGTTTCCAGAACTGCGTTTCCAAATGAATCAAATCCGCAATCTTGGCATCGTCACGCTCAATCCGATAAATCCGAAAATCCTGCCCGCCGATCAACACCGCCACATCAGCCCAGGCAAAACCGGTGACGGCAAGCTGATGCAAGACCTGACATTGATAAGCAAGTGGAATACCGTCCTCCCATTGCGCCGCCATGTGATAACTGGCGGTTTTGATTTCCAGTACGCCAGTGCCTTCGGGTTGACCAATTACTTCCCGATCCAGATTGGCCAGCATGAAACGATGCTCGGGGTGCTGCAAAATGGCATTCACTTTGCGCACTTTGTAGCCAGTTCGTTCGGCGTAGACCGAAGCCAATACCGGTTCCAGTACTGTTCCCCATAGCACAGCGGGTTTTTCAGAAAGGTTATCGGGCTGTTTGCGATGCATTTTTTCCAGCCATAGAGTCAGCGGGCTTTTGTACTGCGAAAAACCAATCGCACTGGCGGCATCGGATGAACCTATTCCCAGCTCACGATACTTCAACCATTGCTCACGAGTTAAACCTACTGTCGATGCCAAACGAATGGCTTGGCCGTAACGTTCACGCATGATGAAACCTCCAAAAGCAAAAAGCCCCGCTGGCGAACCAGACGGGGCTTAGTGATCAAAATGAACCGTGTGAAATTGAATCGATTACTGTAGCAGCGCAATCGCTTGATTCAGTGCCTTGCCTTTCAGTTGCGCGCCTTGGCCAAACCACGCGGAATCTAGGCGGTAATCCTGACTGCGTGCACGGCGTTGGTGATCAACAAATTCAGTCACGGAATTGAGTAAACCCCAAGCCGTACCACGACTGCTGGCTAACAAAGACCCCATGCCTGCACCGCTATAAAGGGCGGTAACTTGCTGCATGGCGCGAGATAACGCCGGGCTTTCCATATCGAGCACTTGCTCTTCCAGCACATCACTAAAATATTGCGCTGCTTCTGCGCCTGAAATGGGTCGTTGTGACAATTGCTTCATATTGGCGATGAACTGATCCCAGCCTGACAGACCCAAACCGAGCGCTTCCTTCACCGCTTGCGGATCGAATTTGGTCGAGTGCGGTACTTTGACTGAACCGGTCGAGTCACCGACCGCCATTTGCAACGTGTTATTGCACACCACTCGTACCGAAGTGAATTGCGCTGTGGTACACATCGAGCCATCACAACTGGTCGCCAGTAATAAATACGCCTTCACCTGATCATTACCGCGCAACAGCGCCTCTTGCCCGGTACGCGCCAACGCCCACAGCTTTTTACCACCTTTAAGCACCCCAGCTGTTTCGAGTTCAAAACCACCGGCTTCCACCAGATCTTTATAAAAATGCAGCACTTCCGTCGGCTGCACCACCTGATAGCGAGGTGATACCACCGACAACGGTGCCAACGTATCGGAGCGATACAGCACGCGTGAATCAGCGTGTGAGCGAATGTGCATGCCTGTATCAGCCACATTAAACAGCACATCACTTTGGTTAATCGACCAATCCATACCGGCCTCACGCAGCCAAACATCCAGCGGTTGCTGCTCAGTTAAACGATTGCCTAAACCGTGCCACGGGGTATCACGAACGAAAGCCATAGATTCGACAAGATGGGACATTTGAATTCTCCAGACGTAAAAAAGCCCCGGAGAAACCGAGGCTAGATCAATAGATACAACACGTTTATTTCTATTGAGTGATATAGGTCTGAAAATTTCTAGTCGCTGACTTGATGATTACCTGTAATAATAAGCAAACGCTTATTTACCTGTTGTTGCTCCAAAAGGAATGCAAGATGAGCACTGTATTACCTCAATACCAAAATCAGAGCTTTGTTGATCTATACCGAGCAACCCATGAAGGAACTCAAGATTGCTTCCTCCACTTAACTATTGAGGGCACGGACGAAGAAATGCTTACTGCTCTTGATAAGCTAATGAAGAAATGTCACGGTAATACAGATGAGCTGGATGAAAAAATCTTACGCCTTGGTAAAGAAAAATTTCGCCAGCCAGAGCGAGGCGACCTATTTCTATATGTTGAAACCATTTTCCATGCGCTGTATCTGACAAAAAAATATGCCGATGTGGTAGATGTAAACGCTGCGTGGTTCTATTTGCTACAGGCTCAAAAATGGCTAGGTATCCTTCAGTACATATGTGCAAACGAATGGATAATGCAGCAAAGCCTTAATAAAATAAGCAGCCGAAAAGCACAAAAAGGTGGGGTGGCAAAGAATGAAAAATACAAGCCAATTAAAACTGAGCTACATACGTTACTCAAAGATTCTGTTGAAAAAACCGGCAAGCCATGGAAATCTGCATATGTTGCAGCTGCTAAATTACAAGAGCTGGCTATAGAGATCGCAAGTAGGCATGGTGTCGAGCTTTCTGAGAACTCAGTGCAAACAAGATTACAGGAATGGTTTAACGCCTTTGAAGATCGTGATGCCCTGTTTGCTAGCAAACGCAGAAGTTCTACCACCAAAGTAAGCAGGTGAGCTAGTACACGGATAGTTTCATTTTTTCCTTGAGTTTATCTTGTGGTTGTCGCTCCGGTGACATCCATTTAAAACTCAAGGAAACTAATAATGTCTACTGCACCAAAGCAAATCTGCATTTTACGCCGCAAGCAACTCCAAGTCCGTCTGGGTCTTGCACGATCTACACTCTATGCCAAATTAAATCCCAATAGCGCATCCTATGATCCCACATTCCCCCGACCCTTTAAGCTTGGCGCCGGTGCCCGCCTTGTTGGGTGGCTAGAGTCCGATGTCGAGGCATGGATTCTGCAATGTGCAAATCCAACATCTGTCACCAACGATGAAGATTTGGTTGGAGGTGCAGCATGAGCCATGTCAACTCTGCCCTTCAAAACAACTTTTATACACAGTGGTTGCCTCGTCGCACACGCCGGTATGTCGAACAAATTAGCAAAAAAACGGGGGCGCCAATCCCAATGATTGTTTTGATGTTATTGACGGCCTACTCAGAAGCTGGCCAAGGGGTCTATGATCTTCAAATGCCGGATGGGAGTATTAGCCCCCTAGGACTTTATTGCTTAGTGATTGCAGAATCAGGCGAAGGCAAAAGTGCAGTATTGGATTTGACCCGGAAAGCCATTGTCGAGCTTGAGCATGAACTAGCGGATCAATACAACGCACGCATCCAACAATTCACTGTGGATGAGAAAATTTGGAAAACAACTGATGATGCGTTGGCTAGAGAGTTAGCTCAGGCAGTTCGCAAGGAAAACCCTACCGAAGGAGTTATTCAACGCATCAAGCAACATCAGGAAACAAGGCCCAAAAAACCGAGGTTGATCAAATTTAGCTATAGCAAATTTACCCCAGAAGCATTCTTATTAGGGTTGAAAAACAACTGGCCCAATGCTGGTATTGATCTTGATGAAGCGAACATGTTCTTTAATGGCCGTGCTGCCAATGATTTATCTCCTCTGCTCCATGGTTGGGGTGGCAAAAACCTTAGTAAAGACACGAGTGCAGAGCATACCACCGTCTTTGTAAAGTCACCTCGCATTGCTGGTGTGTTTGCATTGCAAAATTCGGCGTTACAGTCTTACTTTGATCGTCGTTCAGGTGAAGCGCGAGGACTTGGTCTCTGGGCTCGTTTCCTTGTATGTCAACCGGAAAGTACTCAAGGGTTTAGGGATATTGAGAGTCTAAGCTTAGCAATTCCAGAGCTTGATTCGTTTCATGAGCGAATGCGTGCCCTCATACTCAGTAGTATTGGACCTGATAGCGAACCTGTTGAGCGGCAACTATTGCGTTTCGATCCGGGTGTGGCTGAATTTTTAATAGAGCTCGGCCAAAGAATTGAAACTTCAATGGCTCCCGATGGCCCGCTATTAAAAGCTAAAGATCATGCTTCAAAGAAAATTAGAAATATAATGCGCGTCGCTGCTGCCTTAACTTTATTTGAAACAGATGGAAAAGAAATTAAGAAAGAATTTGTGGAGTCGGCAGAGAAAATAATGGACTACTGCTCTATTGAATTTTTAAAAATATTTACAGAGCCAGATAAACCAAGCCAGTTACATCAAGATGCTGAGGCTCTCTGGAAATGGATGGATAAATTTGCAAGAAAATATGACAATCGTTACATCCTAAAGTCTGAACTTTTGAAATTGGTTGTCCCAACTCGGCTAAGAAGCGTTAATGAATTAGACCCTGTTATTAAGTACTTGGTTGAAACAAAAAAGATAATATGGGGTAGTTATGGCTTTCATGGTTTGAGCTATGTAGATCTAGAACCAATGAAAAGCTGGAATCAAATGGCACTAGAGGCCGCTATCAATCGATATCGCTACCCCCGTAAGAAAACACGCTCATTTCGGGAGCTTTAAGGGTATTTGGATGATGCGAATATGCGGTTATTGCTAATGTTCGCATGGAACGCGTTCATTCTGGAGCGCTGTTTATTCTTCTTTGCTTTTATCTTGCACGGTTCTGTCTTTATTCTTCTTCGTGGCTCCCGAGGTATGGGGGCCATTTTTTTCAGTTAGATTGAACTTTGGATGTAATAAATTTGGATAATTTAATTGTTAAAATTAATACTAAGTATGTACATCAGTAAAGTCCTAAATTGCTCCGTCTGGCAAGAGAATTGAGTTGATATGCTTTCAGAATGTAATATAGTTTGGTTTTACTCTGGTTGCGGTTATTAATGTTATATGTAATATGTATTGATTATATCAATGTGGCTGGTTTGCCTGTGATGACAATTAAGAAGTTACATTGGCAATCATCAATAATAACACTGATAAATAAATATTAACTAGAATAATTATTATGGATGTAACATCAGGGTTCATCATGCTATCTACTCAATCACTAATAAGCCAATCGAATAAAATTGAACAAGCACATCATAGTGCATTGAGCTTACAAATACTTAATTTATCTGAATCATCGATGACGCTAATTGATCATGGTTGTGTAGCCATTTCCACTTTGTCAAAGGTCGAGAAGATAATGAAACAAATTCAATCGACGAGTGAATCGCCTTTTGAGGCTTGTGTTGCGGCAAGGGGTTTAGTCCAATTGAAGATCAACCACCTCGGTAAGCTGTTTAGTACATTGGCTCGGCTACCTTCAGAGAAAGTGCTGAGCCAGAGTCTTCCCAAAAAAGCATTCAGTCCAAATGCAGAGTTATTATTAGCAATGTTAGAGGGGCAGGAATGGCGATATGTTGATCCACACTACATGATGTTTGATGGTCGTAAAGCAGCGTTTCACTTTAATGATTTTATCGAATGTGTACGAGCCGCGTCCTTCCAGCCAAAGTTTAAAAAGAAAGTCGCATGTTGGGATGGTCTTGCCAGTAAAAATCACCAGGGAGCCGCCCAATATCTGTGGCGCGTGTTGAATAAATACAAACGTCTTCGCGTAGTACGATTAGACCTTACCTACCAACTAAACTCTCCTGAGCGACACGATGAAGTACTGTGCAAGAAGCACTTTAAACGCTTTACGGAGAACCAACGACATAAGAGGCGGTTATTCAAGCATGTCGTAGGGTTTGTCTGGCGAATGGAATACGGCAAGGAAATGGGGTTCCATTACCACTGGATACTATTGTTTGATGGTGATCATGTTTGGAAAGAGGAATGGTACGCTGATCAAATTGGGAAATACTGGAAAGAAGTGATCACTGCAGGCCAAGGTGCTTTTCATAATTGCAACCGTGCAGCCAGAATCAATGGTCATCGAGACAGCCCATACTATGGTCTTGGTGAGCTGAAGCTGAATGATCGTCAAAAATTCGACGTAGTGTGTAAGAACGTTATTGGTTATTTGACCAAGGTGGACGGATTAACGCAGTTGGTCGGAAGAGAAGGCAAAACATTTGGGCGAGGCATAATGCTTTAGAAAGTGTATTGGCTAGCCTTAATCCCAGCCAAGAGAGAAACAGGGCAGGGCAAGTACGATGGGCTACACCAGTTTGGTTTCTATCAAACTCTGAAGAATATTTAAAGTGTAAATGTATGTCTAGCTTGATCCAAGATTTGCCAAAGTAAGCCGACTTTGGATGGTGCACTGAATGGTACACTGCATCAGAATTGAAAAAATAAAGCCCTGAATAATCAGGGCTTTATTGTATTTTGTTGGTGGAGGTGGGGGGAGTTGAACCCCCGTCCAGAAGCACTCTACAGTGAGTTCTACATGTTTAGCCGTATCATTTGGGTTTTAACTCCCTTTCACGCCGATGGGCAGGCTTGAGGAGAGCGAGTCACCTTGATTTAACCTTGACCCAAGTAACCCGAATCAAAGCGATCCCATCTAAATGACTCTGCAGCCGGTTTTACCCGACCCGCCCGATGGGCCTTGCGGTGCAGAGTCTAGCTTAAGCAGCTAGAGCGTAAGTTTCGTCGTTTGCGACTATAGTTTTTCAGTTGTTTTTACGGGCAGCTGAGACCCCGACATGCCCTCATCCGCTTTGCAACCCCTGTCGAAACCATGGCACCCCCGGTTTTTACAGCTGTCTTCATGCGAAGTGAAGAATGCCGATTATACCTCGCTTTGCCCCAGATGAACCAGCAATTCCAGCGGGTGATTGATATTCAAATCAGCCCCCCAGCTGGCGGTGTCATCAAACTCGCTGATATAGCCGTAGCTGGCGAGCACGGTTTTCATGCCGACTTTGCGGCCTGCTTCGATATCGCGTTCGGCGTCGCCGACATAGAGGCAATGCGCCGGATCAACGCCCAGCTCGGCTGCCGCGTGCAGCATCGGTTTGGCATCTGGCTTGGGTATGCCCACAGTATCACCGGAAACACAGGTCTGTGGCGCAATAGGTAGGGGGAGTAATTGCACCAGCGGGTCGGTAAAGCGCATCGGCTTATTGGTGATAATCCCCCATTGCAGACCGCGCGAATCGATTTCGCGAATCAGCTCGGTAATGCCGTCAAACAGCGTGGTGCCTTCGCAAATGCCTTGCTCGTAATGATCGAGAAAACGCTCGCGCAGCGCGCAAAATTGCGCGTCTTGCGGCGTAATGCCAAAGCCGAGTTCGAGCAGGCCGCGTGCGCCATGGCTGGCGACAGGGCGGATGGCGTCCATGCTTTGTGCGGCGCGACCTTCTTCGACCAGCAGGCGATTGAGCGCGGCGCCCAGATCGGGTGCGGTATCGGCGAGTGTGCCGTCCAGATCAAATAAAACGGCTTTGATCATGCTGCGCTGCCTTTGCGGGTGGCAACGAGGTAATTAACGTCGGTGTCGTCGGCGAGTTTATACACTTGTGTGAGCGGATTGAATGTCATGCCGGTCAGTGCAACGGTATCGAGACCTGCAGTGCGCGTCATGCGCGCCAGCTCGGATGGCTTGATAAATTTATCGTAATCATGCGTGCCGCGTGGCAGCATATTGAGCACATATTCGGCACCGACGACGGCGAGCAGATAAGCCTTGGCGTTGCGGTTCAGCGTAGAGAAAAACACCCAGCCGCCGGGTTTGACGAGGCGCGCACAAGCGGCGACGATGCTGGCGGGCGAGGGAACATGTTCGAGCATTTCCATGCAGGTAACAACGTCGTAACTTTCCGGCTCCAGCTCGGCGAGCTCTTCGACGGGGATTTGGCGGTAATCGACCTGTTGGCCGGACTCAAATAAATGTAGTTTGGCGATTTTGAGCGATTTTTCCGCCAAATCAATGCCAGTGACTTGGGCGCCGCGCTCTGCCAGACCTTCGGACAAAATCCCGCCGCCGCAACCGACGTCGAGGATTTTCAGGCCTTTGATTCCCGCGTGTTGCTCAATAAAGCCGATTCGCAGTGGGTTGATTTCGTGCAGCGGCTTGAATTCGCTGCTTTTATCCCACCATTTATGCGCGAGTGCGGAGAATTTGGCGATTTCAGCTTCATCAACATTGATGGATTCTTTATTGGGGGTATGTGTCACAACGCTAATTCCTATCTATGTTACGTGGCTATACAGTCTGAATTTTTGCTTGCCAATGGCGAGTGATGCTGTGAATTTCGGCCAGATTGAGGCTTTGGTGCTCATGCTGGCGATAGACATGACGACCGGCGATCCAGACGTCGCTGACTTGCGTGCGATCAACTGCGTAAACCAGATGCGAAACCGGATCGTAACATGGTTGCGTGCCACTTGCTGAGAGGTCGACGGCGCACAGGTCGGCCTGTTTGCCGACTTCAAGGCTGCCGATTTGATCTTGCAAACCCAGGGCGAGTGCGCCGTTGAGTGTCGCCATTTCGAGTGCCTGCCAGGCCGGAATCGCTTCCGGATTGCCGCTTTGGCCTTTGGCCAGTAACGCAGCAAGTCGCAACTCGGCCCACATATCGAGTTTATTATTGCTGGCCGCACCATCGGTGCCGATGCCGACATTGATTCCGGCCTTGAGCTGATCGTGAACGCGCGCCAGCCCCGATGCCAGTTTGAGATTGCTCGCCGGATTGTGTGCGATATGCATGCCTTTTTTTGCCAGCAGTGCAATTTCAGCGTCGGTGGTGTGCACCATATGCGCGGCAACGAGCGGGCTGTCGAGCAGGCCGAGTGCGGCGAGTCGCTCAAGTGGCCGCACACCAAACTCCTTGAGGCTGCTGGCGATTTCATCGGCAGTTTCGTGAATATGGCAATGAATGCCCAGATCTAGCTGGTCCGCCAGCGTGATGATGCGCTCGAAGGTGTGATTGCTGACCGTATAAGGTGCATGCGGTGCCAGTGTGAACTGAATCAGATTTTCACCTAAAAATTCATCGCGACTTTTCAGGGCTTTGCCGATGTAATCGTCGGCATTGCTGGCGTACGGGGTTGGGAATTCCAGGATCGAGCAGCCGACGGTCATCCGAAAGTGCGTGTCCAGCGCAGCGCGTGCGACGGCACTGTGATGAAAATACATGTCATTGCAGCAGGTTGTGCCACCGGCAATCATTTCGGCAATCGCGAGACGTGTGCCGTCAAAAACAAATTCATCCGAAACATGCGCACCTTCGGCTGGCCAGATATGTTCTTGTAGCCAGCGCATCAACGGCAAATCGTCAGCAAAGCCGCGCAGCAAGGTCATTGCCGAATGCGCGTGCAAATTAATCAGCCCGGGCATGAGCGCGTGATCGGGTAAATGAATGAGCTGGGCTTGCGGATAGGCGGCGAGTGCGTCGGCTTTGGGTGTGAGTGCAATGATGCGTTCGTTTTTAATGACCAAAGCGTGGTCGGTGTAGACGGTTTGACGTGGCAGAACGGGGATAATCCAGCGCGGGATTAAAATCTGAGTAGCGATTTGAGCTGACATGATGGCGTGTACGGATCGAATGAAGGATTATTTTACGCCAGAAATGCAAAAAGCCGACCTTGCGGTCGGCTTTTCTTAGTAATCGGTAAGACCGAATTACTGAGCAGCAGAAGCAGCAGAAGCAGCTGGAGCAGAAGCTTCAACAGCAGAAGCTTCAGCAACAGGAGCAGAAGCTTCAACTACAGCAGAAGCTTCAACTACAGCAGAAGCAACTTCAGCTGGTTTTTCGCCACAAGCAGACAAAGCAGCAGCCAACAGAGCAGCAACGATCAGAGTTTGTTTCATTTTGAAATCCTTTAAATATTAAGGTTTGAATTAACTTACAAATGACAACTGGCGTATGACCAATTATCTAAATCCACTTCGGTGTGTTTTTGTTTCACAACCAACGCTGCGAATTCTAATCAGCTGCCCAGTAAATTGCTAGTGCACAAGCGGGTTTTACGCAGGGTAAACTGCTACTTCATGTAACGTCGTGTACGTCCTTATAAATCAAAGCGTTGCAGCGAGCTGGCCGGTTCGGACTGTTCCCAGAGTGTTGCAAATTGCTGTTGCAATAGCGCCGCATATTTTGCATCCTGTGCCAATTCACCCCGATACCAGTCGTAATGATGACGAATTAAATAATGGCTTTGATCGGCGAGCATCCAGCCTTTTTGCCCATATTGCACATATTCGGGAATGACACGAATTTCAATTAAATGGGCAAACCGGTCGCGTAATTGCAAAAAGCGTGGGCAATGCCCGGCCAGATAGTCGGTATTGCTGGCCAGCAGTTGCAGGCGGCCCGGTGAGGCTTGCGAGAAAAAATCCCACAAAATCTGCTGATTAGCCCGGCTACCCAGATCGCATTCGGCGAAATCTTTTTCGCAGAGCTGAAGGGTATGCCTTGCTTGGCTAATGATAGCAATCACTGCAGAGCGATACCCTTGGAGTGTATCGAAAGTGCTGCTGGTGGCGTCATTGCTCGGTGGCAGGGTGGAGGTAGCCATATTCGTGATAGGTATACAGTAGGTCAATCAATTCGTCGGAATACTGCGCTGCAGGCAAGGTACGATCATCGGCCAACTGGCGCAAGGCGGTCAGATCGGCCGGGCTGGCATCATCGAACTCGATGAGCTCGCCATTGATAAATAAGGCCTCGTCCGAGTAAATCATCTGGCTTTTCAGATCGAGTCTGATGCCGTATTCGCCGAGCGCCTCGGCAAAGCCGTCAAATTCGAGCGGCGCGGCGTGGTCAAAAAATACATGCGGTTTGGGCTCGGAAAAATAACGACCGATAAACTGGCGCACAATATTGTCGTCCCATTTCACCTGTTGCAGCATCTGGCTGATTTGCGCGACAAAGGCGTCGTCAATTCTGGCTGGCGTGCTGGTCGGCTTGGCATCGGGGTCGCTATACATGCCATTCAGGCAAATCTCATCCTGCAAAAACTCCAGAAACTTGGTTGCCATTTCCTGTGTTTTTGGGGCTCTAAAACCCACCGAATAAGTCATTCCGGGGGTGAGGGCGACGCCGTAATGCGCATATTTGGGCGGCAGATACAGCATGTCTCCATGCTCCAGAATCCATTCCTGCTCTGGGTTGAAATCTTTCAGTACACGGATTGGTGCATCTTCAATAAAACCCGAGGCATCGTCGCTGGAAATTTGCCAGCGCTTCTGTCCGCCGACTTGCAATAAAAATACATCGTAGGAATCGTAGTGCGGCCCGACGGTGCCGCCCGGTGGCGCGTAGGAAATCATCACATCGTCCAGTCGCGTATAGGGCAGGAAATTGAATTGATACAGGTAGTCGGCAATATGCGGAACCAGATGGTTCACATTCTGTACCAGAATCGTCCAGTCGCTTTCGGGCAGGCGATTAAGCCGTTGCTGGCTAAACGGACCGTGTTCAAGCTTCCAGCGGCCATTTTGATGCTCGATCAAACGCGATTCGACATCGTCGCGCTGGGCAAACTCGGCGAGCCGAGCCAAGTCGATCAACTCTGGGAAGTGAGTCCAGGCTTGCCGGATCAGCAATGGTTTTTTCTGCCAGTATTCACTCAAGAATTGCTCGGGTGTCAAATTGCCCAACAGTGCGGAGTCGAAAGGTGTTTTAGGCATGGCTTGCAGCTATATATATAAAAAAGGATGCCGCTATTATCGCACCGAAGCCGACTGATTGGAGATGCCATGCTGAATGTAGGCGAATTAGCCCCTGACTTTTCTTTGCCCGATGCCGCGATGGAGATGGTGACGCTGAGTGACTTTCAGGGCAAGAAAAACGTCGTGTTGTACTTTTTTAACAAAGACCATACGCCCGGAGGCATTGTTGAGGCGGTTGAATTTTCTGATCGGGTTGACGCATTTGCGCAATGTGAAACGGTTATCCTCGGTGTCAGTCTGGATGACTGTCTGGCGCATGATAGTTTTATTGACGAACAGGGTTTGGCGTTTGATCTGTTGTCCGATACCGAGGTTGAAATCAGCCGTCTTTATCATGCGGTGCACGAATGGGAGGCGCAGGGCATGGTAAGATGCGGAATAGAGCGCTCGACATTCGTGATTGATAAATCGGGCGTCATCCGACATGCTTTCTATCACGTCACACCCAAAGGCCACGCGGCCGAAATTTTGAACCTTGTAAAACAGCTAGGATAAACACTATGCAAATCGCCAAAAATTCCGTTGTTACACTGACTTATGAAATGTACGACGCTGAAGGCAATCAAATCGACAAAACCGAAGAACCGATTGCTTATCTGCACGGCGGTTATGACAATATTCTGCCGCTGGTGGAAGAAGCGCTGCATGGCAAAGTGCTGGGTGACAGCATCGAAGTGACGATGTCAGCGGATGATGCATTTGGCGAATTCGACCCTGAGTTGGTTCGTGAAGAAGAAAAAGACAGCTTCCCACCGGAAGTTGCGGTTGGCATGATGTTCGAAGCGGATGATCCTGAAACGGGTGAAGTTATCCTGTTCCGCGTGACCGAAGTGGAAGGAAACCGTGTGACTGTTGATGGAAATCATCCATTTGCCGGCATGAATATCCGTTTCGCAGCCAAAGTAATTGGCGTACGCGAAGCGAGCGCTGAAGAGCTGGCGCACGGCCACGTTCATGGCGAACACGGTCATCACCACTAAGACTGCTTGAGCCTGGCTCACGCTGTATACAAAAAGGCGGATTTTTCCGCCTTTTTGCATTTCTGGACGCCCTGACCGTGCGGAGCGAATGTTGCAATCTTGCAACTGACTGTCATCAAATTATCAATGGCGCTTGGCGTAAATATTCAGGCAAAGCTTGGCTTTGCTCAAAACAGCCTTCCGTCCATCTGCTAGCACAGCTGTTGCCTGTTGCACCAGAGCCCCTCTTTCCCCTAGTATTTGTGCCAACAAGCTGATTGAGACACAAGATGTAGTGTTTCTTCACAAACTATACACACACTTATACACAAAGCCTTGAGGACCTGTGCATGTACGCCACGCTCGACAGTACCCCAGCTAGCCGCTCTGATAACACCCCGATCCAGACGCCATCACATGATGTTGCCCACTATGCCAACTATAAAACCATTCGTCGTAATGGTTCGGTCGTGCCGTTTGAGCCATCAAAAATTTCGGTAGCGGTCACCAAAGCATTTATTGCGGTACAAGGCAGCCATGCAGCCTCAAGTGCTGCGGTTCGCGAACAGGTATCCCACCTGACCGATGCGGTGGTCAACGCGCTGATGCGTCGTAAACCCGAAGGTGGTGCGATTCATATTGAAGACATTCAGGATCAGGTCGAGCTGGCGCTGATGCGTTCGGGCGAGCATGACGTGGCGCGTGCCTATGTCCTGTATCGCAGTGAGCGTCAGCGTGAACGTGATGCGGCGCGTCACGAAGGTGAACCGGAACAGCACGCCATCAATGTGCTGTTTGAAGATGGCAGCAGCCGTCCGCTCGATTTGAGCAAACTCAAAGCGCTGATCGCTTCGGCTTGTTCAGGTCTGGAGCAATACACCGACCAGAATCTGATTCTGGCTGAAACGCTGAAAAATCTGTACGACGGTGTTCCGGCCGAAGAAGTTCGCAAATCGGCGATTCTGGCTGCGCGGACTTATCTTGAAACCGATCCGGCCTATGGTCTGGTGACTGCGCGTCTGTTGCTCAATTCAATCCGTCGCGAAGTGCTCGGTGAAGAAACCAGCCACGAAGACATGGCGAGCACTTACGCCAGCTATTTCCCGCGCTACATCAAAAAAGGCATCGAAGCCGAATTGCTCGATGAAAAACTGGGTCAGTTCGATCTGGAAAAATTGGCCGCCGCGCTTGATCACAACCGCGACTACCAATTCGGCTACCTCGGCCTGCAAACTTTGTATGACCGTTATTTCCTGCACATCGACGAGCGTCGCATCGAATTGCCGCAAGTGTTTTTCATGCGCGTCGCAATGGGTCTGGCACTCAATGAAATCCACCGTGAAGAGCGGGCGATTGAGTTTTACAACGTGCTGTCGAGCTTTGACTTTATGTCATCGACGCCAACGCTGTTCAATTCAGGTACGCGTCACAGCCAGATGTCGAGCTGCTACCTGACTACCGTGCCGGATGATCTGGATGGCATTTTTGAAGCACTCAAAGAAAACGCGCTTTTGTCTAAGTTCGCCGGTGGTCTGGGCAATGACTGGACTTCAGTGCGCGCGATGGGCAGCCATATCAAAGGCACTAATGGCAAATCGCAAGGTGTCGTGCCATTCCTGAAAGTCGTCAACGACACCGCCGTAGCCGTGAATCAGGGCGGTAAACGTAAAGGTGCGGTCTGCGCTTATCTGGAAACTTGGCACGCCGACATCGAAGAATTCCTCGAGTTGCGCAAAAACACCGGTGATGACCGTCGCCGCACGCACGACATGAATTCGGCCAACTGGATTCCTGACTTGTTTATGAAACGTGTCATGGAAGGCGCGAACTGGACACTGTTCAGCCCGTCCGAAGTGCCTGATCTGCACGATAAAGTCGGTAAAGCTTTCGAAATCGCCTATACCAACTACGAAGCCAAAGCTGCACGCGGCGAAATGCGCGTGGCCAAAACGATTCCGGCATTGAGCCTGTGGCGCAAGATGCTGACGATGCTGTTTGAAACGGGTCACCCATGGATCACGTTCAAAGACCCATGCAATATCCGTAGCCCGCAGCAGCACGTTGGCGTCGTTCACTCGTCGAACCTGTGTACCGAGATCACGCTCAATACCAACGATGAAGAAATCGCCGTATGTAATCTGGGCTCGATCAATCTGTACAACCACCTGAAAAACGGTGAGCTCGATGCCGAGAAACTGTCGCGCACCGTGAAAGTCGCGATGCGCATGCTCGATAACGTCATCGACATCAACTTTTATCCGGTTCGCAAAGCACGTACGTCGAATCTGAAACACCGTCCGGTTGGTATGGGCATCATGGGCTTCCAGGACTGTCTGCACGCGCTGCGTATTCCGTATGCATCGGATGCTGCGGTTGAGTTTGCCGATGTGTCGATGGAAACCGTGGCGTATCACGCTTACTGGGCTTCGACCGAGCTGGCGCAAGAGCGCGGCATTTACGCCAGCTACAAAGGCAGCTTGTGGGATCGCGGTATTCTGCCGCAAGACTCGCTGCGCCTCTTGGAAGAAGAACGCGGCGGCTACCTTGAAGTGGATCGCAGCTCGCGTCTGGACTGGACGATGCTGCGCGACCGCATTGCCGCCTACGGCATGCGCAACTCGAATTGTCTGGCAATCGCGCCAACGGCGACGATTTCCAACATCATCGGCGTTGACGCGTGTATCGAGCCGACTTACCAGAATCTGTTCGTCAAATCGAATCTGTCTGGCGAGTTTACCGTCATCAACGAACATCTGGTTCGTGATCTGAAAGCGCGCGGTCTGTGGGACGAAGTGATGGTGTCCGATCTGAAATACTTCGATGGTTCGGTACAGCGCATCGACCGCATTCCGGAAGACCTCAAAGCGCTGTATGCCACTGCATTCGAAATGGATCCGAAATGGCTGGTTGAAGCGGCAAGCCGTCGTCAGAAATGGATCGATCAAGCGCAGTCGCTCAATATCTATATGGCCGGTGCATCGGGCAAGAAACTGGACGAGCTGTACAAGCACGCCTGGTTGCGCGGTCTGAAAACGACTTATTACCTGCGTACTCTGGCAGCCACAGCCGCCGAGAAATCGACGGGTCGTGGCGGCGAACTGAATGCCGTTCCGGTTGATGGCGGTTACAACGCGGCGGCTGCGGCGCAAGCAGCGATTGCGGCAGCAGCAGTGGATAACACGCCAGCGACCGATGCGAAATTCTGCTCGATTGATAATCCAGATTGCGAGGCGTGCCAGTAATCATTAGATTCAAGCAGATACCTAGTTGGGTATCTGCTTGAACTTATTCTAGTGATCGTTGTTTAGAGATATACCCATCGCTGCCGTTGTACGGTGGCGATATTTAAAATAATTGCGGCAGTTATTTTAAGTATCGCGAGATGGAAGAGTGTTGGCTCATTGAATTTGAAGCATATCTCTTGATTGGAGTTGCCGCCTGCGGCCCTCCGGGCCACTAGCCTTAGGCCACGGTCTACTCTAAGGCAACAAGTTGCCAAGCTACGCCACGCCACGCCTCGGTCGGTCGCGAGCCAAACGGTACGGCTATTTGTCTCGCTCCACTCGCTCGGCGATGGGCGACAGGGGATTTAAGCCTTAGCCCAATCCGAGTAGTTCTGTTGCTGGTGGGTATATGCTTGTAGGCTTTATTGAAATTGATTTGTATTGATATACCCTCGGTGCCGCTATGCGGCACTGATATTTAAAGTGATTCATTTGAGTGGTTTTAAATATTGGTGATCCCGATTGAATACATAGTGCAAAACCGCGCTGGCAAGGTATCAAGGCCGTAACCCGCCATCCTGCAGGTCAATGGGTATATGGCTGTAGATTAGGTAGATGTTGCTCTGTATTGATATACCCTCGGTGCCGCTATGCGGCACTGATATTTAAAGTGATTCATTTGAGTGGTTTTAAATATTGGTGATCCCGATTGAATACATAGTGCAAAACCGCGCTGGCAAGGTATCAAGGCCGTAACCCGTCATCCTGCAGGTCAATGGGTATATGGCTGTAGATTAGGTAGATGTTGTTCTGTATTGATATACCCTAGGCGCCGCTGTGCGGTACTGATATTTAAGATGCTTCTTGGAGGTAAGGCCGTTCACTTAAATTGATACGCTGTAAGTTCCCCCCTTCGACGAAGGGGGGCTAGGGGGGATTTAGCAACGTTTGGGCGTCTTTGCCGCTTGAAATATTGTCAAATCCCCCTCAATCCCCCTTTTACAAAGGGGGAGGCGAAAGTCAAATTCCTTAAGTGAACAGGATTAGTTCTTGGAGTCGTTTTAAATATCGGTGATCCCGATTGAATACAGAATGCAAAAGCACGCTGGCAGGGCGTGAGGCCGAAGCTAGTACTGGCGTACAGCAAGGTCGAACAACGCGGCCAGCGTGTTTTTGCTTAAACTTTTAAGGAATGATTGTGACCCAACACCCGCTCGATACGCTGATTACCCGCCTGCCCAAAGCAGAGCTGCATTTGCATATCGAAGGCTCGCTCGAGCCGGAGATGATGTTCGCGCTGGCGCAGCGCAATGGTGTGAGTCTGCCGTATGCCGACGTGGCGGCGGTGCGGGCTGCGTATCAGTTTGATAGCTTGCAATCCTTTCTTGATCTCTATTACGCCGGGGCATCGGTGCTGCTCACCGAGCAGGATTTTTACGATTTGACCTGGGCTTACCTCGAAAAAGCCCACGCTGACAATATCGTTCACACCGAAATTTTTTTCGATCCGCAAACGCATACCGCACGCGGCATTGATTTTGCTGTGCCGCTCGCCGGTATTCGCCGCGCCTTGGCCGACGGTGAGGCTCAGTTAGGAATCACGTCCAAACTGATCATGTGTTTCCTGCGTCATTTATCCGAAGCAGATGGCTTTGCGACGCTTGAGCAAGCACAGCCTTATCTCGCTCAAATCGACGGCGTGGGTCTGGATTCGAGCGAACTGGGCCATCCGCCGAGCAAATTTGCGCGGCTGTTTGCGCGTTGCGCCGAGCTGGGTTTGCCTGCTGTCGCACACGCCGGTGAAGAAGGCCCGGCCAGCTATATCTGGGAAGCGCTTGACCTACTCAAATCGCGCCGCATCGATCACGGCGTCCGTTGCACCGAAGACCCGATTCTGGTTCAGCGTTTGGCGGCTGAGCGTATACCACTGACCGTTTGCCCGTTGTCGAATCTCAAGCTGTGCGTGGTGAATGATCTGGCACAGCACAATTTGCGTGAGCTCCTGGCCGCTGGTCTTTGTGCAATGGTCAATTCGGACGATCCGGCGTACTTTGGGGGATATCTGAACACCAATCTGCTCGCCTGTCGTGCCGCACTGAACTTGACGCAAAACGAGATTGTCCAACTGGTTCGTAACAGTTTTGAAGCGAGCTGGCTGAGTGCGCAGGCGAAACAAAACTGGCAACAGCGCATTACCCAAATGCTTAATCCTTAATAAGGATATTGATCATGAAAAAGCTATTTCTCATTATTTTGCTTGGTGCTCTCAGCGCTTGCGTGAGTAACCCTAGCGCGAATTACAATGTGATGCAGACTGTGGAAAATGGGCGACTGGTTCCGCAGGCTGGCACCGGGATCGCGATTGTTTCGCTGACATTTACGACGCTGGATCGGGATACCGCCGAAGCCGATTTACAGATTGACGGGGTTAATGGCCGCACTGCGCTCAAAGCCCGTTTGCCGAGTGATTATATTCGCTCGCAAAGCAATGATGCCGATCCGATGGGGCGGGTGTTTGTGGTATCGCTACCGGCTGGCAATTACGCACTGAGCCGTGTAGTCGGCAACTGGTTGATGCACGGTTCGGGCGAGCGCAACTATGTCAACGTTGAAACCAATAAGCCCTTTTCGATTAAAGCTGGTGAGGTGGTTTATCTCGGCGAAGTGCATCTGGATATGAACTTCCAGTCGACTGTGCAATACAAGCAAAACAGCACCCGCGACTTTCACCATGTACAACGCCGCCATGACGTGACCGATTTTAGCAATGTAAAAAACCAGCTACTGGGTAGCCAGTAACGCCTGATTAAACTCATTTGTACTTAATTTTTAAATAGAAGGACACCCCATGCTCAGTTTTGACGACGACGTTCTCGACCGCCCGGCCGCGCCTGCACCAGCCGCAATCCCGGCTCAAGCAATTCCTGCCGCGCCGCAGGCTGCTGCCCATGCTATTCCGCCGCGCATCACTGCGGACGACAAGCGCGTGATCAACGGTACGACTGACGTTAACCAGCTCGTGCCGTTCAAGCACAAATGGGCATGGGAAAAATACCTCGCGCAGTGCGCCAACCACTGGATGCCGCAAGAGGTCAACATGCAGCGCGACATCGAGCAATGGAAAACCGGCCAATTATCGGAAGACGAAATGCGTCTGGTGAAACGTAACCTCGGCTTCTTCGTGACAGCCGATTCGCTCGCTGCCAACAACATCGTGCTCGGCACCTACCGCCAAATCACCAGCCCGGAATGCCGCCAGTTCCTGCTGCGTCAGGCTTTTGACGAAGCGATCCACACGCACGCGTATCAATACATCGTCGAATCGCTCGGCCTCGACGAAGGCGAAGTCTTCAACGCCTACAACGAAGTCAAATCGATCCGCGACAAAGACCTGTTCCTGATGCCCTTCATCGACGTGCTGACCGACCCGTCGTTCAAAACCGGCACGCTGGAAACCGACCAGGCGCTGCTCCGCTCGATCATCGTTTTCGCCTGCATCATGGAAGGCCTGTTCTTCTACGTCGGCTTCGTGCAAATCCTCGCGCTCGGCCGTCAAAACAAAATGACCGGCGCCGCCGAGCAGTATCAATACATCTTGCGCGACGAATCAATGCACTGCAATTTCGGTATCGACCTGATCAACACGATCAAAATGGAAAACCCGCAATTGTGGACTGACAGCTTCAAGGCCGAGATCACCAGCCTGTTCCACAAAGCCGTCGAGCTGGAATACGCCTACGCCGAAGACACGATGCCACGCGGCGTATTGGGTCTGAATGCGTCGCAATTTAAGGAATATCTGCGCTTTATCGCTAATCGCCGTATGCAGCAGATCGGTTTGAATGAGTTGTTCCCCGGTGTGACGAATCCATTCCCGTGGATGTCGGAAATGATTGATTTGAAGAAAGAGAAGAATTTCTTTGAGACCCGCGTGACTGAGTATCAGACGGGTGGGGCATTGAGCTGGGATTAAGCGCTTGTCTTTCTAATTAACAATGCAAAAGGTCGCCAAGTGCGGCCTTTTTTGTGGTATTCAATATGCTTGATTCAAGTATCGTTATATTGCTTAGCTTTTTTTTAGGTGCTGTATTTTTAGCTGTGTTTTTTTTGGCTTTTCGTATTGATGGCTTTTTTTGGATCTTGTTGAAGTCGGTTTTTTGTTTTTGTAAGTTTTGGCTGAATTTTTTTTCTGAAACTAAGATTTTTTTGTGGATGAAGTTAGTAGTTGGTAAGTTTAACGACTTTGTTTTTGATCGGGTTGATTCCAGTAAATATACAAACATTGTCTTGTGGTCTTGGCTGGTTTTTGCCCCTTTGCTTTATATCGTTTTCTCACGAGAATATGTTGATCCATTCTTTGAGGTGGCTATTTTTATTTTAACCGGAGGATTTTCATTTTTTGTCATCGCTTTTTTTATATCTGAGTTAGCTTTTGTAAAGGCTCTTGTAGATAACTTGGCAGTAAGGGCATTTGCTCTTGTGGTTTTTTTGTGCCTTTTATGGGTGTCTAAAGTATCAACCTCGCAGATGTTAAATTCTGCATATGCTGTTAGCTCATATAATTTTCCTTATGCTATGTCTGCGGGTGTATTTATAAAAACATTTGGCTTTCTCTCTCTTCCATTTGTTTTTCTAGCTATCTTTTTTGAAATTGTGATGCTATTTACGCCCAGTCTAGCGGGGAAAGGATTTAGAGGTAGAGTGAGATTTGTGTTGTTCGTGGGCTCTGCATTTTTAATGTTATATTTCTCATCTCTTAGTGCTTCATATGTCGGTCTTTCAAATAAAACTAAATTCTTTATAGTTAGAATGGCTTACGATTTCGATTTTGTTTCTAAATTTAGGTGTGAGCTCACCAATAGTGATGAATATAAAGTGGCTTATGTTGGTGACTCTCAAAATCGCGCTATCTATGTAAAGAAATTACCAAATATCACAAAATCTGTAAGATCGTTAAGTGCTAGTGAGCTCGAAAAATATATGCCATCAGTGCAAAACACGCGATTGGTTAATTGTAACTGACTGAGCTATAGGTACGCTTAGCGAAGCGTATTCGTACGAACAAAACCTCCGGATTAATTTCGGCGGTTTTGTTTTATGCGCCTTTGGCGCGATATTTTCAATGCGCGTTCCGCCGCGCTAACGGGAAGGGGGATTTGCTTCTGCAAACCCCCCTTCACCCCAAAGCAGCCCCCGGCATCTGCGCGGGCTGCGCCCGTGCCCTCGCTGCGGACGAACGAGGCGGCGGCTGCGCGACTTGGCCTTCGGCCTTCGAACAGTGCTCGCCGAAACCCCGCCCCGTTCGTTCCTCGCTCGGCTTGATGCAGGGGAATCCATGTCACTCCACCATTGCAGATACTAACTACCTGTATGTTTAGCCAGAAGTTGCTGGTATTGATTTTGGTTGATATACCCCCATGCAATTAGTACGGATTGCCCGTGGAGCCGCGCCGTTCGGGAGGCGGTTGGCAAGGTTTTAAGACGCGGCTGTTTGAGCGTTGCGACGCTAGCGCAACGCGAGTTCCCGCGTCGCCTTGCCAATTGCCGGACGGACGGGGTTTCGCGGCGATCGGGCGCGCGAGGGTTGCAAGGGGCGAGCAAGACGCCCCTTGCTCGTCTGGCCGGCGAAACGGCCGGTTCACCGCCTGCTTAGCAGGCCATGCAATCGCAAAATCACCACCCGACTTACACTCGACATCGCAGCAGAGAAATCACCGCAGCCCTACCATTGCGGCATATACATGCCTAGGTGTTGCTCTGAAGGTCAATCTTGATCTTGTTTTGATTGATATACCCCTGTCACCACTTAGAACGGATTGCCCGTGGAGTCGCGCGAGGGTTGCAAGGGGCGAGCAAGACGCCCCTTGCTGGCCTTAGGCCACGGCCTTCGCTATGGCAACAAGTTGCCAAGCTACGTCACGTCGTCCGGCGGGCGAAACCGCCGGTTTACCGCCTGCGCCAGCAGGCTTGGCTCAGCAAAGAAAAGTAAGTGCCGCGGCGCATAGCCGCCAATGCCGCTTGATTCATCACATGACCGTCGGATAACGCCTTCGGCTCATCCGACCTACACTACTTCACGCGCTGTGATGGCGTCGGCGAGGGCGGGGTGCAGTTGGCGTCTTTGAATGGCCCCTTGAACAGCCGCCAGCCTTCACCCGGCGAGGTTTGGGCGCAAACGAGCTTGCCGTCGAGCTTGCTGGCCCACAAATGCCACGGCGCCGGGGCGGCCTGTGCGACCAGTACGCTGAGCGACAGAACGGCGGCGCTGATTCCCGGTTTGATTTTCATCGATGATTCCTTTGCCCGGTGCGGTGTGCACAAAATAAGCGTGCTCAGGGCGATTATGCGCTGGCCGGATCGCAGTGACTAGCGCCGGCCTGTGCCGCTGATTGGATGCGCAGATTTAATGCGTCGGCAGCGCGCATTTTCAGCGCCTTTTTCGTTCGTCGCATTGGCGCGAAAACCGGAGCGGCAGCTCTGGAATTAGTTCAGACGCTGTAGCATACTTACAAAGTAGAGGTCGGTACGACCCGTTTGTAAGCCCCATCCAGATTGAAACGGATTTCGAATATGTCGAAAAATCTCATTCCCATCCTGTCCAGCGCACTGGGATCGGAAAAAACCTTTGAAGGTCTGGTGCGGCAGTTACTGTCGATGCTGGAGCTGGTGACCGATCTTGAATCGACGTATCTGACGCAGATCGATCTGGAGCAGGGCTTGCAAAGTATTCTGTATGCCAGAAACAGCAAGTCGATGACGATTCCGGAAGGTTTGTCGGTGCCCTGGGGCGATACCTTGTGCAAACGCGCGCTGGAAGAAAACACACCGTATACCAACGATGTCGCGCATTGCTGGGGCGATTCGGATGCGGCGCGGGTGCTGGGGATCGCGACTTATGCGAGTACGCCGATTTATCTGGAAGATGGCAGCCTGTATGGCACTTTGTGCGCGGCCAGCTCGGAGACAAAACCGCTGACGCCCAAAGGGCTGCAGTTTTTGCAGCTGTTTGCCCAGCTGATTGCGCAATACGCGCAAAAAGAGCAGCTATTGCAGCAATTGCAATCGGCCAATTCGGCGCTGCAGACGTATTCATACACCGATGCGCTGACCGGCTTGCACAACCGGCGGGCAATTTTCGAGGAGTTTGCGCGGATGTTTGCGCAGGCGCAGCGCAACGAGCAACACGTTGTCATCGCCTTTATCGATCTGGACGGTTTCAAGCAGATCAACGATGTGTACGGGCACGATGCCGGCGACGCTTTCCTGATTGCAGTGGGGCAGCGGCTCACCGACGGATTGCGCGCAGGCGATTTGCTGGGCCGGCTGGGCGGCGACGAATTTGTCGTCGGCGGCCTGGTGTCTGCGCCTGCACTGGAAGTCGCCGAAGTCATTTCAGCCATCAGGGCGCGGATCGCGCCGCTGCTGCTGGGTAATTACGATCTGGGCTCGGCCCAGCTGGTGTATCAGGGCGCCAGCATCGGCGTGGTCATGGTCGATCCGCATACGTCTACGCCGCAAGACGCTATCCAACTGGCCGACGCCGCGATGTACGCTGACAAGAAATACCGCAAGCACAGCCACTAGCCGCTGCGGCACTCTAGGGTCTTATCGCCGAAGGCATTGCGCCGCAGGGTGTTTGGCGGATTGCCGCTTCGCGTCGGATACCCTCTATCGATTGAATACAAACCGCTGGATTGATGCTGGCGGTTTTGTTTTATGCGCCTTTGGCGCGATGTTTTCAATGCGCGTTTCCCGCAGGGGGATTTCCGTTGTCGTGCTGCGACAGTTGACGGAACAATGCCACCCATCGCCAGCTTTAGTCTATGGCCAATGCTAAAGCAGTAAACCGCCAAGCTACGGTATGTCTCGCTCGGCGCAGTTGCGGGGAAATCCACATAGCCCAGATTTATGTATATACATGCCATTGTATTGCTCCATAAGGCAATCCTGTCTTTGCTTTCATGAAGATACCCTTGGATCGGGTGAGTCCGAGGCCTTGTCCGACGAGGTATGAATATGCCAAGTCGAAAGCCGCTGACGCGGTTTCGTCCTGCGTTGCGTGATGACTCATTTTGAGCCGCGCTTGCGCTGCTGATTGTTGCCACCACCCCTGCACAATATGACGGCCATATATTCAGTGGTGAGCTGATACTTTACAGACAGCCTGTCGTCATTATTTATGCGTAGACGTTGCTAACTTTATTCAGGAAGGCCTAAGGTGATGTAGGGGTTGTCGATCAATTTCCCTGTTGCAGCAATTACTTATCACATCTGGACACATGGCGCTAAGCGCGCAGTGTGGTTGGCAATAATCCAACGAGTTATCGCAGTGGTCTAGCCAGAGTCAAATGGGGGCTAAATTGAAACCGTTTGAGGCAAGTTCTGAATTCTTGTCAACCTTACCCGCAGAGCGGAGTGATATCCGCCTTGCGTACGCGGTCGTCCTGCTGTCCTCTATCGCTTTTCTTATTGCAGTGCCGTTCGCAAAGCTGCCGTTAGCCCGTGTGGATGCTTTCATCCCAATCTATGAATCCGCGCTTATTATTACTGATCTGATCACGGTCATTTTACTGTTTAGCCAGTTTTGCATTTTGCGCTCTACCGCGCTGTGGGTCTTGGCCTGCGGCTATTTGTTTAGTGCGCTGATGACCGTGGCCCACATGCTGACTTTTCCAGGCCTGTTTGCACCATCAGGTTTACTGGGCGCCGGGCGGCAGAGTACCGCCTGGTTATATGCATTCTGGCATGGTGGATTTCCACTTTTTCTTATTGCTTATGTGCAGCTCAAAAAAGCTGCGCCCAACTCGTGGCAGTGGCGCTGCAGTCCAAGCGTAGCTATTTTGGCGGGTATTGCGATGGTGGCCGTCATGGTCACGGGCTTCACATATCTGGTGACCGGCGCTCAGGTCAATATTCCAGCCATCCTGCTCAATAATCACTACACCCCAATAGGTTCGGTGATCCTCACCAGTACCTGGGTGCTGAGCGTGCTCGCCTTGATTATTCTCTGGCGGCAGCGGCCGCATACGATTCTTGATCTGTGGCTGACTGTCGTAATGTGTGCCTGGATTTTTGATATTGCACTGGCTGCCGTGCTCAATGCGGGCCGCTTTGATCTCGGTTTTTATGCTGGCCGCATTTATGGCCTGTTGGCGACCAGTTTTGTACTGCTTCTATTGCTGCTGGAATATAGCCGGCTTTATTTCCAGCTCGCTGGCGCGCATGAAAGAGAGCGTAACAAGGCTTTGGATCTGGAGCGGCTAAATGCTCAGATCAAAGAGAGCATCGAGGAGCGGACGAGCGCGCTGGAGGCTTTGCATGCCAAGGAAGAAGAGCAGCAGGCCATTCTTGAGAATCTGTACGACTGTGTGATCACCATCGATAGCAACGGCACCGTGCGTAGCGCCAATCCCGCGCTGGAACGCATCCTGGGTTACACCACGACCGAGCTCATCGGGAACAATGTTTCGATGATCATGCCCGAGCCGCAACACAGCGAGCACAATCAATATCTTGAAAATTACAAACAAACGAATGTGCCGCGTGTGATTGGCATCGGTCGCGAAATAGCAGGCCAGCATAAAACGGGCAGGCTGGTCGAACTCGAACTCAGCATCAGTGAGTATCGTGTGAGCGGGCAGCGCTTTTTCGCCGGCATCTTGCGTGATATCGGTGAGCGTAAACGATTTATTGATGAATTGACGCAAGCGATGGCGCGAGCCAAGCAGGCAAATCGTGCCAAGGATTCATTTCTGGCCACGATCAGTCATGAAATTCGTACCCCTTTGACCGGCATGCTGGGCATGCTGGAGCTGCTGTCGATGACGCCGCTTGAAAGAGGACAATACGAAACCCTGAACGTGGCCTGGAATTCGGCGCGGGGGCTGTTGCGCATTCTGAACGACATTCTCGACTGGTCAAAAATCGAAGCGGGCAAACTGGAGCTCTCCTTGCAAGCGAGCTCGGTGCCACAATTATTGCAGGAAGTGGTTAATACCTATTCACGGGTTGCCAGCGCCAAAAGACTGGTACTCAGCCAGCATGCCGACCCACGTCTTAGCCGCTCGCATATTGTTGATCCACTCCGCTTGTCGCAGATCCTCAATAATTTTGTCAGTAATGCGATCAAATTTACCCGGCAGGGATCCATTGAAATCCGCGCCGAGCTGCTGGAGCAGATCGGAAACCGGGAACGCATCCGCTTTTCGGTGCACGACACGGGCATCGGCATATCCCGAGAGGATCAAATCAAGCTGTTTCAGAGCTATCAGCAGGGCGGCGCTGACACGGCACGCTTATACGGCGGCACAGGACTTGGTCTGGCCATCTGTCGCCGTTTGGCCGAAGCGATGGGTGGGGAGGTCGGTTTGAGCAGTGAGCCAGGGCAAGGCTCCATCTTCAGCTTGACGCTGAGTCTGGAAGCGTCTGATGAGCCGGGCGTAGTGATCCATGAGTTGCACCCCGAGCTGGAGCAGCGTGTCGTACAACCGCTGATTCACCACCGGGCAGAGACGCCGCTCATTCTGATCGCAGATGACCATCCCATCAATCGCGACTTACTGGCCAACCAGATCAACATACTCGGATTAAAAGCCGAAACAGCAGAGAATGGCCGGGTGGCGCTGTCAATGTGGGAAACAGGGCGTTTTGCGCTGATTATCACCGACTGCCATATGCCGCAAATGGATGGTTACACCTTTGCCATGGCAGTGCGCGAACAAGAATCGAATCATGGCCTGGCCCGCACGCCGATCATTGCCTGGACCGCGAATGCACTGCCTGAAGAAGCCGCACGCTGTTTATCCGTCGGCATTGATGAGCTGCTGGTTAAACCCACTCGGCTGGCTGAGCTTAAAGCCATGCTGCAGAAATACCTCAGCGAGCAGGGCGTGCCTTCTTCTGCTACTGCAACAGAGCAAGCCAGTGAGCGCGCAGACAACGGGCCTATTGATCCACAGATCTTGCAGCAAATTTTTCCTGACCGATTATCGCAAGTCCGTCTGCTGAATGATTTTCACAAACACATCCAGATCGATTACACCCAGCTCATCCAGTCATTGGAACAGGGCGACATGTCACAACTTGAGCACACCGCGCATCGAATGAAAGGCTCCTGCCGTATGGTCGGTGCCGTGGAGATGTCGACCGTATGTGCAGCGATTGAACTGGCAGCCAACCGGCATGATTACCGGGCTTGCGAAGAGAATAAAGCGGCCATGAATGACGTAATGGCAAAGCTGGATCAGTATTTCAGTGAAATAGACATTTCCTGATCATTGTGAGGAATACGATTAATGCAGGCCAGTCAATTGAATCTCCTGGTCGTTGAGGATGATGATTTCCAGCGACACATGGTCGTCGAAATGCTGCAATCTTTGGGCGTGACGTCGATTAATGAGGTCTGTAACGGCAAACAGGCGTTGGAAGTCGTGCGAAAAATGGACGCAACGGCTCAGAATATTGCCGTCTGTGATTTGAATATGCCCGAAATGGACGGCATGGAATTTCTGCGCCACCTTGGCAAAGAAAGTCGCAATATCTCGGTCATCATTACCAGTGCGCTGGATCGGAAGGTGCTGTCGTCGGTCAGCCGAATGGTCAAGATGTACGACATCGAACTATTGGGGACGGTCGAAAAACCGATTTTGCGGGAGCGTCTGCAGGAAATACTCGCGCAATATAAACAATCGGACGCTAAATGGGCGCAAGTCGGCGCGGCACGGCAGTTTGAGCTTGAAGAAATCTTGCAGGGCGTGCGTGCCAATCAGATTGAACCCTATTTTCAACCCAAGGTTGATTTGAAAACAGGACGATTGATCGGAGCTGAAGCATTGGCTCGCTGGCTACATCCAGAATACGGTGAAATTAGTCCGGCCGCTTTTATCCCGACACTTGAAGTCAACGGTTTAATTGATGATCTGACGCTGTTGATTCTCGAAAAATCAGCAATCGCATGCCGTTTGCTGATCGAACGCGGCCATATACTCAGCATTTCAGTCAATATTTCGCTGGTTTCGCTGCATGACGAAAATCTGGCCGACCATTTGACGCAAGTGGTACGCAATGCCGGCGTTGATCCCCAATATATCGTGCTCGAAATTACCGAATCAGCCGCTATTTCGGATATCGGGCGTGTACTGGAAAATCTGGCCCGGCTTTGCATGCGCGGATTCACACTCTCGATTGACGATTATGGAACTGGCTACTCCAGCATGCAGCAACTCACGCGCATTGCGTTTAGTGAATTGAAAATTGACCAGTCATTTGTGAAGGATTTTACCGAGAGCGAGATCCTCAGCGTCGTTGTTGAGTCCAGCATCGACATCGCGCACAAGCTGCAGATGAAAAGTACGGCCGAAGGCGTGGAAACAGATCAAGACCGGAAAATGCTGAGCCAGATGGGCTGCGACGTTGGCCAGGGCTATCTGTTCGCCAAGCCGATGAATCTTGCCGCATTCCTCGAGTTTGCAAAAAACTATACGCCCCGGTGCTAGCTGGGCGATTAAACGGCTAATCCCAAATCTTGCAAACGATATCGGGCGCACTTCACTTGGTGCACCGCGCAATGCTGCGGCAGCCCTCGCTGCAACTGTTGCCAAATTCACATCGAGTAATGATGTTTTCATATACATGCCGTGGTATTGCTATCTGGGTAAATACTGGCATGGCTTTGATTGATATACCCTTTGATCGACTATGACGAACAACTCACCTCAATCCCGTTCGCCCAATCGGGTGGCAAGGCGGCGTAGTGTTCGAATTCGGGCTGTTCGTCGAACGGGCGCATCAGGCAGCGTTGCAGGCGTTCGATTTCGCTAAAGTCGCCTTCTTGTGCTTGGGCGATGGCGATTTCGGCCAGATAATTGCGCAGGATGTATTTGGGGTTGGCGGCGAGCATCGCTGCGCTGCGTGCTGCAGCGTCGATGCCATCGTCGAGCCGCTGGCTATAACGCGCGAGCCAGTGGTCAAAATCATCACGGGCGAGAAAGAGGTCGCGCAGCGCGGCGCTGTTTTGCGTGACTGTCCAGTGCGACAGTGTGCGCCAGAATATCGTCCAGTCGGTGTGCGTCGCCTGCATCAGCTCGAACAGGTCGGTGACCAGCGTCCAGTCATCCTCAAGCCATTCTGTAAAACCCAGTTTGGCGTGCAGTAGCTCGGAAAAAGCGGCTTCAAATAGCGATTGGTATTGCGCCAAGGCGGCGAGCAGCTCGTCCTTGTCGACCAGCGGCAACAGTGCTTGCGCGAGGCAGTGCAGATTCCACAGGCCGATTTGCGGTTGCTGGTTGTAGGCGTAGCGGCCAGAGTCGTCGGAATGGTTGCAGATGTGTGCGGCGTCAAAACCGTCCAAAAAGCCGTAGGGGCCGTAATCGATGGTCAGCCCCAAAATCGACATATTGTCGGTATTCATCACGCCGTGGCAGAAACCGACGGCTTGCCAGTGTGCGATCAGTTTGGCGGTGCGCGCAATGACGGCGTCGAGCATGGCCAGATACGGATTTTCGGCGCTCGCGCAGTCGGGGTAGTGATGCGCGATAACCCAATCGGCGAGCTCCTTGATCCGTTCTGGCTCGCCCTGATAAAAGAAATATTCAAAATGGCCGAAGCGGACAAATGTCGGTGCCAGCCGCGTGAGCACGGCGGCGGTTTCTGGGGTTTCGCGCCAGACTTTTTGCGGCGAGCCTGCGATGGCAAGAGCCCGATTGCTCGGGATACCCAGGTGGTGTAATGCCTCGGAGGCCAAGTATTCACGGATCGTCGAGCGCAATACTGCCCGTCCATCGCCTCGCCGCGAATACGGCGTCGGGCCTGCGCCCTTGAGCTGCATTTCCCAGTGTTGCCCGGCCGGATCGCTAAATTCGGCAATCAACAGCGCGCGCCCATCGCCCAGTTGCGGGACATTGACGCCGAACTGGTGGCCGGAATACACACTGGCGATGGGGTAAAAGGGGGGCGTGCTGCCTTGCGGTAATTGGTTGCCGATCAGATAATCGGCCAGTTGTTCGTCTTGGGCAAAATGAATGCCGAGCTGCTCGGCCAGCGAGTGATTGAGCGCGACGACGTGCGGCGCTGGCATCGGCGTTGGCAGAGTGATATCCCAGAAGCGTTCATTGAGCGTGCTAAAGCGGGGCTTGAGCGCCAGTTGGGCGAGCGGGGTGGACATGGCGATTAAAAAAGTTGAGTAGATTAGTCGGGTATTTTAATCCCGTTTGGGGAACTTGTCATGAATGAAAAAATGCCGGTCACAACGGCGATCCGGTTTTTACGCCAGCACAAAATTGCATTTACCGAGCATCTGTATGCTTACGAGGAAAAAGGCGGTACGGCTGTTTCGGCGCGCGAGCTGGGCGTTGACGAGCATTGCGTCGTCAAAACGCTGGTCATGCAGGATGAAAACAAGCAGCCGCTGGTCGTGCTGATGCATGGTGATAAAGAAGTCAGCACCAAAAATCTGGCGCGTTTTATCGGCTGCAAAACCATTACGCCTTGCACGCCCGAAGTGGCAAACAAACACAGTGGCTATATGGTCGGCGGCACTTCACCATTCGGAACGAAAAAAGTGATGCCGGTGTATATGCAGCAAAGCATTCTGGCGCTGGAAAAAATCTATATTAATGGCGGCAAGCGCGGTTTTCTGGTTTGCCTCAGCCCGGCTGATGTTGCAAACAGTCTGGCGGTGATACAGGTCGATATCGCAACGGATTGATGGGTATTGCTTTCTAAATAAATTGTATCAATTGCTGCATTGATATACCTGTATGGGTATTTTGATTGACTGGCTATTTCAGCCCGATATGTAGGGTCGGCTTTAGCCGACCTTTTGTGACTTATGGTTGTATTTGTCGGCTAAAGCCGACCCTACTGAAGTCGATAGCTAACAGGATGGGTATTATCTGATCCCATTGAGAAGCTTGGTGCGTCCGCCAGTCATTTCGCCCAGCTCGTCCCGGAGCATGTGGTAAGTGCCGGCATCGACAGTCCCCGAAATCCGCTCGATAAACTGGTGAGCCTCGCTAACGAGCTTGAAGCGTTCATTGTCTTCGATTTCGGGGTCGCTTTTCAGGTACTTGATAATGGCGTGACTGGTCGAGAGCATCAGCCGCACATTGTGCGTGTGTTTGGCCTTCGGTAGCAGCATATTGAGCGCCTCGCCAAATTCGGCTTTGAGCATCAGCTGTACGCTTTCATGGTTAAGCTCGATAATTTCGGCGCCGGATTGCTGGATAAATTGCTGCCAGAGTGGCCGCATATTGGCCGCGCTTTCGAGCATGCCCGAAATATGCCGCGTGGTGACGAAGCGCTGTGCGATTTGTTGCAGCCAGTTATAGGGCACCGCGCCGGAGTTGGCTTGTTCGTTTTCTGCCGTCGGCGGGCAGACCAGATCGGCGGCCATGATAAAGCTGACGGCCATTTCGAGGTTGAAATCCGATTCGGACATATGCGGCATGACTTGTTCGAGCATTTGCGGATTGCCTTCATACAGCGCCGTGGCAATAAAGCTCATGATCTGGTTTTTGACTGTATCGTCGCGCTTGGCCATTTCTTTGACCATGCGCAGGTATTTGTCGGTGTCCGACGAGTTTTTTTCGCGCTTGGCCGCCAGCGCCAGTTGCAAAACGGTTTCGCCCGACAGGCTGGACGAGTTGCCGCCGCACAGTACGGCTCGACCCAGCAGCTCTTTGGCCTTGGCGGTATCGCCGAGCATATTGGCCAGATTGCCCGATTTTTGCAGACGGCTGACGTTATTGGGCGTCAGGCTCAGGCATTTGTCGAAAATATCCATCGCCTCGGTCAGGCGGCCATCGGCCATATACATGATGGCGAGTTCTTCATAGGCATCGACGTATTGCGAATGCTCGAAAATACATTCAAGCAGAACGTTTTCGGCCTGGGTACGTTTGCCTTGCCGGCTAAATACCTTGGCCAGCCCCAGTTTGGCCCACGGCACAATGCGCTTGGCGAGCACTTCTGCAAATAGCCGGGCGGCTTCGTCAAGACGCCCCGCTTCAAGCAGTAGCGAGCCCAGCAGCCGCATCAGATCGGTGCTAAAGCCGGTGGCTTTGGGAATCAGCTCCTTGGCAGCATTGATGGCGCCGGGCAGATCGCCTTCGTTGATTTTGTCGTAAATGGGTTTTAAAAATCTTTTTCGCTTCCAGGCATTGGAAATGCGGTCGGTCAGTTTGTTGCTGGTGAACGGTTTGATCATGTAATCGTCGGGTCCGATTTCGGCCACAGAAACGACTTTTTCATACGAGGCTTCGGCGGTAATCATGATCCAGATGGTGTAGAGCGGCAGCTCGCCGCTGTTGCGTAATTCTTCGAGCAGCTCCTGACCATTCATTCCTTCACCAAAATGAAAGTCACACAGCACGACGTCAAAAGTCGAATTTTTCAGTTTGCGCCGTACTTCCCCGATGCTGCTGGCCGTTTCGACGCGGGTAATGCCCGCCTGAGCCAGCGTCATCCGGATCGATTGCCGGACCGTTGATGAGTCATCGGCAATGAGTACGCTAGCTTGTACGATTTCTTGCGACATGCGGATATGAGCTCATGAATAGATAATCAATTTCTACTATCGGTTAAATTTCAATAAGCTCAAGGGTTGATCAGATCAGATGACAGCGAAAACGGGAGATATACGGGAAATGCCCTATCCAAAAACGCGATTGTATTTTGGATAGGGATAGGCAAATTTGATCGAAAATTGGCGGAAAATGAGCGCTTAAACGCCAGCAGTACCGAGTTGCTGATTGATAAACTGACCGATCAACTGTATTTCGGGCAGGCAAACCGAATGCTGGATTGGGTAAGTTTGCCAGACCACATCCACGCCCAGCCCGCTGACGTAGTTTTTGGCTTTTTCGCCCAGCGCAAGACCAACCACCGGATCAAAACTGCCGTGCGCTGCCAAGAGTGGCGTCGCCTGATTCGCAGCAATGCTGTTCTGGCTCAGCAAGGATTCATCCGGCAAATAGGTCGACAGACAGACGATGCCGGCCAGTGGCTCCGGATGAGTTAAACCTGCGGTATAGGCAATTGCACCGCCCTGCGAAAAGCCCGCCAGAATGATACGGTGGGTGGGTATCCCCTTGGCATTTTGATCCGCGATCAAATCACGCACATATTGGACGCTGGCTTTTACGCCTGCGATATCGGCCTGACGGCTGATTTGGTCGAAATGCACGATGTCGTACCAGGCGCGCATCACATAGCCGTTATTGCAAGTGATGGGCATGGTTGGTGCATGCGGGAAAATAAACCGTACCGCCAGCTCGTCGGGCAGCCCCAGCTCGGGAACCATCGGTGCAAAATCATTACCATCGGCACCCAAGCCGTGTAACCAAATCACCGCTGCGCTTGGATTGGAGTCCGTTTCGATGGTGACGCAATCGAGTAGTTTGCCGCTCATGCTATTTCCTTGTTGATGCGAATCGCTGCTTTCGGGCGGAAGGCGTTGATGACTGCCGAGTTGGTCTCGACATACGGCCCTTCAAGCAGTTGGATGCAATACGGCACTGAAGCAAAAATGCCGTGTACCAGCACGTTTCCATCCTGATCCTTGACGCCTTCGAGCGTTTCCCTGATCGACTTGGGCTGCCCTGGCAGATTCAGAATCAGGCTGCTGCCGCGAATCACGCCGACCTGGCGCGACAAAATGGCCGTCGGCACGTAATGCAGGCTGATCTGGCGCATTTGCTCGCCAAAGCCGGGCATTTCCCGATCCATGATCGCCAGCGTCGCATCGGGTGTCACGTCGCGTTTGGCCGGCCCGGTGCCGCCGGTAGTCAGCACCAGATGGCACGCGTCGATATCGACCAGCTCGATCAGCGTCGCTTCGATCAGATCGCGCTCATCGGCGATCAGACGGCTGACGATTTCAAACGGGCTGGCGAGCGCCTGGCTTAGCCATTCCTGTAAGGCCGGAATGCCTTTGTCTTCGTATACGCCGCTGCTGGCGCGATCCGAAATCGACACCAGACCGATTTTCAATACATCATTCATTGGATTTAAAACTCACATCGATTGAGTCGCCGTTGGGCTGAACTTGAATTTGCGAATAATGGCTGATTTGCCACTGCGCCAGTCCATGCTCGTCTTTGCCGCCAGCACCGGTCACCAGACACACCGAGGCACCTGCTGCGTGAGCTGAGCGTATCCCTGCGCCAGCGTCTTCAAAAGCCAGACATTGATCGGCATTGAGCCCCAGTTTGGCTGCGCCCATTTGAAATGGGGCAGGGTGGGGTTTGCCCTCGGTTACATCATCAGCGCCGACAATATGCGTGGGCAGTGGCAGGCCAGCGAAAGCCAGCTTGGCCAGCGCCAGATCGCGGGGTGCCGAAGTCACCACCGCCCACTGATGGGGTTCCAGGCTGCTCAATAGTTCATGCGCACCCGCAATCGCCACCGTGCCTTCCAGCATCAGCGCTTCTTCGGCCAGTAGCAGTTCAACTTCGCTTTGTGCATCCAGATGCGGCGCAACGATCTGGATCGTTTCAATGCCACGGCGGCCATGCATGACGGCCTGAATTTCGGCGAAGTTGAGATTATGCCGTTGAGCCCAGTTACGCCATAGCAGCTCGATACAGGATCGCGAGTCGATCAAAGTACCATCCATGTCAAACAACAGGCCTTTCACGGCAATACTCATTCGTCGCCATCCTCGTTTTCGGTGCCGTCAGTCAGGCTGGGCAGCGCTGGCTCTTTGATGTGCGATTTGATCAGCTGGAACAATTCGCGGAATGCTTTGGGCGGCACGTGCTTGCCGCTTTCCTGTGCTTGACGTTCCTTGATTGCATTGCGAATCAATTGACGCAGATGCTGGATATCAACTTCGGGAAAGTCAGCAATAAACTGCTCGACCGTTTTGGTATCGACGAGCATTTTCTCGCGCAGTCGTTCGACCTGATGCAGCCAGGCGGTATGCTTATCCGAATCACCATTGAGTGCATCCAGAAAAGCATAAATCGGCGCCGGATCAATATCGCGCATGATTTTGCCGATGTACTGCTTGTGACGGGCGGTTGCGCCATTGGCGGTAATCCGGCGGCCTTCATTGAGTGCGTCGATCAGTTTTTCGGGCAAATTCAGCGGTGCGAGCTGCTTGGTGCTATACGTCATCAGCGTTGCGCCAAGCTCTTGCAATGCAGTAGCTTCGCGTTTGAGCTGAGACTTGCTGACGCCTTCGATTTCATCGTCGTGTTGTGGTTTGGCCATATCGGATATCTAACGCCGGTGCAAAAGCAGTATGATAACAAAATTGGGCTCAAGCTTCTTGCTATACCTGCCTTAACCTCTCCAACGGAAACCTAATACGTGTCTGAATTCAGTTTTAGCGAAACCGCTTTGCGCCAATTGGCCGGACAAGTCCTCGATATGGCCAAACAACAGGGCGCGACCGCCTGTGATGTCGAGGCTTCCGAAGGGTCGGGGCAGAATGTCTCGGTGCGACTCGACGAAGTCGAAACCATAGAATACAACCGCGATAAAGGCATCAGCGTCACCGTTTATCTGGGGCAGCAAAAGGGGCACGCCAGCACCAGCGATTTTTCTCCCGCAGCGCTGTCCGATACCGTTAAAGCCGCGCTGGCGATTGCCAAATACACCGCCGCCGACGAGTTTGCCGGCCCGGCGGATCCCAAGCGCCTGTGTAGCGTGTTTCCCGATCTGGATTTGTACCATCCGTGGGATTTATCGGTCGAAGATGCGATCGAGCTGGCGCGGCAGTGTGAGCAGGCTGCGCTGGCCGTTGACGAGCGGATTGATAATTCCGACGGTGCCACCGTGTCGACTTCGGCTTCGCGCTGGGTTTACGGCAATTCGCAAGGTTTTATGGGATCGGGCACCAGCACCCGCTACAGCATTTCGGCCGCAGTGATTGCCGAAGATGACAGCGGCATGCAGCGTGATTACTGGTACACCGCAGCGCGTGCACCGTCTGATCTGGAATCGGCTGCCGCAGTCGGGCGCAGGGCCGGCGAGCGTACTGTGCGCCGCCTTGGCGCTCGGCGCCTGAAAACTGGCGAATACCCGGTGCTGTTTGAAGCGTCGGTCGCTGGCTCTTTGATCGGCCACTGGATCAACGCGGTATCGGGCAGCAGCCTGTACCGCAAATCCAGTTTTCTGCTCGATAGCTTAGGCAAGCCAGTGTTTTCACCGATTGTGACGATTACCGAAGATCCATTTACACCACGCGGCTTTGCCAGCGGCGCATTCGACGCCGAAGGCGTTGCAACCTCGGCGCGTACCGTGGTCGAACGCGGGATTCAGCAGGGGTATTTCCTTGGGAGCTATTCTGCACGCAAGCTGGGGATGGATACCACCGGCAATGCGGGTGGCCCGCATAATCTGTTTGTGACGCCAACCGATCCGGCCAGCAGCCTGCTCGCCAAAATGGGAACGGGTTTACTGGTGACCGAATTGCTCGGCCACGGCACCAATATGGTCACCGGTGATTACTCGCGCGGCGCGGCGGGCTTTTGGGTTGAAAACGGCATCATTCAATATCCGGTTGAAGAAATCACGATTGCCGGTAATTTGCGCGAGATGTATCAGCGCATTATCGCAATTGGCGACGATGCGCTCGCATCGAGCAGCCGCAAAGTCGGCGCGATTCTGATCGATAAGATGACCGTGGCAGGCGACTAAGCCGCCATGATGATCGAACGCCCGGATTACTGGAATCAAGCCATTACTGAGCTAGCGGCCGTGGACGCGGTGATGGCGCAACTGATTGCGCAATATCCTGAAATCAGTCTGCGCACGCGCGGCGATGCGTTTCATACGCTGGCGCGCTCGATTGTCGGGCAGCAGATTTCGGTCAAAGCGGCCGATTCGGTGTGGAACCGGCTGGCGGCGTTTCTCGGCGAGGTGAATAGCCGCGCGGTATTGGCGGCCAGCGTTGAAGAGCTGCGCGCTTGCGGCCTGTCGCAGCGCAAAGTCGAATATCTGGGCGATCTGGCGCGCCATCATCATGAAGGCCGCCTCAATCCTGGCGATTGGCATGATTGGGACGATGAAGACATTATCAAAGAGCTGGTGTCGATCCGAGGCATTGGCCGCTGGACCGCCGAGATGTTCCTGATTTTCTATCTGGCGCGTCCGAACGTGCTGCCGCTCGACGATATCGGACTGATCCGCGCGATTGCGCTGCATTATCATCAGGACGAGCGAAAACCCCGTGCCGAGCTGCGTCAGCTTGCCGAACAATGGCAGCCGTGGTGTTCGGTCGCCACCTGGTATCTGTGGCGCAGCCTTGATCCGGTGCCGGTAGAATATTGAGGTATATCCTTCAAGGGTAATAAGGGTGTGCCTTGTATGAATATACCCCTGTGCACTTAGAGTGTTTTGAGCTTGCCTCTGAATTCATCGACGCTTTGATAGCCTTTCTTGACCATGATGGCGGCCAGCTCGGTCTGTACGCGCGGGAAAATGCCCGGGCCTTCTTCAAGCAGGCTGGTGCCGATTTGCACCAGCGTTGCCCCGGCCAGAATATGCAGAAAAGCGTCACGACCGGATTTCACGCCACCGCAGCCGATGATGGCTTTCTCGGGGCAACGACGGTAAAAGGCATTCACATTAGCCAGCGCCGTAGGCAAAACAAAATCGCCACCCAGCCCGCCAAAACCGTCTTTGGGTTTGATCAGCGTGGTTTCGGAATCCAGATCAATCGCCAGTGCATTGCCGATTGAGTTGATGCAGGTGACAAAAGCGACCAGCGGATAGCGATTCAGGATTTCGGCCGCTTCGTCAAAATGCGCCATGTCGAAATACGGCGGCAGTTTGACGCCAAACCCTCGCTGATAACCCGATGACACCTCGGCCAGCATCATGTCCATCGCTTCGAAGTCGTAGCCAGTCTGCGATTTGCCCGGCACATTCGGGCACGACAGATTGATTTCCAGCAGGGCCGGTAATACCGCGTCCTTCAGTGCATCGACCATGGTCAGATTGTCGTCGAGCGTCAGACCCGATAGCGAAATAAACAGCGGCTTGGCTTCGTAGTCATGGCGTTGCGCATAGCGCAGATAATAGTTGAAACCTTCATTGGGCAAGCCCATCGAGTTGATGCTGCCAAAGGGCTGATTTTCACCATCAAGCACGCGGTAGCGCGGCTCGGGATTGCCATCGCGCGGCTGCAGCGTGCAGCTTTTGCTGACCATGGCGCCAGCAGCCGATTCGGTGAGTGCTTCCAGTTGCGATGCGACGCTGCACCAGACCCCCGACGCATTCATCAGCGGGTTGTTCAGTGGCAATTCCAGAAACTGGGTTGCTAAAAGATGGGGGGTCAAGTTGGACATGACCTTCTCCTGAATTCATGATTAAGCCGATTGTAGGCAATGGGCGCGCAGCCTAATGTGAGTAAGATCAAAGATTTGCTGATTGGATTCGGCCTGGATCAGTTTGCGACAGTTTATGACGGCTTATGAATGCAAAAAACACGGCCCAGATCAAACTACGGATTTTGTTCGAAGGTACAATATCGCCATTGCTCGTCTGGAACCCGTAACCACAATGCCGACTTCTATTGCTGATTTTCCTTTTACCTTGCTTGCCGACGAACTCGAGCGGGTTCGTGCCAATACCCCTCTGGTGCATGTGCTGACCAACGAAGTGGTGCAATGCTTTACGGCCAATACCCTGCTGGCGATGGGGGCGTCACCGGCGATGATCGTTGCTCGGGAAGAAGTCGCCGAGTTTGCTGCACTGGCCGATGCACTGCTGATCAATGTCGGTACGCTGTACGCAGAGCGGCTGGACGCGATGCAGCTGGCAATTGCAGCTGCGAATGCCGCAGGAACACCGTGGGTGCTCGATCCGGTGGCGGCGGGCGTACTGGCGTATCGTACCGAGGCATGCCAGGCGATGCTGGCGCTTAAACCGGCTGCAATTCGTGGTAACGGTTCGGAAATTCTGGCGCTTGCGGGCGGGTTGGGCGGTGGTCGGGGTGTCGATAGTACGGCCAGCTCGAATTCGGCACTGGCGGCGGCGATGGCTTTGGCCAAGGAAACCGGCGCTATCGTGGCGGTCACCGGCGCGATTGATTACATCACCGATGGCGAGCAAAGCTGGGCGGTCGAGCTGGGGCATCCGCTGATGACCAAAGTGGTCGGAACGGGTTGCGCGTTATCCAGTGTCGTTGCCGCCTTTCTGGCCGACGCGCCCAATCGGCTCAATGCCGTTGCTGCCGCGTGTGCGCTGATGGCACTGGCTGGCGAGCGCGCGGTTGAATGCAGTGACGGCCCCGGCACTTTTGTTGCGCCATTTCTGGATGCCTTGCACATCATTCATCCGCAATCTTTGCGCCAGGTGACGGCATGAGCCGTAATCCAATCGATCTGAGCCTGTATCTGGTGCTCGATCCCGATCTGTGCGGTGGCATGGCCGGGATGGTGGAAACGGCAAAAATCGCGGCTGAAAACGGCGTTACCGTCGTGCAATTGCGCGCACCCAACTGGAAAAAACGCCAGTGGCTTGAATGCGCGCAGCAATTGAAAGCGGTGCTGACACCATTGAACATCCCGCTGATTATTAATGACCACGCCGATATTGCGCTGGCCGTTGACGCCGACGGCGTGCATGTCGGGCAAAGCGATTTACCGGTGGCCGTGGTGCGCGACTTGCTTGGACCGAACAAAATCGTCGGTCTGTCGACCAATAATCTGGGCAATGTGCATGAGTTGCTGACGCCGGAAATCGCGGCGTGTATTGACTACATTGGCGTCGGGCCGGTCTATCCAACCAGCACTAAAAAAGATGCGTCACCCGTGATTGCCGCGGCCGAAATGGCCGCGATGTTCGCCAGTACCGGCAGCTTGCCTGCGGTAGCGATTGGCGGCATCAGCAGCGGTAAAGTGGCGCCGTTGATCGCCGCCGGCGCCGATGGCGTTGCGGTGATTTCGGCGATTTGCGGCCAGCCGGATATTGCCCGGGCAACGCGAAATTTGTTAACTGAAATCAATCTGAAAAAGGGTTCATGATGACTGCTGCTCATCAACGTCAGATATGCCATGCACTGACCATTGCCGGCTCGGATTCGGGCGGTGGTGCCGGGATTCAGGCTGATCTGAAAACCTTCTCGGCGCTGGGCGCTTATGGCATGAGCGTGATTACCGCGCTGACCGCACAAAACACGCAGGGCGTCAGCGCAGTTCATCCGGTGCCGGCCGAATTTGTGACCGCCCAGTGCGACGCGGTGTTTAGCGATATCCGCGTTGATGCGGTCAAAATGGGCATGCTTGCCAATGCCGAGATCATCACTGCCGTTGCCGAGAGTCTGCGCAAATACCAGCCGGAGTATATCGTGCTGGATACCGTCATGATTGCCAAAGGAGGGCATACCCTGCTGGATCCTGCTGCGGTCAATGCCTTGCGCGATCAGTTATTGCCACTGGCGAGCATCATTACGCCGAATCTGCCCGAAGCGGCTGCGCTGCTCGATTGTGCCGAGGCCAAGTCTGAGGACGAAATGCGTGCGCAGGGCAGAGCCTTGCTCGCTGCCGGTGCGAAAGCGGTGCTGATGAAAGGCGGTCATCTGGGCGGCGAGCAATGCCCGGACTGGCTGATTACACCCGAGACCGAGGTGAATTTTCCCGCTGCGCGCATTGCGACGCGCCATACGCATGGCACTGGCTGCACGTTGTCGGCTGCGCTGACTGCCTTGCGTCCACAACGCGCCGACTGGGCTGAAACCGTCCGCGATGCCAAAGACTGGTTGCTCAAAGCGATTGCCGACGCCGACCGTTTGCAGGTCGGTCACGGCATCGGCCCGGTGCATCATTTTCATCGCTGGTGGTGACCGCAAGTCGGGGGATAGCGGATTTTCCGGTCTGCTTTTGAGTAATGGTTTGCGATCATAAAGCGATTGCCCCCACTCTGGAGAATCCGCCATGCAAGTTCAACCCTATCTGTTTTTCAACGGTCAATGCGCGCAGGCACTGGCTTTTTACCAGCAGCTGCTCGGCGCCAGACTGAATTTCAAGCAGACCTTTGGCGAGTCGCCAATGGCCGCCGATTTACCGGCAGAAAGTCACGGGCTGATCATGCACGCCAATTTTTCGGTCGGCGACTCGCAAATCATGGCGTCTGACGGTATGCCGGGGCAGACCTGTCCTGAAATGCAGGGCTGTGCGCTGACGATAGGCCTGAATAATCTTGCCAAAGGCGAACAACTATTCAATGCGCTCGCCGAGGGTGGCAAGATCTGCATGCCTTTCGAGAAAACATTCTGGGCGCGCGGTTTTGGCAATGTGACCGACCGGTTCGGAGTGAACTGGATGATCAACGTCGAATAGACCGACTACCTCTTAATGGTCAGCCGCCGCCGCCGGGCTTCCTGATATAAAGCAAGAATTCTTCTGCTTGCCCTCGCTACGATGGGGCATCGTGTTCGAGCTGTCTATCTGATGAAACTTCATTTCAAATCACCCCTCTTCAAAACAATCGTCGCGGCACCGCACCGGCTGGGCTTTCTGGCCGGTGCGGCTTTGCTGTTGATGAGTTTTCTGCTCTGGACGCTGGAAATGTCCAGCCGCAGTTTTTCCATCGATCTGTCGCCCAGTATGCCTGCGCTGTTCTGGCATGGCAGCGTGATGGTTTACGGTTTTTTCCCGCTCTTCATGCTCGGCTTTATTTATACCGCCGGCCCGCGCTGGCTCAATGTCGCCAGCCCTGCGTTGCGGCAATACGCACCGGTGATGCTGGGCTACGCGGCAGGGACGGTCTTGTGTCTGGCCGGACGCTGGGGAGCGACGTGGATGTTGCTGGGTGTGGCATTGCAAGGGCTGGCGTGGAGCCGCGCAACGCAAATCTGGTGGCTGGCCATTGCCCGCAGCCAGGTTGGTGATAAAACGCACGCGCAAGCGATAGGCTGGGCATTTGTTCTGGGGCTTGCCGGTTTACTGGCGCAGCTGGTCTGGCTGCTGTTCGGCAATATTGCTGCCTGGCAACTGGCGGTGAATCTGGGGATCTGGGGTTTATTGCTGCCGGTGTTTCTCAGCGTCAGCCACCGGATGATTCCGTTTTTCTCGGCCAATGTGCTGCAGCCCTATACCGCATGGCGTCCGGCTTGGCTCTTGTATACCCTGGTAGGGTTATCGATGCTGCGCCCCGTTTTTGAGGCGATGGGAG
Organism: Chitinibacter sp. S2-10; assembly: GCF_046530675.1. Classification (GTDB taxonomy): domain Bacteria; phylum Pseudomonadota; class Gammaproteobacteria; order Burkholderiales; family Chitinibacteraceae; genus Chitinibacter. Next base: position 2,985,886 of record NZ_CP172558.1, on the reverse strand, counting down.
TCAATACCCTGCCTGTTGATTTGCCATTGGCGGCGATTCTGCTTTATACCAGCTGGCGCTGGCAGCTGTGGCACTCTTTTAAAGTCAAACTGCTGGCGATGCTGCACGCCGCTTTTGCCTGGGCTGGCGTTGCGCTGGCCTTGCAAAGCATCAGTGATCTTCTTCAATTGTTTCAATTGTCGGGTCATGCCGGACTGGGCTTTGCGCCGCTGCACGCGCTGACGCTGGGTTTTTTCTGCACCATGCTGCTGGGTTTTGTTACTCGTGTCACGCTGGGGCATTCGGGACGGCCGCTCGTTGCCGCCGGTATCGCGTGGACTGCTTACTGGGCGATGCACGGTGTCGCACTGGCACGGGTACTCGGCGAGCTGATTCCGGCCTGGCAAATGGCTTTGTATCTGATCGCCGCAGTGCTGGCGCTGCTTGCGCTGCTGCTGTGGGGGCGCGTTTATATGCCGATGTACTGGCAGGCCAGGGTGGATGGCCAACAAGGCTAAGTCTTTCTGCCATTACCCCGAAAGGGTTAGAAAATCGACCGTTTGCCCGAGCGTAAGCAAGGTAAACTGTGGCTCAACTCAAAAGTCTGGAATTGTCGTGTTGCAAATCGAAGGCCTGACCGCGATGCGGGGCGGGCGACCCTTATTCAATCCTGTCTCGTTGACGCTGTCCGCCGGGCAATGCCTGCATTTGCAGGGTGCCAATGGCGTCGGTAAAACGACTTTGCTGAAAGTCATCGCCGGATTGTCGCAGGCTGGCTTGAGCGAACACACGGCACCGATCCGCTGGCAGGACAGAACACCGGCCGGATGGGGGGACGATTATGGTGCCCAGTTTCATTATCTCGGCCATCGCGATGCCTTGAAAGACACGCTCAGCCCGCTGGAAAATCTGCTGCTTCATGCCCGATTGCAAGGCGTGCTGCTGACTGAAAGCGCCGCTTTGCAAGCGCTGGTCAAAGTCGGGCTGGCTGCCTGTGTCGATTTACCGGTACGCCAGCTCTCGCAAGGCCAAAAACGCCGCGCGACGCTGGCGCGCTTTCTGGCTTTACCGCGTCCGATCTGGGTGATGGATGAACCGCTGGTTGCACTCGATGTCTCAGGGCAGTCCGAGCTGGGGAACTGGATTGCAGCGCATTTGTCTTTAGGGGGTATTGCGCTGCTGACTTCGCATCAACTGCTTCCTGGCGAAATACCTGCCCCTTGTATTCTGAAGCTGGAATCGGCGAGGTTTACGTCCGTATGAGCGCATTGCGATTTTTCGGCCATATGGTCGCGCGTGATCTGCTCCTGGCCTGGCGGCAGCGCGGCGACGTGCTCGTTGGGCTGATGTTTTTTGTGCTGGTTTCCACGCTGTTTCCGCTCGCCGTTGGTCCGGAGCCAAACTGGTTATTACGGATTGGCCCCGGTGTGCTGTGGGTGGCTGCATTGCTGGCTGTGTTGCTGTCTTTGCCTCGGCTGTTTCAGAGCGACTGGCAAGATGGCTCGCTCGAACAATTGCTGCTCGCTCCTTATCCGGCGAGCATGATGGTCGCCGGCAAATTTGCCGCGCACTGGCTGGCGACCAGTGTACCGCTGGCGCTGGCTGCGCCGCTGCTGGCGATCCAATATGGTCTGCCGTCCGAGCAATGGCTGATGCTGCTGGCGAGCTTGCTTGTTGGGACGCCGATTATTACTGCGCTGGGCGGCATCGGTGCTGCGCTCACGCTGGGTTTGCGTCAGGGCGAAGTCTTGCTCGCCTTGCTGGTGCTGCCGCTGCTCGCACCGGTGCTGATTTTTGGCAGCGGCGCAGTGGCTGCGGTCGCGGCGGGGCAGTCCGGCATGGCCGAATTGTCCTTGCTGGCGGCTCTGGCGTGTGCAGCGATATTTTTTGCGCCATGGCTGACGGCCAAGGCGCTGCGGCTGGCGATTGAATAAGACAAAAATGTAGGGTCGGCTTTGCCCGCAGGGTACGCAGAGCGCAGCCGACCATGAATGATTAAAGTTGCTAAGTCGGCTAAAGCCGACCCTAGGATTTAAAGTTTTAGATAAAAATGACTATGGATACTCCCAAAAATAAACCCAGCTGGCATCTGTTCCATTTTGCTGCGCCGAGCACCTTTTACCCGCTGGCGGGCAGGGCAATTCCGTGGCTGACCGCGCTGGCGGTGCTGCTGGCTGCAATCGGTTTGTGGATCGGTATGGCCGTTGCGCCCAGCGATGCGCAGCAGGGCGATGGCTACCGGATTATTTTCCTGCACGTGCCGACGAGCTGGATGGCGATGTTTATTTATATCGTCATGGCGTTTTGGTCGGTGATTCATCTGGTCTGGAAAACGCGGCTGTCGGCGCTGATGGCACAGGCACTCGCGCCGACCGGTGCGTGGATGGCGCTGATGTCGCTGGTCACCGGCGCGCTGTGGGGCAAGCCGATGTGGGGCACCTGGTGGGTGTGGGACGCGCGGCTGACTTCGATGTTGCTGCTGTTTTTTCTGTATTTGGGTTTTATCGCGCTGACGCGCAGCATTGACGACCCGGATCGAAGCGACCAGGCCGGATCATTGCTGGCGATTGTCGGCGTTTTCAATGTGCCGGTGATTTATTTCTCGGTCTACTGGTGGAACACGCTGCATCAGGGTGCGTCGGTCACAACCCGCGGCAGCAGCATGGCCTCGGTCATGCTGCTGGCGATGCTGCTAATGGGGCTGGCGGCGTGGATGTATTCAATTGCGATGACGCTGCGACGGGTGCGGGTTTTAATCCTGCAGCGCGAGGCGGGTACGCGCTGGGTGCAGGAGTTGAACATACTTTAAAAGTGCTGCGCGCTCCGTGATAGCGCATCGGGGGGTACTCGCAATCCTCATGTACTTCAGTACATTCCGGTTGCTGCGCTCCGGCCTCAACGCTCTGACGGGCGCTCGCTACTTTTTAAGCATCTTCAATTGCATTAGAACAGTGATGAAAGGAATTGAAATGTACTGGAACAGCTGGGCCGAATTTTTTGCCATGGGTGGCTACGGGGTATATGTCTGGAGCTCTTTTGCAGTTTGCGCTGTATCGTTATGCATAGAGGGAGTATTGCTGCACCGTAGCCGTTTGCAAACGCAGCAGCAAATCGCCCGCGCCCGGATGCTGGCCGAAATGAAGCAGGCAGGAGAGTCCGCATGAGCCCACGTCGCAAACGTATGTTCTGGCTTGCTGGCGCGCTGGTGACGTTATCGCTGGTGGCGTTTTTCGTCGTCAATGCTTTTCGCGAAAATCTGGTTTTTTTCTATAGCCCGACGCAAGTTATCGCCGGTGAAGCGCCACAGGGGCGTGCTTTCAGGATTGGCGGCATGGTCGTTGACAAGTCGCTGCAACGCCAGAGCGACGGCGTGACGATGCAATTTGCCGTCACCGATACCGACAAAACGATCACGGTGCGCTACAAAGGCCTGCTGCCGGATTTATTCAAGGAAGGCAAAGGCGTTGTCGCGCAGGGCAGTTGGGATGGTACTTTGTTTACCGCGACTGAAGTCCTCGCCAAACACGACGAAAATTACATGCCGCCCGAAGCGCAGGATGCAGTGAACAAGGCGCATCAGAAAGCGGCGGAGAAACGCGCAAATTAAACGATGTCGTCATTCCGGCGAAAGCTGGAATCCAGCCGCGATGGATATTGAACTCTGCTCTGGATGCCGGCTTTGCCATTAGGCGCGCAACGCGGCCAGTATGACGGCATCAAAGCACACTCGAATTTGAAAATATACATGGCCGTAGGTTATTAAAAGGGCAAGTAATGATTGGTGAACTCGGTTTATTTACGTTGATTTTGTCGACCGTGGTCGCGCTGGTGCTGGCGGCCTGTGGGATTGGCGGTGGGCAAACAGACAACAAGGCATTGATGCGGATGACGCGACCTGCGGCACTGTTGCAGTTTTTGCTGCTTTCTACGTCATTTGCGCTGCTGGCTGCTGCATTTCTGCTCGATGATTTTTCGCTGGTTTATGTGGCCAAGCAATCCAATCGCTTGTTGCCCGATCTGTATAAATTTGCTGCCGTCTGGGGCGGGCACGAGGGCTCGCTGCTGCTGTGGGTGCTGATGTTGTCGGGCTGGACTGCTGCAGTGGCGCTGCTTGCGCGCAGTATTCCGCTGCTGGTTCGTGCCTTGGTGCTCGGCGTGCTTGGCTGTGTTTCGCTCGGCCTGCATCTGTTTATTCTGTTTACATCCAGCCCGTTTGCCCGCTTGCTGCCTGCCGCGCCCGATGGCAATGATCTCAATCCGCTCTTGCAAGACCCCGGCTTGGTTTTTCATCCACCGCAACTGTATATGGGTTATGTCGGTTTTTCGGTCGCGTTTGCCTTTGCCATTGCTGCACTGCTGACCGGGCGGCTTGATGCCGCGTGGGCGCGCTGGAGCCGGCCGTGGACTGCGGCGGCGTGGGTGTCGCTGACGATGGGCATCATGCTCGGCAGCGCGTGGGCCTACTACGAGCTGGGCTGGGGCGGCTGGTGGTTCTGGGATCCGGTTGAGAATGCTTCATTCATGCCGTGGCTGGCGGGTACGGCGCTGATTCATTCGCTGGCGGTCGCCGAAAAGCGCAATGCGTTCAAACACTGGACGGTATTGCTGGCGATTGCGACATTTTCGCTCTCGCTGCTCGGCACGTTTCTGGTTCGTTCGGGCGTGCTGACTTCGGTGCATGCGTTTGCCACCGACCCGACTCGCGGGATGTTTATTCTGGTTTTCCTGTGTGTCGTGATTGGTTCGTCGCTGGCGCTGTACGCGTGGCGCGCGCCGAAGATGGAAGGTGGCGGGGTATTTAGCTGGTGCTCGCGCGAGACTTTGCTGCTGACCAATAATGTGCTGCTGACCGTCGCGTGCGCGACGGTGATGCTGGGAACGCTGTATCCCCTGCTGATCGACGCGCTGGGTCTTGGCAAGCTGTCGGTCGGGCCGCCGTATTTCAACAGCGTATTTATTCCGCTGATGCTGCCGATGCTGCTACTGGTCGGTATGGTCGGCACGATGCGCTGGAAGCGGCACGAGGCGACAGAGATGGTCGCCGCCTTGCGCGCGCCAGCGGTCATTGCGATTGTGGGGGGCTTGTTACTGCCGTTTCTCTGGAGTAACACCTGGCGCTGGGGCGTGGCGCTGGCTTTGGGGCTCTCGCTGTGGGTGGCGATCACGGCCGCTCTAGATTGGTTTGGGCGCTTGAGGCTGAATTGGAAAAAAGAATCCTCTTTCTGGCGCGGCTTGCTGGCAATGCCGGCTTCGTTTAGTGGCATGCATCTGGCGCATCTGGGGCTGGCGGTTTTTGTCGCTGGCGTCACGGTGGTGTCGAGCTACGAGCGCGAAGACGACGTCAAAATGAAGCATGGCGACACACTTGCAGTGGGCGCGTATGTGATCCGCTTTGACGGTATTGCGCCACATCGTGAAAGTAATTATGCGGCGCTGCAAGGTTCGCTTTCGCTGTTAAAAGACGGCAAGGCCATCACCGTGTTGCATCCGGAAAAACGGCAGTATTTCTCCAGCCAGATGCCGATGACCGAAGCGGCAATTCATAACACGCCGTTTTACGATGTCTATGTGTCCTTGGGTGAGCCATTGGAAGCCAATCCGTTTACCGGTGCCTGGGTGATCCGTGCGCATTACAAGCCACTGGTCGGCTGGATCTGGCTTGGCTGCGTGATGATGGCGCTGGGCGGCGTACTGGCGATGAGTGATAGACGTTATCGCCTGACGAAAAAAACGGAGGCCGTACAATGAAACGTTACTGGCCATTACTGTTGTTTATTGCGCTTGCGGTGCTGCTCGCTGTCGGCCTGCGGCTGAACCCGCGCGATATTCCATCGCCCTTGATCGGCAAACCGGCGCCGGTGTTTACGCTCGACAGGCTCGATCAGCCTGAGTCATTTTCGACGGCTCAGCTCAAAGGCCAGCCGTGGGTGCTCAATGTCTGGGCTTCGTGGTGCAGTGCCTGCGTGGTCGAGCATCCGGTGCTCAATGCGTGGAAAAACAAGCTTGGCGCACCGCTGGTCGGTATGGCGTACAAGGATCTGGATACCGATGCAAAAAAATGGCTGGCGGATCGCGGGAATCCGTATAGCGCAGTGATTGCTGATCGTGAAGGTCGCGTTGCAATTGATTTTGGCGTTTATGGGGTACCGGAAACCTTTGTGATTGATGGCAAGGGCATTATTGTCCTCAAGCACACGGGGCCCGTCAGTGATGAGGTTTTCTCTGACAAAATCTTGCCCGCCTTGCAAGCGGCGAGAGTAGCGGGGGCGACACAATGATCTTGCGCCTGTTTGCTATTTTGCTATTCACCCTGTCACTCGCCCATGGCAAAACCTCTCCCGTTGCAAGTGATGCCACGAGTGATCTCGTCGTCGAAGAAAGGCTGGTGAGCTTGGCAGCCGAATTACGCTGCCTGGTGTGTCAGAACGAAAGCCTCGCCAGCTCGCGTGCGCCGCTGGCAGAAGATTTGCGCCGTGAAGTGCGCGAGCAAATCCGTACCGGTAAAAGCGATACCCAGATCATCGCCTATCTGACTGATCGTTACGGCGACTTTGTTACCTATCGCCCACCGTTAAAAGGTCGCACGCTCTTGCTGTGGATTGGTCCCTTCATATTATTGATACTGGCTTTGGGTATATTCTTGCGAGGCATATCAAGAAAGAGCTGCAATGAAATATCCATGGATTCTCAGCCAGTGGATCGCGAAGAACTGACTCGCTTGCAGCGCGAGTTTGAGAAGAAGGACGAGAAAAAATAATGAACACTTTTGCCCTGATTTGCGCCGCTTTCGTCGTGCTGAGCTTGTTAATTTTGCTGTATCCCTTATTTCGTCACGACAAAAACACGGCAGCCGATGTGGATGATGTCCGCCGCGCGCGTTATCAACTGCACGACAGCGTCGTCGCCGAGTTGCAGGCCGATGTCGCCAATGCCCGTTTGAGCGAATCCGAATATGCCGCCAGTCTGGCTGAGGCCGAGGCGCGGCTGATTGCCGAAGTAGGGCGGCTTGAGGCGGTGAGCGATGAAAAAAAACCACTCTCTGGCAAGAGTCAGCAACTTACGCTGAGTCTGATCGGGATCGGATTACCCTTGCTGGCCGCATTGCTTTATTTCCAGTTGGGCAATCCGGCTGCGCTCAATCCGGCTAATCGCGCAGCGCCCGATGTGGCCGCTTCGGCAATTGTTGACGCCGCCAAAATCGAGGGCATGGTAAAGAGTTTGGAGGCCAAAATGGCGCTCGAACCCGATAACACCAAAGGCTGGCTGATGCTCGCGCGCAGCTACCGCACGCTGGCGCGTTACGACGACGCGGTCAAGGCGTATGAGAAAGCCTGGCCGGAAGTGCAAAAAGACGCCGGAGAAATCGCACGGTTCGCCGGTTCGCTCGCCGTGCGTGATAACAGCTTTGCCGGTCGTCCGACACAATTACTCGCCAAAGCGCTGGAAATGAACGCCAGCGAACCTGACGCGCTGATGCTGGCTGGCAGTGCCGCTTTGCAACGTGGTGATCCTGCCATGACGATTTACTGGTGGGATAAATTGCTCGCGCTACTTGAGCCTGGCTCTGAAGACGCCAAGTGGTTGGCAGAAGAAATCCGCTTGGTGAAAGAAGGCGCAAGTGCCGCTTCTGCGCCAAAGCAGGCCGAAAAGCCATGATTTGGAGTGCTTCGCAAATCAAGCGTCAACAAACTCTGGTAAATTTTGGGGGTTGATTTATTCGATGTTTACAGCGAGCATTGGGTCTTAGAAAGGAACCTTTCATCAAGTTCCGAACCAAACACCCCGCGCATCGTTGCTTGGCCTTGTTCGTTGTCTGTCTGCGGCTTTGAGCTTTGCGTGACGGGTTGGCCTCAGGCCAAAGCGCTCGTCCAGTTACTTGCTTGACTCATATTCAGCCAAAGGAAGCGAACAATGTTCATTGAAAATCCTGCCCCCATCCTTTCCGGTTACAAAGCACTTGTTGTCGGTATTGCCAACGAAGATTCAATTGCCTATGGCTGCGCCCAGGCTTTTCGCGCTGTTGGCGCTGACCTTGCCATTACTTATCTGAATGAAAAAGCCAAACCGCATGTAGAACCTCTGGCAAAGGCGCTGGATGCGGCAATTTTTGCGCCGCTGGACGTATCCCAGCCTGGTGAACTTGAGGCTTTGTTTGAGCGAATTGAAAAAGAATGGGGCAAGATTGATATCCTGGTTCATTCGATTGCATCGGCAAAAAAAGACGATATCAAGGACGGTTTGCTCAATTGTTCGGCCGATGGCTTTGCGATGGCGATGGATATTTCAGTTCATTCACTGATCCGCATGACCAAACTGGCTGCGCCGCTGATGAAAGATGGCGGAACAATCTTTGCGATGACTTATCACGGCGCTTGTAAAGTCGTTCCCAACTATAACGTCATGGGACCGGTGAAGGCTGCTCTTGAAGCATCGTGCCGTTATCTGGCGTATGAACTGGGTTCCCAGGGAATTCGCGTCCATTCGATTTCGCCCGGCCCGCTCAAAACCCGTGCAGCTTCAGGTTTGAAGGACTTTGATTTGCTGCTCAATGAAGCCGCAGAGCGCGCGCCGCTGGGCGAACTGGTCGATATTCTGGATGTTGGTTATACCTGCGCCTACCTGGCTACCCCTTATGCACGCCGTTTGACTGGTGAAACGATCTACGTCGATGGTGGCGTCAATATCATGGCGTGAGTTTATCCGCGTGATCTAAGCTTTGGAGAATCAACGATGTCCAAAACATCCAGCAAGAATGCAAGTCGAGTTGTTCAGCCGCCTATGAAAACTGCCGCAGCGCTGTGGCCGGATAATCTGCAGCAGGCATGGTCTGTGCAAAGTGAGTATGTGGTCGATGTGATGCAGCGAACCATTTTGTACTGGGATTTGCTGCGACAGCGCAGCGAGCAATATTACGAACAAAAAGAAAAGGCCATTCCTCACGTATTAAAATTTGATACCGAATTGGTCCTTGATGCCCGTACTTTTGAGCGTCCGGTGAATTATCTGCTGGTGCGAATCAAGCCGCCGAAAGGGTTGGTCAGTGATCCGTATTTGCGGCCATTTGTTGTCGTTGATCCGCGTGCCGGTCATGGACCGGGGATCGGCGGTTTCAAGGCGGATAGCGAGCTGGGTGTGGCGATGGCAGCAGGGCATCCTTGTTATTTTGTCGGATTTACCCCTGAGCCTATGCCGGGACAAACCATCGAAGACATCATGCATGCGGAGGCGATCTTTCTTGAGAAAGTGATTGCATTGCATCCCGAGTCCGATGGAAAACCCTGCATTATCGGCAACTGCCAGGCCGGTTGGGCCGTCATGATGCTGGCGGCGACCCGTCCCGAATTGTGTGGGCCTGTGATTGTTCCGGGCTCTCCGCTGTCTTACTGGGCCGGCGTGACGGGTGAAAATCCGATGCGTTACACCGGAGGCCTGGCGGGCGGCAGCTGGATCACGGCTTTGACCAGTGATCTGGGGAATGGCAAATTTGATGGTGCCCATCTGGTCGACAATTTCGAGAATCTCAATCCAGCCAATACCCTGTGGGGAAAAAGCTATGACATCTGGTCGAATGTCGACAAGGGGGGAGAGCGTTTTCTTGAATTCGAGAAATGGTGGGGTGGTCACGTCAATCTGAACGGCGAAGAAATTCAGTGGATTGTTGATCAGCTCTTTATTGGTAACCGCCTTTCAACTGGCAAAATTGTCACCAGCGCTGGCGAGCATATCAATCTGCGTAATATCCGCTCACCGATCATCTGTTTTTGCTCCAAAGGTGACAATATCACCCCGCCCCAGCAGGCTTTGGGCTGGATTACCGATCTTTATGCCACAGACGACGACGTTCGCGCCTGTGGCCAGACCATCATTTATGCCGTCCACGACAGTGTCGGGCACCTGGGCATTTTTGTTTCAGGTGGGGTCGCCAAGAAAGAGCATCAGGAATTTGCCAGCAATATTGATCTGATTGATGTTTTACCACCGGGGCTGTATGAGGCGGTATTGACACCAAAGACCGCCGATTCGGCCAATCCGGAGCTGGTCGATGGTGACTGGATTGTTCGTTTTGAACCCCGCTCTTTGGAGGACGTTCGCGCTATCGTTCAGCCCGACCCAGAGAACGAGCGTCGTTTTGCTGCGGTGCAACGCGTGTCGGAAATCAATCTTGGCTTGTATCGCAGCTTGCTCCAGCCGCTTGTCCGGGCATCAATTAATGATCAGAACGCACAATGGCTTAAACAGCTTGGTGCGCCCGATTTGGCTTTTCAGCTGTTTTCCAATCGTAATCCCTGGATGGGGCCGTTGGCTCAATTGGCTGAGCAGGTTCGGCAGCAGCGTCAGCCGGTTTCGCCCGATAATCCGCTGCTCAAATGGCAGGGAATGATGTCGGATGCCATTATGACTGCGCTCGATACCTATCGTGATTTGCGCGATAGCAGTATGGAAGTCATTTTTCTGACGATTTATAGCTCACCCGTGCTGCAGGCTATGTTTGGCCTGAACCAATCAGACGAAGCATTGCGGAAAATTCCACAGATCGATGCCGAGCGTGCTGCGCTGATTAAGCAGCGTATTGCTGAACTCAAATCAGGCATCAGCAAGGGCGGTGCACGCGAGGCATTGATTCGCTCACTGCTGTATATCGGCATGGCCGGGCCCGGCGCGGATGAAAGGACGTTTAACGAGTTACGCCAGATTCGTGCTGAACATAATGGTTTGACTTTGACTCAGTTCAAGCAAACGGTGCGTGAACAGTATTTCTCATTGCTGCTGGACTGCGATGGTGCGCTCGCGGTGATTCCCAAAATGCTGCCTGCAGATGCTGATCTGCGCAGCAAAATGCTCGCGATTATCCGGCGCATTGCGCAGGCAGCAGGCGAATTGAACGGGGAGCGCACAGCGCGCTTAGCGAAAATTGAACAATTATTTGCTGCAGCCTGACTTGCTGCGCGAGGAATGTTATGGAACGCAAACACGAGAAATACGAACAGTTGATCGCTCGTTGCAAGGCACTGGCTCCGGTTCCGACCGCAGTGGCTCATCCTTGTGACGAAAGCTCGCTCAGAGGTGTTGTCGAGGCCGCGGAAATGGGCGTTTTACAGCCGATTTTGGTTGGCCCACGCGCCAAAATAGAGGCCATTGCGGCACAGTTTCAGCTCGATATTTCACGCTATGAGCTGGTCGATGCGCCGCACAGTCAGGCTTCGGCCGAAGCGGCAGTCAAACTCGCTCGCGAAGGCAAAGCACACATGCTGATGAAAGGCAGCTTGCATACTGATGAGTTGATGAGTGCTGTGGTCAATAGCACCAACGGTCTGCGCACGGCTCATCGCATCAGCCATGCTTTTGTCATGGATGTACCCAGTCTGGATCGGGCGATCATCATCACCGATGCCGCAATCAATATCGCGCCGAGCTTGAAAGACAAGGTTCACATCGTCCAGAACGCGATTGATCTGGCGCATGCACTGGGGTTTGGCACCCCCAAGGTAGCGATTTTATCGGCCATGGAAACCATCAATCCGGATATCTTGTCGACGATTGAAGCTGCTGCACTGTGCAAAATGGCTGACCGCAAACAGATTACCGGCGGTATTCTCGATGGCCCGCTGGCGCTCGATAATGCGATCAATTTGCAGGCAGCCAAAATTAAAAAGATCGACTCACCCGTAGCCGGGATGGCCGATATTCTGGTCGCTCCCGATCTTGAGGCTGGCAATATGCTGGCCAAAAGCCTGACTTTTATGGCGCACGCTGATGCGGCCGGTATCGTGTTGGGCGCACGGGTGCCGATTATCCTGACCAGTCGTGCTGACTCGGTAATGACCCGGCTGGCGTCTTGTGCGGTTGCCGCGCTGGTCGCCGAAGCACGACGAGTTGATGCCAGCAAGGCGGTGACACTATGAGCAATGCGATTCTGGTGCTTAATGCGGGTTCGTCCAGCATCAAATTTTCGGTATTTCTCGAAGCAGAAAAGACGCTTGCATTATTGCTAAGCGGGCAACTCGAAGGCCTTTACACTGCGCCGAAATTTAAAGCCAAAAATGTGGCTGGTGATCTTGTTGCCGAACAACAATGGGAGCCCGGTGAGCCGCTTGGACACGACGGTGGCATTCTTTATCTGGCTGGCTTTTTGCGTGAACAGCTGGGCGAGCACCAACTCGTTGCAGTCGGTCATCGTGTCGTGCATGGCGGTATCGACTATGCCGCGCCTGTGCAGATTACGACTGAAATCGTCAGCAATCTGGAGCGACTGATTCCGCTAGCACCATTGCACCAGCCACATAATCTGAAACCGATCCAGATCCTGCTTGAGAAGCAAGCCAAATTGCTTCAGGTCGCCTGCTTTGATACTGCATTTCATTGCACTCAGTCCGCCTTGGCACAAACTTATGCCCTGCCTGCCGAGATTACTGAGCGCGGCGTACGACGCTACGGCTTTCACGGACTTTCTTACGAATATATTGCTTCGGTGTTACCGGTTTACGATATGCACGCGGCGCGTGGGCGAACGGTGGTCTTGCATCTGGGGAACGGTGCCAGTATGTGCGCGATACAGGACGGGCGCAGCGTTGCCAGCACGATGGGCTTTACCGCCGTTGATGGTCTGCCGATGGGAACACGCAGTGGTAATCTGGATCCCGGCGTGGTGCTGTACCTGATGGACGAGTTGAAAATGGATACCCGCGCGATTGAAAAGCTGCTTTATCAGCAATCCGGGCTGCTGGGTGTTTCGGGTATTTCGAGCGATATGCGCAAGCTGCTCGATTCTGACGATCCTCGGGCGAAATTTGCGGTTGAATTATTTGCCTATCGCATTGGCCGTGAGCTGGGCTCACTCGCTGCCGCAATGGGTGGACTTGATGCGCTTGTCTTTACTGCCGGCATCGGTGAACACGCAGTCGCAATTCGCGAGAAAGTTTGCCGGGCCGCAGCGTGGCTGGGGGTTGAAATCGATTTGCCCGCCAATGCGGCGAATGCTCAGCGGATCAGCGCCGAGACAAGTCGCGTTCCGGTCTGGGTGATTCCGACCAATGAAGAATTGATGATCGCACGGCATACCCAGGCTATTTTGCGGCGCGTCAGGTAGTACTCTGCCTGCGCAGTGGAAGCTTAAGAACCTGCTGATTTATTCCTCACCCCGGCGCATCCTGTGTACCTGCAGGCAAAAGCCGGGGTTGTTGTTTCTGCTGGATTCCGGCGTTCGCCGGAATGATGAAATTCGAATTATCCAGAGCCTAATATTTAATCCCGTTTTCTACCGCCCAGACCGCCGCTTCAAGGCGTGAGCGGAAGTTCAGTTTGCGCAGCAGGCTTTTGACGTGAACTTTGACCGTGCCTTCGGCAATGCCGAGCTGGCGGCCGACGAGTTTGTTCGATAAGCCTTGTGCGAGACATTGCAGGATTTCCTGCTCGCGCTCGGTCAGGTGGGTCATTTGCTGTTTGCGATCGGTGGTGTCGTCTTCGCGCATCGCCATTGCCAGTGCGCGACCTAGCCGTTCGGGAATCGCCATCTGGCCATCGAGCGCTTCTCCCAGCCGCACAATGATTTCTTCCGGTTCCATATCCTTGAGCAGATAACCATCCGCGCCAGCGCGCACCGCACTGACCAGATCGCGGCTTTCATCCGATACCGTGAGCATGACGACTTTGCTATCGAGATCGAGTTGCTTGATTTCCTTGAGCGTCGCGATGCCATCCATATCTTTCATATTCAGATCAAGAATGACCAGATCCGGTTGCAGCTCGGCGACGACTTTAATGCCTTCGATACCGCCAGCGGCTTCACCAACGACAACAAATTGCGGGTTAAGTCCGAGTAGTTGCACCACGCCTTTGCGAAACAAAGGGTGATCGTCGATGACAACAATGCGGTAAAGATCGGTATTCATTGCAGGTTTCCTGGTATTAATCAAATCAATTTATTGGGTATCTTGCTGCAGCTATTGCTCGTAAATGGCTGTGTGGCTATACATGGCTGGGTATCTATTTTGCTCGTTGTGCTGATTCCTGATTCGAGAACGGTGTACTCGGGATAAATTGCAGAATGATTTGCGTTCCGCTGGGCTGGTTGGCCTGAATCGAAATGATTCCACCGAGGCTGCGCGCACGATCACGCATGATGGACAGGCCATAGTGTTGCGCCCGTTCAGGTGCTTTGCCGATGCCAACACCATCGTCATTGATCTGCACGACAATTTCATTGCCTATCCATGCCAGATGGATCTGGGCACTACGTGCATGCGCGTGATGATGCACGTTGGCCAATGCTTCGCGAACGATTTGCAATACATGAATTTCTTCTTCTGCCGCCAGCTCGACACCAAGCAGATGATTGTCCAGTGCAATTTCAAGACCGGTGCGTTCGGCAAACTCCTTGACGGTGGCCGTCAATGCAGCGTTGAGCCCGCCTTGGTTGATTTGCAGCCGGAAGGTCGTGAGCAGTTCGCGCAGCTGGCGATAGGCCGCATTCAAGCCCTCGCGCAATTCCTGCAACGTGGCTTGTGCCTGTTCAGGTTGTTCGCCGATCTGGTTTTGCAGCCGGACCACCTGGATTTTCAGATAGGACAATGCTTGCGCCAGCGAATCGTGCAATTCACGGGCGATGACCGAGCGTTCTTCAAACAGCGCCAGACGGTGCAGTGATTGCTTGCGATGGGATCCGGCCAGCGCGGTACCCAGATTGTGGCTGACGTCTTCGAGTACCTGCATCTGCCAGGGAGCCAGTTTGATGCCGTCCTGCAGCGTGATCGGCATAATGCCGTAAGTGATGCCACCTTCGAGCAGTGGAAAAACCAGCTCCTTGCTGTCCAGTGCGGGCGGAGTGTGCTCGATGCAAGCAGCACAGTCTTGTTCCAGACAGCCCAGCCGGATGCCTTGCTGCTGATTATTGGCCAGTTTGAAAGCACTTTTGACCGGGATATGTTGCTGCTTGGGGTTGATGTCGGTCAGACAGATTGCGGCATTTCTAAACGGAATGGATTCGCCCAAGACTTTTAATACCGCATCGAAAATGGCTTGATCCGGTTCGTTATCGGCGAGCAGGGCTTTGACCTGATAACGCAGTTGCAGCGCAGTCTGATTTTGTTCCAGTGCAGCCGTTTTTTCGGCAACGCGCAATTCAAGCTGGCTGTAGCTGGTTTCGAGTTCATTGAGCATGCGGTTCAGCGCTGTTTTCAGTGTGCCGATTTCGCCGCTGGCTTGGGTGTCTATTCGTGCAGCATAGTGTCCGGCTTCGACCTGATTGGCAACTTCAGCCATTTTGCTAAGGGGGTATGTGACTTGGCGATATACCCAGATTAATGTCCAGGCAAATACCCCAAATACGATCAGCAGCGAAATCCATTGTAACCGGGCAAGCGATTTCAGTCGTGTTTCATGGGCTTTTTCTAGGGCATCAACAAACAGGTCGATTTCGCTCACATATTGATGCGTACTGGGGAGCAGGATACTGGCGTACAGCGAATCGTCGCGCTCCAGGCTGGGGCGGATTTCATTGCGCCAGCGACTTTCCAGTGCATTGAACTGAACCCGGATCGGGTCTTGCGCAGCATCGGGCAGTGCATTTTGGATGCTGGGATGATAGAGACGACGTTCGAATTCGACAACAACTTCGCTTAAATTGGGTTGTCCACCGGGAATCGGATCGGCAGGCGAGAGTGCCGTTGCGGCAATCAGGTACGATTGCTTGCGCAAGGAGCCGGCCATATTGATTGCTTCGCCGCCGCCGGCTGACAGGCCGGTAATCCAGCCGCTGAGCAGCAAACTTAACACACTGGGCAAAATCAGTAACAAAAGTGCCAGCGATAGTCTTATAACGATAGACATATGGGCAAATCGTGTCGCACGTTTCAAAAGCGGAATTGAGATGGACACTTGTTTCTCCAGCATGAATTTGCCCGACCTCATGTGGGTCGCCAGCGCGAATGATCTGGATGAGGTAAAGAGAAGGGCTATTTTCCTGCCCTTATGGATCTCACTATATACCTCATTATGGGTAGCTATACCCCTCTACCCCTTAGGGGTAATTGTTTGTGCAGTGTCTGAAGTCTAACCTTCAGGCAACCAAGAGAGTAAACAATGCCTGTCGATTTGTCCCGCCGCAATCTCCTGTTTGGCCGCAAGCCGCCCGCTCAGGCCGTCGAGGTTTTTCGCCCTCCCTGGGCCGTTGCCCAGTTTACCGATCAGTGTACGCGTTGTGGCGAATGCCTGTCCGCTTGCCCTGCCCAGATTATTGTGAGCGGGAGCGGTGGTTTTCCCGAAGTTGATTTTGCCCGTGGTGAATGCACTTTTTGTGGCGAATGCCGTGATAGCTGTCAGCCAAAGGCCTTGAATTCCACCGCGCCGACCTGGGCCATTCATGCCCGTATTGACTCGTCCTGCCTTGCCCAATCCGGTATCGAATGCCGGGTGTGCGGCGAGAGCTGCACTCCAGGTGCTATCCGCTTTCAATTGCAAGCAGGCAAGGTGGCTCAGCCCCAGTTGGCGCTGGATCTTTGCACCGGCTGTGGTGCTTGTATTGCGCCGTGTCCTTCCAGTGCTATCAAAATGATTCAAACAGGAAATCCGCAATGAATATGTACAGCCTTGTCGTACGTGCCTTGCCCGGAAAAATGGATAGGGTGAAAGAGCAGTTGCTCACCATTCCGGGTGTGGAGTTGCATCAAGAACACGAAGGACGCTTGATTGTCACCGTTGAAGATGTGCCCGGATATCGCACCAGCGAGGCACTGACGGCGATCCAGTCATTTGAAGGGATTGTTTCAACCACGCTGGCTTATGAGTATTGCGATGACGAACTCGCAGTTGCTCCGAGCCAGCAGGAATAATTAATTACACCGTATAGCCAATTTGAAAAGCAGTTTGAGGAGGGTAGGCCAATGAGTTTTGATCGTCGTGAGTTTATCAAGGCCACAGCAGTGAGCGCTGCTGCCGCCAGTGTCGGGATTCCGTTGGCCGAGGCCGCGCCAGCTGTCAAAACCAGCCCGCAGGCCAATGATGGCAATGTTCGTTGGGATAAAGCCCCATGCCGATTCTGCGGTACAGGCTGTGCGGTGTTGGTGGGGACACAAAATGGCCGCGTCGTTGCGACGCAGGGAGATCCTGATGCACCGGTCAATCGTGGCCTGAACTGCATCAAGGGTTATTTCCTGTCCAAAATCATGTACGGTGAAGACCGGCTGACGCAGCCTTTGCTGCGCAAGAAAAACGGCAAATACGATAAAAATGGCGAATTTACCCCGGTGAGTTGGGATGAAGCTTTTGGCATCATGGAGCAAAAGTGGAAAGACGCGCTGAAAACGTCTGGTCCAACTTCGATTGCGATGTTTGGTTCAGGCCAGTGGACGATCCACGAAGGTTATGCGGCCAGCAAACTGATGAAAGCAGGTTTCCGTAGCAATAATCTCGACCCGAATGCGCGCCATTGCATGGCCTCTGCCGTGACCGGCTTTATGCGCACTTTCGGTATGGACGAGCCTATGGGCTGCTACGACGATATCGAGGCGGCTGATGCATTTGTGCTGTGGGGCTCGAATATGGCCGAAATGCACCCGATTCTGTGGAGCCGCATTACCGACCGGACTTTGTCGAACAAGCATGTCAAAGTGGCCGTTCTGTCGACGTTCGAACATCGTTCGTTCGAGCTGGCCGATATCGGTGCGATCTTCACGCCGCAAACCGATCTGGCGATGATGAATTTCATTTGTCATCACATCATCAGCACCGGTCGGGTTAACAAAGACTTTGTCAAAAAACACGTCAACTTCAAACTGGGTGAAACCGACATCGGTTATGGCCTGCGCCCGAATAATCCGCTTGAAGCCAACGCCAAAGCCAATGGCTATCCGGGTAAAGATGGCAAACCGAAAACGATGCCAACCGAAGCCAAGCCGATTTCTTTTGACGAATTTGCCAAATATGTATCCGAATACACGGCAGAGAAAGTCAGCAAACTTTCCGGTGTTTCGGTTGAAAAACTGACCAAAATCGCCGAGCTGTATGCTGATCCGAAAGTGAAAGTAACGTCGTTCTGGACCATGGGCTTTAACCAGCACACCCGTGGTACCTGGGCGAACAATATGATTTACAACATCCACTTGCTGGTCGGCAAAATCGCCGAGCCTGGCAATAGCCCGTTCTCGCTGACCGGTCAGCCATCGGCTTGCGGTACGGCTCGTGAAGTGGGTACGTTTGCGCATCGTTTGCCAGCCGATATGGTCGTGACCAATCCAGAGCATCGCCACCATGCCGAAGAAATTTGGCAACTGCCGGACGGCACGATTCCGGACAAAATTGGTCTGCACGCGGTGGCAATGGCGCGCGCGATCAAGGATGGCAAGGTTAAAGTCTACTGGCAGATGGCTAATAACAATATGCAGGCCGGGCCGAATATCAATCAGGAACTGTACGCTGGCTGGCGTCGCCCTGATGTGTTTGTCGTCGTTTCCGATCCGTACCCAACCGTGTCGACTTTGGCTGCGGATCTGGTTTTACCGACTGCCATGTGGGTAGAAAAAGAAGGTGGCTTTGGCAATGCCGAGCGTCGCACCCAGGTATGGCGTCAACAGGTGAATGCGCCGGGCGAAGCCAAGTCGGACTTGTGGCAGCTGGTTGAATTTGCCAAACGCTTCAAAGTGGATGAAGTCTGGCCAGCCGATCTGATCGCCAAAAAGCCTGCTTACAAAGGCAAAACGCTGTTTGACGTGCTGTACGCCAACGGCAAAGTTAACAAGTTCAAAAATGACCAGCTGCAAAAAGGTTTTGAAAATCTCGAAGCCAAGGCTTTTGGTTTCTATATCCAGAAAGGTCTGTTTGAAGAATATGCCGAATTCGGTCGCGGCCACGGCCATGATCTGGCGCCGTACGATATGTACCACCAAGTTCGTGGCTTGCGCTGGCCCGTGGTGAATGGCAAGGAAACCAAATGGCGTTACCGCGAAGGTTACGATACCTACGTCAAAAAAGGCGAAGGCGTGCGTTTCTACGGTAACAAAGACGGTAAAGCCAATATTTTTGCCTTGCCGTATCAGCCTGCCCCTGAAGTGCCGGATAAAGAATATGACATGTGGCTGTGTACCGGCCGCGTGCTGGAGCACTGGCATACCGGAACAATGACGCGCCGTGTTCCCGAGCTGCATAAAGCGGTGCCGGAAGCGATGGTGTTTATGCACCCGGATGCCGCCAAAGAGCGCGGATTGCAGCGCGGCATGCTGGTGAAAGTCAAATCGCGTCGCGGTGAAATCACTGCACGTCTTGAGACTCGGGGTCGTAATAAACCGCCTAAAGGGCTGATTTTTATTCCGTTCTTTGATGAAGGTCGTTTGGTGAATAAATTGACACTCGATGCAACGTGCCCGATTTCCAAACAGACGGACTTCAAAAAATGTGCAGTTAAGGTCACTAAAGTCTAATGGGAGGTGGGTATTGCTCTGAGGCTTATTTAAAATAAGCGTTGTATGGCATTACCCCTTTGAGATGAAAGCCCCGATCAATCGCCGCCAATTTTTCAAAGACAGTGCCGCCGCATGCGGCGGTGCTTTGCTTGTTGGCAGCGGGCTCACTGTCCTGGCCAGCCAGCAGGCGCAAGCTCTGCCAGCTCAGGCTTTGCGTCCGCCCGGTGCATTGAACGAATCAGATTTTCAACAAGCCTGTGTGCGTTGCGGTTTATGCGTGCGCGATTGCCCGTATGACACGTTGAAGCTAGCCAGTCTGGGGCAGGGCATTGGCTGGGGAACGCCTTATTTCGCTGCGCGTGATGTGCCGTGCGAAATGTGCGAAGACATTCCCTGTGTCAAGGCTTGCCCTACTGGTGCGCTTGATCCGGCCTTGCAGGAAATTAACAAGGCCAGAATGGGCGTGGCGGTACTGCACGATCATGAAACCTGTCTCAATTTTCTGGGTTTGCGTTGCGATGTCTGTTATCGCGTCTGCCCGGTGATTGATCAGGCCATTACGCTGGAGAAAGTCCATAACCCGCGCTCGGATCGGCATGCAATGCTGTTGCCGACGGTGCATTCGGATTACTGCACTGGCTGTGGCAAGTGTGAAAAATCCTGTGTACTGCCCGAAGCGGCGATCCGTGTTTTTCCATTAGCACTGGCCAAAGGGCAAGCGGCCAAGCATTACCGCAAGGGCTGGGAAGAAAAAGCCAAGGCGGGTGGTTCTTTGCTCGGCGATACGCCGGCAATTGAAGCCAATATGCCGGATTCGCAAGCGCAGGAGGGTACTCAGCCATGAGCCTGTTGCCGACATTATTTATCAAAAACCGCTGGCTGATTGCCCGCAGAATCAGCCAGTTTGCAATTCTGACACTGTTTCTGCTTGGGCCAGTAGCCGGAGTCTGGTGGGTAAAAGGTACGCTGGCATCCAGCCTGAGTTTTGGTTTTTTGCCGCTGACTGATCCGATGGTGCTGCTGCAAAGTACGCTGGCAGGGCATCGTCCACAACAGCAGGCGATGATTGGTGCGGCGATTGTGCTGGCGTTTTACTTGCTGCTCGGTGGCCGGGTATTTTGTAGCTGGGTGTGTCCGGTCAATCTGATCACCGATCTGGCGCACTGGTGCCGTGGCAAGCTCAATCTGAAAGGCGCGCAGCAGGCGCATCGCAATAGCCGTTACTGGCTGCTGGCGATGGTGATGTTGTTGACGGCATTGACGCATACCGTGATCTGGGAATGGGTTAATCCGGTGACCGGCATTCAGCGCGGACTGCTGTTCGGGATGGGCTTGAGCTGGCTGATGATGTTGGGTTTGTTTGCTTATGATCTGCTGATTGTTAATCGTGGCTGGTGCGGGCACTGGTGTCCGGTGGGGGCGTTTTATGCCTTGGTCGGTCGGTTTTCGCTGCTGAAAGTGAGTGCAACAAAACGTGCCGCTTGTGATGACTGCATGGACTGTTTCAAGGTTTGCCCGGAGCCGCAAGTAATCCGCCCGGCTTTAAAAGGTAAGGGAACGCCGGTGATTGTTGCGGGCGAATGTAGCAATTGTGGTCGTTGCATCGATGTGTGCGATCAGCAAGTTTTTAAATTTAACCATCGTTTTAATCAGCGTATTGATTGATTTTCGGAATGATTTCAGAGGAGAGGAAAATGAAAAAGTTGGCCTGTATTCTTGGTTTGTTTCTGGCTTTGGGCCTGAGCGCTACAAGTTCCAGTGTCGCCGCCGAGGAGCTGAAGTCGCTGCGCGGCGCAGAGGCCGTCAAAGGTGATGTACCATCAGAAAATTATCGCTATGAACGCGATAAGGCCACACAACAACGTCAATATGTACAACAACCCCCGTTGATTCCGCATACGACCAAGGGCTATCTGATCACCAAGGAGTTCAATAAATGTCTCGATTGCCATAGCTGGGATAGAGCCGCCGAAACTGGCGCAGTGCGCGTCTCAGTGACTCACTTTAAAACCCGTGAAGGTAAAGAGCTGAGCAATATTTCGCCACGCCGTTATTTCTGTGTTCAATGCCATGTACCGCAAACGGACGCCAAACCATTAGTGGGAAATAATTTCAAACCTGCTGCCGGTCTGGTCAAATAAGGATACGCGCCATGTTGAACTGGATAAAAGCGAAGTGGGAAAAGATCCGAGCGGTACGCTTGGGTTTCTGGGGGCTGGTCGGCATGTTTGTGCTGGGTATCATTTTTTGGGGTGGCTTTAATACTGCGCTGGAAATGACCAATACCGAGAAGTTTTGCCTGAGCTGCCACGAAATGGCCGACAATGTGTTTCCCGAGTATCAGGAAACGGTGCATTACACCAATCGCTCCGGTGTAAGGGCAACGTGTCCGGATTGTCATGTCCCACATGAATGGGGGCCGAAAATGATCCGCAAGATCCAGGCATCAAAAGAGGTCTGGGGCAAGCTGACTGGAACGATCAATACCCGCGAGAAATTCCTCGAAAAACGGATCGAGCTGGCGCAGCATGAATGGGACAGGATGAAAGCGAATGATTCCAAAGCCTGTCGCAATTGCCACAACTACGAGTATTTTGATTACATGGAACAAAACCGTCGCTCGGCAAACGCCCATCAGAGTGGTCTGAGTTCAGGGATGACGTGTATTGATTGTCATAAGGGCATTGCGCACCACCTACCTAATGTGTCGCAGAGTGTGGGTATTAAAGCTGGCAGCGGCGTGGCTTCAAGTGTGATGCATCCGGCACGCAATAACGCCAGCACAGCATCGTTTGTTGAAGAGGATATGGCTGGGATTGAATAATAAGTAAGGTCGGTGGCTGAACTGCTGCCGACCCACTTGGCTTGCTGGATTCAGCATATCAGCTTGTATTGATACTTTTTTTGATGGGTATATTGCCGCAGCCTAGTTCTTGTTTGTCCTGCGGTCATATACCCATATATAAAAATAGACCCAGCCGGGTCTGTTTTTTTATCTGATGATATCTCTATTTTGGAAAGATATTGTAGGAGCGAGCTTGCCCGCGAAGAGGTACTTATTTTGAAGCACCTTCGCGGGCAAACCCGCTCCTACAAATGCCATATTTTTAATGGGTTTCTAAAGAAAAGACATAATCAGAATTTTTTATATATCCAAGTCTGTACTGATAAGCCCGGAGCAAATACCCAGGGCTTGATCAAATGCTTAGGCCTTGTCGTACAGCTTCGCGCCGCCTTTGATAAACTCAATCGACTTGGTTTCCATGCCTTTGGCTAAAGCCGCTTCGTCCGCGGCTATCCCTTGCTGTTCGGCAAATTCGCGCACATCCTGCGTGATTTTCATCGAGCAGAAGTGCGGGCCGCACATCGAGCAGAAATGCGCGACTTTGGCGCTGTCTTTCGGCAGGGTTTCGTCGTGGAATTCGCGTGCACGGTCAGGATCGAGGCCGATATTGAATTGGTCTTCCCAGCGGAATTCAAAACGCGCTTTTGACAAAGCGTTGTCACGAATCTGCGCGCCCGGATGACCTTTGGCCAAGTCGGCGGCGTGGGCGGCTAATTTATACGTGATAATGCCTTCTTTGACATCGGCTTTGTTCGGCAAGCCCAGATGCTCTTTCGGTGTGACATAACACAGCATCGCAGTGCCGTACCAACCAATTTGCGCCGCGCCAATCGCCGAAGTGATGTGGTCGTAACCAGGGGCAATGTCGGTCGTCAATGGCCCAAGCGTATAGAACGGCGCTTCGTGGCACCATTCCAGCTCTTTATCCATATTTTCTTTGATCAATTGCATCGGCACGTGGCCAGGGCCTTCGATCATCACTTGTACATCGTGTTTCCACGCGATTTGGGTCAATTCGCCCAGCGTTTTCAATTCGCCCAATTGCGCTTCGTCATTCGCATCCCACACCGAACCAGGACGCAGACCATCGCCGAGCGAGAAGGCGACGTCATAGGCTTTCATGATTTCGCAGATTTCTTCAAAGTGCGTGTACAAGAAGTTTTCTTTGTGATGCGCCAGACACCATTTGGCCATGATCGAGCCGCCGCGTGACACGATACCGGTCATGCGATTGGCGGTCATCGGCACGTAGCGCAGCAGAACGCCGGCGTGAATGGTGAAATAGTCAACGCCTTGCTCGGCTTGCTCGATCAGCGTGTCTTTGAAAATTTCCCAAGTCAGATCTTCAGCCTTACCGTTCACTTTTTCCAAAGCCTGGTAGATCGGCACGGTGCCGATAGGCACGGGTGAATTGCGCAAAATCCATTCGCGCGTTTCGTGGATGTTCTTGCCGGTCGACAAATCCATGATTGTGTCTGCGCCCCAACGGATGCCCCAGGTCATCTTGTCGACTTCTTCGGTGATCGACGAAGTGACGGCTGAATTGCCGATATTGCCGTTGATTTTGACGAGGAAGTTGCGGCCAATAATCATCGGCTCCGATTCCGGGTGGTTGATGTTATTCGGGATAATCGCGCGGCCAGCGGCGATTTCATCGCGAACGAATTCAGGTGTGATTTTTTCCGGAATATTCGCGCCGTAATTCTGACCCGGGTGCTGGAATAGCATCATTTTAGCGAGTTTTTTGCCTTTCTCGCCCAGAGCTAACAGGCTCTCGGTGTATTTTTCGCGCTGCAGATTCTCGCGAATCGCCACATATTCCATTTCTGGCGTGATGATGCCTTGGCGTGCGTAATGCATTTGCGACACGTTTTGGCCTGCTTTGGCTTTACGTGGCTTGCGTTGCAATTCGAAACGCAGATCGTCCAGACTCTTGTCGGCTTCACGTGCGCGGCCATATTCGCTGGTCATGCCGTTAAGTTGTTCGGTGTCGTCGCGCTCTGCGATCCACGCCGCGCGAATCGGAGCCAGGCCCTTGCGCACGTCAATGGTTGCGTTTGGATCGGTGTACGCGCCCGAACAGTCATAGACGTAGATTGGTGGATTTTGCTCGCCACCAAACATGGTGGGCGTATCGGCCTGACTGATTTCACGCATCGGTACCTGGATGTCGGCGCGTGAGCCTTGGACATAAACTTTGCGTGAATTGGGTAAAGGCTGGATCGCGGCGGAATCGACGACCGCGGTGTTGGCGTGAAATTCTACTTTGGCGTTCATTTTTGTCTCCAATGACATTGACGCAAGCAATTGCAGTGAGATGCTGCAACTTCAAAAGCGTAAGGAGACGGAGTGGGGGTATGAAACGCACTCGCTTCCCTACGCCGGTATTATCCGGATCAGGTTCCAAGGGTATTTCTCATCCGGTGCTTGTCAGCACCAGAACCCCTAGCGATATGAATGAATGTGAAATTAAAAGAGTTGTGGGATAATTGCAAGATATATTCGATCAACACAGGCCGAGAACGGCCAAGCCTTGAGGTGACGCAAACATGGATTGGGAAAAAGCACGTTATTTACTGGTAGAACAACAGATCCGCCCATGGAACGTACTGGACTCCAAAGTTCTTGACCGCGTCCTCAACACCCGCCGCGAAGACTTTGTGCCTGCCGATAAAAAAGAACTGGCTTTTGTCGATGTTGAGCTGCCGCTGGGTAATGGCCAACTGATGCTTGCTCCGAAAGTCGAAGCACGATTGCTGCAGGAAATCGGTTTGAAAACATCCGATAAAGTCTTGATCGTCGGCGCGGGAACCGCTTACTTGGCCGCACTGGCTGCTGGCCTTTGTGCACAAGTGGTTGTGATTGAAGCAGACACCAAACAGGCCGAGTTTGCCAATGGCGCGCTTAAAGCCGCGGGGATTAAAAACGTTAGCATTGAAGTGGGTGGTGGCTTGAGTAGCAAGCAAGGGCCGTTTAACGCCATTATTGCTGCAGCATCATTCGAGAGCATGCCAAAAGAATTAAGCGAGCAACTGGTGAGTGGTGGCCGCCTGATTACTATCTTGGGTGAAGATCCCATCATGCATGCAACCGTAATGACGAAGGTGGGCAATGGCGCAAATCTTGAACGACAGGTGTTTGACTACAACTTGCCACGAGCTCAGGTGAGCGCTATTCAGTTTTCATTTTGAACTGCGATTCAGTTTTATCGCAGTTTGTATAAAACCCGCATTCTTGCGGGTTTCTTTTCTTACAAGCATTATGTAAGCATGGTTATTGGTTACAATCGTCGCCTCATTATGGTTACCTGTTTTCGAAACTCTCACAATAAGATTTTTTCCGATATGACTGAAAATTTGCAAGCCAATGTATCCAGTGTTCAGGCCGAAAATGAAGCCTCTCTGCTGGATTTTCTTCTTGTCCTGACCAAGCATAAGAAAAAAATTATTGGCCTGCCTATTCTGGCTGGCGCAATTGCTGTCGCTATTTCCTTGAGCTTGCCAGATGAATACACGGCAACGCTGAAAATTGCTCCATCAAAAAATGCACCAACTTACAATTGGCTACTCAATAATGATCAACTTGTTGAAGAAGTTTCCAAAGAATTAAAACTTACCGAACATTATGGAACCAAAGGCCGTAAAGCGACCCGAAAAGAAATGGCCAAATCATTCAAAGTGACTTTGAATGCAAAGGACGGTTATTTGGATGTCAATGCCACCGATGCCAGTCCTGAATTTGCGGCTCAATTGGCTAATCGGATGGGGGCTGTTTTACAGAAAAATCTCTATAATATGAGGTTACTGGACGTGTCCAAACAGCGTTACGATCTGGAAACTCGACGCGAAATGGCTAGAACCAATAAATTGAAATTTGACCATCAGATCAAAGGGGGCGATCTTGCCCCCATTATTGCCTTGTTTTCCCCTGCAGATCGCTACAGCATAATCAGTCTTGCTGCAATTCAGGCTGAAGCTACTTTACAGGGACAAAGTACAGTCGCGGGAAGTGCTGGCACGGGGAGTGACCTGATGCAGAGTGAATTGGTGCGCATTCAAGATCAGTTATCAAATCTACAGCGTTTACTGGCGGATAATTTGAAAAAACGAGCCTCTGCTGTTAACGCTGGCTTGTGGATCGCTGCTGCGGATGCACTGCAGCAACAGGCGTATTGGAGCGCCTTGATTGAGCGTCTGGATAGCCGGATTTCATTGTTGAAAAAGCAAGAACACGATGAATTGAAAATGACTTTGGCTGAAGTTCCTGATGAAAAATCAGGCCCTAAGCGTGCCTTGATTGTTTTGCTCTCTGCAATTGCTGCCTTATTTAGTGCCGTGCTTTGGGCATTTATTGCCGAGGCCATCGTCAAATCGCGTGAAAATCTGGCCTCATCCGCATTACTGGGTAAGATCGCTGCTGCGTGGCATGCAAAATAATTTGAATAGTGTGATCTGCTGACGCACTTTTAAGGCGTTAGCTGGTTATTTAGGGTTGGTACGCAATGACGATTTTGGTAACAGGTGGTGCCGGTTTTATCGGCGGTAATTTTGTTCTGGACTGGCTGGCAGACTGTGACGAGCTGGTAATTAATGTTGATAAACTAACGTATGCCGGTAATCTTGATACCTTGCAAGGCTTGCAGGAGGATACCCGGCATTTTTTTGTTCGTGCCGATATTGCTGATCGTGAAATCATTGCTCAATTGCTTGTCGAACATAAACCACGTGCGGTGATCAATTTTGCTGCCGAGTCGCATGTTGATCGCTCGATTCATGGGCCGGGCCACTTTATCCAGACCAATGTGGTGGGGACGTTCAACCTGCTTGAAAGCGTTCGCGCGTACTGGAACGACCTACCTGCCGCCGAAAAGATGACATTCCGTTTCCTGCATGTTTCGACTGATGAGGTTTACGGTACGTTAGAGGCTGATGATCCGCCATTTGCCGAGACCAACAGCTACGAGCCCAATAGCCCGTATTCGGCATCGAAAGCTGCATCGGATCATCTGGTTCGTGCCTGGCACCATACCTATGGCCTGCCAGTATTAACGACCAATTGCTCGAATAATTACGGCCCATATCACTTCCCGGAAAAATTGATCCCGCTGGTAATTTTGAATGCGCTTAATGGTAAACCGCTACCGATTTATGGCGATGGCCAGCAAATCCGCGACTGGCTGTATGTGAAAGACCATTGCGCTGCAATCCGTCGCGTACTCGAAGCTGGCCAAGTGGGTGAAACGTACAACGTCGGTGGTTGGAATGAGAAAGCCAATCTGGACGTCGTCAAAACGATCTGTAGCTTGCTCGACGAGCTGCAACCGCGCGCTGATGGGCAAAGCTATACCGAACAAATTAGCTATGTGACTGATAGACCCGGACACGATAGACGCTATGCAATTGACGCAACGAAACTCGCGCGCGAGCTGGGCTGGAAACCGGCCGAGACTTTTGAATCAGGAATCCGTAAAACAGTTGAATGGTATCTGGCGAACCAGAATTGGGTCAGCAATGTGGCCAGTGGTGCATACCGTGAGTGGGTATTGACCCAATACGGAGCGTGAGTGTGGCTTTGACGAAGATACTGCTGACAGGAAAAAATGGTCAGCTCGGTTTTGAATTGCAGCGCAGCCTTGCCATTCTGGGGGATGTGATTGCCTTGGATCGTGCAGATTGCGATCTGGCCAATACCGATGCGGTTCGTGAACTGGTGCAGCGAGTTCGCCCGGACATTATCGTCAATCCGGCGGCATATACTGCCGTGGACCAGGCCGAAACCGATTCAGAATTAACCTACGCCATTAATACCACTGCGGCGCAGGCTTTCGCGGAAGAAGCGGCCAAGCTCGGCGCGCTACTGATTCACTACTCGACCGACTATGTGTTTGATGGTTGCAAAGAGGGCTGGTACGTCGAGACCGACCTACCCAATCCGCAATCGGTATACGGCAAAACCAAGCTCGCTGGTGAAGAAGCGATCCGCAATAGCGGCTGTCGCCATCTGATTTTCCGCACCAGCTGGGTATTTGGTGCCCACGGTGGCAATTTCCTCAAAACGATGTTGCGGCTGATGCAAACCCGCGATGCGCTGAGCGTCATCAACGATCAATACGGTGCACCAACGAGCGCCAGTCTGATTGCTGATGCCACGGCGCAAATTATCGCGCAATATATTTTCAGCCAGAATCGTGCTGAATTTGCCTATGGTACTTATCATCTGGTTGCCGGAGGTGAAACTAGCTGGCATGGGTATGCATCGCTAATTAATGATATTGCTGCTCTGCAGGGCTATACCCTGAGAATCACTAGCAAGGCCATTCAAGCCATCCCCGCAACAGCCTATCCGGTTTCCGCGCCGCGCCCGGCCAACTCGCGCCTTGATACACAGAAACTGCAAACGACATTTGGCCTGCGGCTGCCCGCTTGGCAAGACGGCGTGCATCAAGTCATGACACTATTTAAACAAGGGGGCTGATATGGCGCAGCGCAAAGGTATCATTCTGGCGGGGGGCTCAGGCACCCGCCTTTATCCGGCCACCATCGCCGTCTCGAAGCAACTTTTGCCGATTTATGACAAACCGATGATCTACTATCCGCTCAGTACCTTGTTGCTGGCCGGGATACGCGACATTCTGATTATCTCAACACCGCAAGACACACCACGTTTTGAGCAATTACTCGGCGATGGCAGCCAATGGGGTATCAAACTGCAGTACGCTGTGCAGCCAAGCCCCGATGGACTTGCACAGGCTTTCATTATTGGCGAAACCTTCATCGGCAGCAATGATGTGGCTTTGGTGCTGGGTGACAATATCTTTTACGGCCATGAATTTGCTGGATTACTCCACGTGGCAGCGACTAAAAAAAGTGGTGCGAGTGTTTTTGCTTATCACGTCAATGATCCGGAGCGTTATGGTGTGGTCGATTTTGACGCGACCGGCAAAGCGCTTTCAATCGAAGAAAAACCAGCCAAACCTAAATCCAACTATGCGGTCACTGGCTTGTATTTCTACGACAATCAGGTTGTTGAAATTGCCAAGAACATCAAGCCATCGCCGCGTGGCGAGTTAGAAATTACCGATGTGAATAACGTTTACCTGCAAAAAGGTGCGTTGAATGTGCAAACCATGGGGCGCGGCTATGCCTGGCTGGATACCGGCACGCATGAATCAATGCTCGAAGCGAGTCAATTCATCCAGACCATCGAAGCACGGCAGGGCTTAAAAGTCTGTTGCCCAGAAGAAATCGCCTATCGGCAAGGTTGGATTGATGCTAATCAAATAAAAAAATTGGGCCAATCGTTGAAAAAAAATAACTATGGTCAATATCTACTAAAAATGGTGAATGATTTGATTTTATGATCTTTTCAATTTTTATGTGGATAAATAGCTTATCGACTGCGATTTTTTTATTTTTTTGGAATTTAGTTTTAATGGAGTCATATGAAAATAATTGATACGAATATTTCGGACGTTAAAGTTGTTGTACCTGATGTTTTTCATGATAAACGAGGTTTTTTTTTAGAAAGCTTTAATCAACAGAGGTTCGAAGAGCAAATAGGTTTTTCTGTTCATTTTGTGCAAGATAACCATTCGCATTCAAGACGAAACGTGTTACGTGGATTACATTATCAAGTTGGCCTGCCACAGGCAAAATTAGTGCGCGTAACTCAAGGCGTGGTATTTGATGTTGCTGTAGACTTGCGAAAAAGTTCCTCCACTTTTGGGAAATGGGTAGGGCGAATCCTTTCTTCAGAAAATCATGAGCAACTTTGGATCCCTGAAGGATTTGCTCATGGATTTTATGTTTTATCAACTACAGCAGATTTACAGTACAAAACGACTGACTTTTGGCAAGCTGATTGTGAGCGAATTATTAAATGGGATGATCGTACGCTTGATATTCAATGGCCCTTGTCTAACTCTCCCGATGTTTCGGAAAAAGATGCTGCAGGTAGTGACTTCCTACATTCTGATTTTTTCTTCTAAGTCGAATTTAATTTTTTGGTTTGTGAATATATTTAATTATTTCATTGTTTGTTTTTTAAATTGTTTGAAGGTTGTAGCTAGACAGAAAGGTTATTTCTTTTTTAGATGGAATGGTTGAATGGAAAAGACGCTGGTCGGTATTGCGACGATCATACCAAGTTTGGTTTATTTTCTTACTAACTGGGTGATTTCAACAAATCTCAGCCACGAAGAATATGCCCATTACGGATTTATCTACCAAGTTACAAATAGTTTCCTATTGATTTTTGACTTGGGTCTGACAACATTATTCTTGCTCCGCACTGATGAGCATGGTGATATTCATAAAACAGCCATTTCATATTTCAGCTTGAAACTCTGGCTCGGGATGGTTTTGTTGTTGTTTGCATTGCCAATATTCTTTTTTTTCTCAGTTAATATGGCTTTGTATATATCGATTGCCTATTTAACTAGTGGCCTTTGCCTTTTTATAACTGCATATTATCGAACGGGTGGTTTTTTACTTGGATATGTTGTAATTAGGATTGTGCCGCAAATAGCTTTTCTTTGTGTAGCATTGATTTTTTTTAAAGGGGTAAATGCTGAGGTTGTATTTTTCTCTTATTCTTTGATTTATTTTTTTTTAGCGATTACTGTTGGGTGGCGATTGCTTGATTTTGGTATGTTTTGTTCTAGGTCGGGCTGGAAGTGGTCATGGAAGATATTGTGCGAATCTTTTCGAATTTGTATATCTTCTTTTTTTATTGCGATTGCTAGTGGCTTTGTTGTAGAAGCCTATTTTGTAAAGCTGTTGGCTCCTGTACAGTTACAGTCAACATTTTTTCTTTTTGTTCAATTTTTAATGGTATTTAACTTGGCTCAGTCTGTGCTAAGTAACTATTTCATGCCTAAGTCCATTTCTTTGAAAGGAGGTATGAAGAAAGAATACCTAGTTTTCATTTTTACATTGCTTTTGCCACTTATAGTGATTTTTTTGTTTTCTCCTTACTGGATTGATTGGTTTTTTCCGCGCTATTCTTTGGTTTTGTATTTTATTGTTTTCTTGGTTCCAGTTTGGTTGGTTGATTGTTTTATTCATTATACTCGAATTGTTCTTTATAAATTAAATCCGAATGCTATTTCTATTTCATACGCCGCTTCTATTGTTGGTGGGATGGTTTTTTTTGGGGTTAATTGGTATGTGAATGATGGCTTGACTTTGGTTTTCTTGCTGAGTGGAATGGCATTTGCCAAGCTTGTTGCAATATCTTGTCTTATTTTTTTCTATATGAAAATTGGCCGCAATGTTGAAAATACTTAATTTTATTTTGAATGCCTTTTTTAAATGGCGAGGAGGTCAATTGGGTGAGTGTTCTCAGTTGAACTACCCATGTCAATTGTCTTGCTCTTCCCGAATTTCAATTGGGGATTATAGTTATATTGGGCCAGAGGGGAAGCTATTTGGGAAGGGGGGGATTCGTATTGGTGATAATGTGATTATTGGTCCGAGAGTTTTGATTTACTCCTCTAATCATAATTTTCGCAATAGCAAAAAAATACCATATGATAAATCGATTATCGATAAAATCGTAATTATTGAGGATGGGTGTTGGCTTGGTGATTCAGTAAAAATTTCACCAGGAGTCAAAATTGGACGTGGCTCTATTATTGGTTTGGGTTGCGTTATTACTCATGATATTCCACCTTATTCAATTGTCAAGGCAGGTGCTTTGATAGTTAAGCAAAGAGGATCGGATGATATTTTGCGGATTGAAAATAGCAATAAAAAAGAAGACTCTTATATTTATTGGAAGTTAAAAAAATAAATTTATCCATATTCAAGGCATTTGTTAGATGAAATATTTAGTTTGTGGTTGGTATGGCTCAGGTAACTTGGGTGACGAAGCAATTTTGTATGCAATCAGCAAACAAATCAACAAAGTTGATGATAAGGCCCAAGTGAAAGCTTTGTCACTTAATCCTGAATATACGAAGCGATTTTTGGGTGTTGATGCAGTTAAACATGCACCACTTTCTTTTAAAGCCACGTTATGCAGCTTGCTGGCGCCGAGTCAGTATGGCGCTATGCTGAGTGCTATACGATGGTGCGATGTATTGGTTTTTGGTGGCGGTGGCTTTTTATCAGATTGGAATCGTTTTAATATAGTTTCTTGGTTGAAGCACATTGCTCTTGCTTGGATTTTTGGTAAAAAAATAATTATATATGCAATCGGTGCTGGTCCATTCTTTACTCCTTTGGGGCGTTTTATTACACGATTTGTTTTTAATAATTTTCCTGATGAAATATTGATTCGGGATCTGAAGTCTTACAATTTATTGCATGAAATAGGCGTCAATACTGAAAAAATGAAAATTACAGGTGATCCCGTTCTTTGGCTTAAAGGTAATTCTCATGATACGCTGAATTTGCCCCTGCAAAAAAAAATTTGCATTATTGCCAATCCTTATTTGGCAGATCGAAATCAAGTAAAATTTGAAAAGCTAAATAAATCGTTCGTAGAACTTTTGAAGTACCTGAAACTTCAGGGGCATGATACCTTTATTTTTCCGCTGGAATATGAAAAGGATGCTCCTTTTTGTCGTGATTTGGCTCGCCAGGCGGGTTTGGATGAACGAATCGTAATTGAGGAGCCAGAAGATATTGAAAGCGCATTTAATTTAATTAAACAGTCTAGTTTGGTTATCAGTTTGAGGTTGCATGGCAGTATCATTGCTGCTGCATTTGGAGTTCCTTTTATTCCAATAATTTATCATCATAAAACAGCCGAGTTTGTTTCTGCAATTGATTGGCCGTACCGGCTTGAATTTGGTGAGGGAGGAAATTGGCCAGAGGCTGATATAGATATTGATTTGTGCAAAAAGATGATTGAAAGTTTACTGGGTGATTTCCAGGCATCTGTGCGTTTGAATGCTGGAGTAGATTTTTATTTAGAAAAAGAAGCTGGCAATATTGATGCACTTCGTAATTTGATGAGATCATAATGAAGATCACTCATTGTATTGCCCCCGTCAATTTTGGCGGCGGAGAACGTATTACCTTGATATTAAGCCTTGCATTAAGAGAACTGGATACGGAGTCTCAATTTTTATTGTTGTGCCGGTCTCCTGAGTTTGAAAAAAAATTAAGTCAGCATGGATTTTCTGTTTTAACCCTGGCGAATCAAACAATTGGCGACAGCCCATCCAAGTTTGATTACCTGCGCATTTTAATATTTTCTTCGCTCGCTTTTTTGAAAAAAATAAAAGATGTCTGTCAATTTTTTTCAAAAAACCAAATTATTTGTGCGCATGGGTTTCCTAGTAACGTATTGGCGGTACTATTAAGGTGGATCTTTAAGCAACCAGCACTCTATGTTAATCATTCTAAAAAAGGGATGATGAATAAAATTGCCAGATTAATCTATAAAAATATTTTCTCTCGTTTTGATAGTATTGTCTCTGTTGGACCGTTGGCTCATCATTCATTTGTTGGCGAATTTCCGGAACTTATGGATAAAGCCATTCAAATTAACAATGGTGTGCAGATTTCGGAATGTGATGGTTTGAATTTAGGTGTTCCTCAAAAAGAGCGCCCATTACGAGCCATATATGTCGCACGCTTCTCTCCGGTAAAAAATCATGATTTTTTAATCGAGGTGATACGGCGTATACCAAATATAAACTTAACCTGCGTTGGCGATGGAACCACACTGCCTGAATTTCGAGAAAAAATTGCTAAGTACGCACTTGATAATCGTATTAAACTACTGGGGTTTTTATCTCCCGAGTCAATTGTCAGCCAATATCAACGGCACGATGTATGCCTGTTTCCATCCAAATTAGAGGGGTTTGGAATGGGAATTGTGGAGGCCTTTAGCTGCGGTTTGCCGGTCGTGCTGTTTGATGATGTTATGGATAAATCCTTTGAAGGTTTGGCCTTGGCTGCGATTGATGAAACTGCATTTGTTACCCATGTAACGGATCTCGTCGAGAACCGCATCTATGTTGCAAGCTTACAGCAGAAAGTATTGAAGGAGCGTAAGCGTTTTGATATTCACGTGACTGCTGCTGCTTACCAAGTTGTATTTAACCGAATTCTTGGGTTATGAGAAAAATACTGTTTGTAATTACTAAAAGTGAAATCGGGGGAGCCCAAACATGGGTGCGGGATCAATGTCGGCTTTTAGTTGGCCATGCTGAAATTCACATTATCACTGATGAATGCGGATGGTTGGGGATGCAACAACTAGCCACATCTAATCATTATCATAGAGGTATACGCAGTTTATTTTCGCTGCCATTTTTTATATTTCTTATTAATTTGATTAGAATTCAACAGTATGATGTGATCATCTCCAGTTCTGCAAATGCTGGTTTGTATTGCCGCTTGGCACGTATTTTTTATACATTTCGCTGCATTTATGTATCTCATGGATGGTCATGCTTATACAAAAACAAATGGTTGAGGCCTATTTTTGTTTTTATGGAATATGTGCTCGCACATATGAGTGATTTGATTATTTGTGTTTCGCAAGCTGATTATGATAAGGCAATTGAAAAAATTCGCATTGCGCCAGCCCGATTGCAACTTATTCGTAATGCTGTATTTGCTATGCCTCCTCGTGGTATGAAATTACCTACCGAACCATTGCAATTATTATTTGTAGGTAGGTTGGCATCACCAAAGCGGATTGATTTATTAATGGCCGCGATTCGAAATGACCCACGATTTCATCTTACTGTAGTAGGGGCGGGACCACTTCGCACGCATTTCCATGAAATGGCTAATGTGAGATTCTTGGGAGCCATTGCTTCATTTGATCGATTTTGTGATTACGATGCATTTATTTTAGCTTCTGAGAGTGAAGGGCTGCCTATGTCAGCGATTGAGGCGGCTAGTGCGGGATTGCCAGTATTATTAAGTAATGTAGGTGGCTGTTTTGAATGTGTGACTGATCAAAAGTTACTATTTAATAATAATGAATTATCCATTTTAGCTTCGCTGGACTATCTTTACTTGAATTATAATTTTCTTCTTTCTATCGCGATAGAAAGAAGGGAGGAGTGGGATTTGATTAAGATGAAATGTAACTATCTGGACGCATATCAAGGTTAGTATGGTTTATTATTTTTATGTTTTTTCTTGCATGGTACTAGGCTTTTTTGATAGGTTTTTAATCGTGCCAGGTAAAAGTCTCTTCCGGACTTTTTTTTTGATCTTTTCCGTTCTGTTTTTTGGTTTAAGGTTGGAGGTGGGGGGGGATTGGGATTCTTATCTTTCAATGTATCAAATCATTAATAGAATGATTGATGAGGGTCAGTATTTGATGGGGGTTGAGCCGCTATATATCATGCTCAATATACTGTCTGCAACTATTGGTGGCGACATCTATTTTGTAAATTTTGTTTGTTCCAGTATATTGTTTTTGGGTTTCTGGTTTTTTTGTAAAACATTTGAAATTAATTTTTATTATTTTTTATTTTTGTTATCTGGGTCTGTATTGTTTGTTCTAGGAATGGGATTTGTTCGTCAATCGGCAGCCGTGGGGATGTTTCTTCTTGCCGTCTCATCCATTCACATAGGTTCTCGTAAACGAGGCTTGTTCTTTTTTCTTTGTTCGATTTTTTTTCATTATTCAGCAGCATTTGCTATTTGCTTATATTTATTTTTGGCCTTTCGTTTTAAAAATTCTTTATTAATTGCGCTGTTCGTTTTCTCGCTTGGTTTTGGTGTTTTTTATAATAAAATGGGAGTGTATTCTTCGGGTCAGTATGAGTCGTCTGGCGTTTATTTAAGGCTATTTGTTCCAGTGACCTTGTCTGTATTTCATATTGTTTGCTGCTCTTTTTTAAATGTTCGACGCGATTCTTTTATAAGAATTTTCTTGCATAGGTTGGCTTTTTTATATGCTGCTTTTCTTTGCCTTGCCTTGGTAAATTCCACGATCGTTGATCGAATGTCATTTTATTTTTCACCGTTTACAATTTTGTTCTTTGTTGATGATCTAAAACGGCTAGATGGAGTTTTTAGATATTTTTTTGTTGTTGTTGTTTCATTTCTGTCATTTTTATCATTTTTTATTTGGATTTATTTTTCAAAAAATGCAATTGATGGATGGCTGAATTATAAAAATATAATTTTGGTGTCGTTATGAATGGTTCGGTTTTGTTCTTGAGGTCTCTTTCCTGTTATTTGGTGGTTCTTGTTCATGTTATTGCTATTGGGTTTAATAAAACATCAGGTTTTGAGTGGGTGGTGATAAATTTTTTCGATTCAGCTGCGCGTTGTGCTGTCCCAGTTTTTTTAATGATTAGTGGGTTTTTGTGGGGTGGCAGAAAAAATGATCTTTATTTTATTTTTAATAGATTTAAAAAATTCTTTATTGTTGGTTTGTTTTGGGTTCCATTTTATGGTTTTTTTGGAGAGCTGACATGGCTTGATGGCTTCTCGTATCATTTGTGGTATTTTTATTTTTTATTTGTTTTAATTTCTTGTGCTCCATTGTTATTTTTTTTGGGAGAGTCTTTTGGTTTTTTTAGATCCTCCTTGTTTTTGGGTGCGATAAGCTATGCTTTGTTCTTCTTCTTCCCAGATGAGCGGATTATTTTTCTGGGTGTTGATTTTTATGTGATCCCATTTTATTTCACATATTTTATGATAGGTGCTTATTTTTTTCGCTCTGGGTTTGGTTTTTTATCATATAGAATGTCTGCTTTTTTGGCGATAATTTCTTTCTTGTGTATATTTCTTCTTACTTGGTTTTTTTCTTGGCGGGCAGGTCATCCGGTGGAGTTTTTTTACCGCTATCATTCTCCATTTGTTTTTTTGTACAGCGTTTGTTTATTTAGATGTTTTGTTGAACTTCATCCTTTACCAAATGGCCGAGTGACACAGCTTGTAGCTGAGTGCTCTTTGGGTGTTTATTTGGTTCATTATTTTGTTTTAACTGTTATTAGAGGTTTCTCTATTCTTCCATTGGCATCAATTTTTGAATTTTTTTCGACAATGCTTATGTCTGTCGTGATAATTTGGCTAATGCGGAAGAATTATTTTTTGAAGGCATTGACATGATCAACGTACTTGCATTTAGTCTCGGCCGACTTGGTGGTTGTGTTGTTTATGCCACCAATATTATCAATAACTTTTCTCAGCCACATACTGCAATTGTGTCACGCTATTGCAACGAGAATGTTCCTTGTGCAGCCGTACAAGTACCCACATTCCGTTCTATGATTTCTTTTGTCTTTAGCACGCTATTTTATTTACCGATGTTGACGCTGTGGCTATTGCCGTCATTATTAAGGCATCGCGTATATTATTTTCCATACTATCACCCTTGGAATCCTTGGTTTATTGCATGTGGGAAGCTGTTGGGTAAAGCTAGTGTAGTTACAGTTCATGACGCGGTGTTTCATCCTGGTGAAGGCACGGCAATTGAACAATGGTTGATGGATGCATCGGTCAAATGGGCGGCAAAGATCATAGTTTTGAGTATGCCTGTAGAGGTGCAGTTGAGGCAGCGAATTGACTCTAAGTTAAAGATTCACGTGATCCCACATGGGCTGATTGTACCTGATGGGTTGATTTGCAAGCCGCGTCAGTGGCAGGCAAAACCGAATATTGCATTTTTGGGACGTGTAAATGCCTACAAAGGGGTGCAGTTACTGGTTGATGCGGTAGCCGGGCTTGATGACTCTGAGTTTGATCAGTTGTTGATTGCTGGTCGCCATTCGGTGGATATCGATTACAGTGGAATTCCTGATCAAAAAAAACAAATCATTGATCGTTGGTTGGAAGATGGGGAAATTGCTGCATTCGCAAATCAGTGCCATATTCTTGCGTTACCTTATATTGAGGCATCACAGAGTGGTGTTGCAACCATTGCGATAGCCGCAAATATTCCTGTAATTGCTACGCGAGTTGGTGCGCTACCAGATCAATTGAAGGGGGGGGCAATATATTGTGACGCAACTGTTGATGGCGTGCGTGCCGCCTTGTGTGAGTTGATTCATTCGGATTTGCGTTATCAAGAATGTGTATCAGCTTTGATAAATGAGCAAATGGAATTGTCCTGGGCGCAGATCGCCGCCCAGGTTGAGTTTGTGTTATGTAATTAATCGGAGGTAAAACTAGGCTTTCTCTGGAGGCTAGGTTAGGGCTTCATCACCGGGTCGATAAACGTAGCGCGCTCCCGCACAAATGTAGCGCGTAAATGCACACTATCTTTAAATATTGGTTCACCGTGCTCGTCTATAGCCTGACATTGAGTTGTAGTGCATAAACTGGATTTTGGGTCAATAATCTTGGCTCCTGCATCCGATACTGCTTTTTTTAGATCTTGGTTAATTTTTCCATATTTTCTCTCTAGGTTGTCACGTGAAATTCCACTGGTTTGGATTCTGAATATATTGGGAAATTCAGCAAGTGATCTTTTTGCCATTGATTTAGGATCAAATTCGGTGCCGGATGGAATACTTAATATTACATAAACCTCTTTGCCATTTTTGATCAATTCTTTAATGTAACTAGCAAACTCACTGATGGCGAGTTTATAGCCTATGCTGCCTTCTGAGATGATGTAGTGTTGCCCATTTTGGCTATATGTGTAGGTGCCGCGTTTGAATTGCGCATCCCACAGCCCAGCAATAACTACTCGTTTTACTTCATATTTTGATGTTGCTATCAGATAAGCACGTTCCATGAGTTGATCGCAACGTGGTGGCATATTGCCCCTTATATTTCTGATTGGAAAACAGCCTTCTCCATGAACGAATATTGCACTGTAGTTGTGATTTGGATCAATTTCTATTAAATGCCCGACTCTGGGCGCATACTGTACGGCATTGCTGTTTCCAACAAACATCGTAATCTGTTGAAGGTTTGAATGTTTGGCCATAAAACCATTGTTGTTGATGGTTTCTCTTGTATAGCCTTTATAACCTTCCCAGTCGCTCGTTGCTTTGCTGATTTTTTCGAACGCCTTGACTCTAGAAGGTAGCCCATGATTAATAAATGTGTAATAGCCCAAGCTGCCAGTAACAATCATCACAACCAGGAGGGGTACTGTTTTAAGCTGCCCCTGCCCCCCGAATCGGAATGGTCTTTCCACCAATTTTGTCGTAAGCCAAGATAAGAATATTGCCAGGAAAATCACAGAAATTCGAATGACTTTACTTGGAGTTTCGCCTTCGATAATGTGCGCGAAAGACAATAATGGCCAATGCCATAAATAAAATGGAAAACTGATTAGTCCAACCCAGACCAGAAGTCGGTTGGATAGGATGACGCGATTAATATAGGCTTGCGATCCTGCTGCAATAATTAAAAAAGTGCCGAATGTTGGCATTAAAGCCCAGTAACCGGGAAATAATCGATCATTGGTAATGAGGCAAAGGCCCATGGCAATCAGGATTGCTCCAAACAGCGATTGAATATTTGCTAATGTTCTTCCATCGTTCCTTATTGGACGGGTATACACAATTCTTTCCAGCACAAGGTCAAGTTTTTGTCTGGTTACTTTCAGAATATCGTGTTTGTGAAGGCTGAAGTAGGCTAGGGTCGAACCAATCAATAGTTCCCAGAATCGGGTTTGCGGTGAATAAAATGCGGCAACAGAATCAGATTTTATTGTTTTTATGTTTAGGAAAAATGAAATAGCAGCCAAGCTAAACAGGATCGTGATCCGGTTTAGCCTGCTTCTCCATGCAAACCACAAAACGACTGGCCAGAAAATATAGAACTGCTCTTCGATTCCCAGTGACCACAAATGGAGCAAGGGTTTCGTTTCTGCAAGGTTATCAAAATAGCCGCTTTCTCCCCAGAGAATATAATTGGCAAGAAAACCTGCTCCGCCTGCAATATGTTTTCCTAACTGTTTGTACTCGTCGGAAAGTAATGAAAACCAGCCGAATACGAGGCACGCTATAAGAACCAGTGTGAGTGCAGGGAAGATCCGTCTAATACGGCGACTGTAGAAAGTGATAAAGCTGAAACGGTCATTTTCCTGACTTGAGAAAATAATGCTAGAAATTAAAAATCCTGATATGACAAAAAATATGTCAACCCCGATAAAGCCGCCTTTAATGGTGCCCGGAAATGCATGGAAAAGGACAACCGATAGAATTGCGATGGCGCGTAGCCCATCAATGTCTGGACGGTAGCTTGGATGAATTAACGATTTGTTGTGCATTAATTAGGGATATGGGTTTCTGGGGTTGATGAATAGACGAGGGGGTTGAGAGTATAGGTGTGATCACGCCCATAGGTAGTTTGACTTTTATTGATACTAAGTATTAAGAGCGATTTTTCGTGCATTGTTTTCTATGCAAGCATGATCAAGTATTTAAACTTTTTTTAACTCCTCGATCAGTAATAAGATTTGTTTGGTTTTTTGTAGCATTAACTTAGGGTCTAATCGAGTTTCTACATTTAATCGAATTACTGGCTCGGTATTGCTGCTGCGCAGATTAAAGCGCCAATTACCGCAATCCAGACTAACACCGTCGGTTTCGTCGACCGCCACGGCTTCGGCTTCAAATGCAGCGCGCACTTTGGCAATTGTCGCCTTGGCATCGGTCACCACGCGGTTGATTTCACCGGACGATGGGAAGGCGGCAATGCGTTCGCTAACCATGGCCGACAGGGTTTGTCCGCTGCGACTCATCAGCTCAATTACAAGTAACCACGGAATCATGCCGCTATCGCAATAGGCAAAGTCGCGGAAGTAATGATGGGCGCTCATTTCACCCCCATAAATTGCGTCTTCCTTGCGCATCCGCTCCTTGATGAAGGCGTGCCCGGTCTTGCTCTGGATTGCCACGCCGCCGGCTTGCTCGACGACATCGACGGTATTCCACGTCAGGCGTGGATCGTGAATGATTTTAGAGCCGGGGGTATGTGCTAGAAAGGATTTGGCCAATAGGCCTACAATATAATACCCCTCAATAAATTCGCCATGCTCATCAAACAGGAAGCAGCGATCAAAGTCGCCGTCCCACGCGACGCCCAGATCGGCGCCGTGGGCTTTGACCGCGTTAGTAGTATCGGCGCGGTTTTCCGGCAACAAAGGATTAGGGATGCCATTGGGGAACTGGCCATCCGGCGTGTTGTGCACCTTGATGAATTGCACCGGTACCTTGGCAGCGGCAAATTGCGCTTCGAGTGCATCGACCACATGGCCTGCGGCGCCGTTGCCGGCGTTGAGCACAATTTTCAACGGCTTGAGTTGTGAGATATCGATGTAGCCAAGCAGGTGCTGCACGTAGTCGGCCAGAATCGATTGTTCGCTCAAACGACCGCGCTGCGTCACCGGTGCGAACTTATTGGCTTCGGCCAGGCGCTGAATGTCGCGCAAGCCGGTATCGCCGCTGATCGGCACCGCGCCGCGCTTTACCAGTTTCATGCCGTTGTAATCCATTGGATTATGGCTGGCGGTGACTTCGATGCCGCCGTCAACGTCGAGATGAAACGCCGCGAAGTAGACTTCCTCTGTGCCCGTCAGACCGAGATCGATGACATCGCAACCGGCGTCCATCAAACCGTTGGCGAGCGCCAGCTTGAGTGACACAGAAGTGAGCCGGACATCGCCGCCGACGACCATGCGCTTGGGTTTCAGGTATTCGCCATAGGCGCGGCCGATCCGGTAAGCGATATCTTCGTTCAGCTCGGTGCCGAGTTGGCCGCGAATGTCATACGCTTTGAAGCAGGTCAGTTGGCTCATGTTTACGCTCCCACCCGACCATAGGTATCTTCAAACCGCACAATATCGTCTTCGCCCAGATAGCTGCCTGACTGGACTTCGATCATTTCCAACGGGAATTTGCCGGGGTTTTCCAAACGGTGTGTGGCACCTATCGGGATATAGGTCGACTGGTTTTCGGTCAGCAGCAAGGTTTGCTCACCGTTAACGACGCGAGCGGTTCCGCTGACCACAATCCAGTGTTCGGCACGATGGTAGTGCATTTGCAAACTGAGCGAGGCGCCTGGATTGACCACGATGCGTTTCACCTGGAAGCGTGCGCCCGAATCGATGCCCTCATAACTGCCCCATGGTCGGAAGACCTTACGGTGCATGACTGACTCGCTGCGCCCGGCGGCCTGCAAACGGTTGACGATGTTTTTCACATCCTGCACTTTATCTTTGTGTGCAACCAGAATTGCATCCGCAGTTTCGACGACGATCAGATCCTCAACTCCGAGTGCGGCAATCATGCGATTTTCGCTACGTAGGTAGCTGTTTTTAACGTCTTCAACTACCACATCGCCAATAATATTATTGCCATGGCTATCTGTTGGGGTAACTTCTGCCAGTGCAGTCCAAGAGCCAATGTCATTCCAGCCCAAATCAGCAGCAACAATTAATGCTGCATGGTCGGTGTGTTCCATGATCGCATAATCAATTGAGTCGGATGGGCAGGCCTCGAATGCGTCGGTATCTAGCCGAAGAAAATCGAGATCGCGCGTTGAGCCACGAATGGCGGCTTTCACTTGTTCCAATATCTTGGGTTGAAATCTTGCCAGCTCAGCTAGATAGATATCGGCTCGGAACATGAACATGCCGCTATTCCAGTAGAAATCACCACTTGCCAAAAACTTGGCGGCTGTTGCTGAGTCGGGTTTTTCGACAAAAGCAGCTACTTCAAATGAAGTATCGTCCGTTGCAAGAGCAATACCACGGCGTATGTAGCCATACCCCGTATGTGGTTCAGTTGGCACAATTCCGAATGTCACTAGCTTGCCCTGTGCCGCAACGCCGGCCGCTTGCAACACCAGTTGCTGGAACACATCGCCATGAGCAATGACATGGTCAGAAGGCAACACCATTAATAGAGAATCGGGGTCGTTTTCCAGTGCGATAATCGCAGCTGCGGCAACAGCTGGTGCTGTATTGCGCCCGATCGGTTCGAGCACAATTTTGGGATTGGATACACCGGCGGCGCGTAATTGTTCGGCAACCAAAAAACGCTGTTCATTATTACTGATCAGCAATGGGGGAGCTACATCAGGTAAGTTTTGAAGTCTCGCCGCTGTCTGCTGCAATAAGCTCCCATTTCCATATAAATTAAGAAATTGTTTTGGATGGTTGCTGCGTGAAAGGGGCCACATACGAGTGCCTGAGCCGCCGCATAGAATTACTGGTGTAATGCTCATATGTCTCTATGTAAATTGGAAGTTTAAATACTAATTCGATTTTTTCTTACTCAAGACTAGTTGACGTGGCGCACGAAATTTTATTAGCCTTTTGTAAGACCATATGTAAACAAAGATGAAAACTAATGTAAAA
Source organism: Chitinibacter sp. S2-10 (assembly GCF_046530675.1). Taxonomy (GTDB): domain Bacteria; phylum Pseudomonadota; class Gammaproteobacteria; order Burkholderiales; family Chitinibacteraceae; genus Chitinibacter. The sequence continues at coordinate 2,942,422 of NZ_CP172558.1, read as the reverse complement.
ATTTGCAGAGAGATTTCTGACTTCCAGAAGATCATGGCCGGCATAATAGAAAACATCGACATCGCCCACAAATAAGGTGCAGTCAGGCTATTACGGCGCGTAAGGTGTTTGGCTTCTTTGCTACCAACCATCCAACGAACCAGTCGCTTGTATACCAGCATGTGAAAGTGCAGGGCATCTGGAATCCCTGGAGATATTTGCCGAATAAATTTTTTTCGATAAATCGAAAAAACTGTTTCAAATACAGGATAAATTAATACCAGAAGTGGAAACCATGGTGAAATTACATCTGGGTGGCGGGCAATAAGTAATACTGCTATTTCAGCCAAAGTAAAGCCAATCAGGTAGGCTCCGGCGTCCCCAGCAAAAATCATTCCTTTAGGAAAGTTCCACACAAGGAAGCCGGCAATGGCACCTGCGCTTGCGAGAGTTAAACCGACTAAGGGCAGGTCTCCCACCGCTAGGGCAATGGCACCAAATGCCGCAAGTGCTGCCAATGCAACGCCGGCCATCAGTCCGTTGTAACCATCAATTATGTTTATTGAATGACAGACACCGCCGACTGCAAAAATAGTAAACAAAAGTGCAGTGATAGGTAAAAAAGTGAGTAGCTCATCAAGTCCGGGCAATCCTAATTTGGGAAGCACCCCATTACATAACCAGGCAGCTAGTCCAGCAGAAAGAAATGCAGCTAGGAGGCGACACATTGGTGTGATTTTTTTTGTTAAATCTTCTGCTAAGCCAGCAAAAAATACAGGCATAGAGGCTATCAATAAAGGCCAGAGCGGATTTTGTAGATTAGTATTGCTGGACAGTGTGAGTATTCCTGCTGCAATTAACCCGATGGCAACTGGTAGTCCACCTATACGGGGAGTGGGTTTTGCATGGAATTTTTGTACGCTAGCCAGATCGCTATCCATTGAGAGATTGGCATGCAAATGTTGCGTATGAATTAAAATGACTGCGGTTAGGCTTGATGCGACAAATGCCACAAAAAAAATTGCTATTAGCATGCCGGATGTCTGCTATCAGTTTGAGGTGTGCGATTGTAACGTGCCTAGCCTCTGCTGTCACATTACCCTTATTTTGTGTATTGTGGCGGTCAACCAATTTGACTACACCGTTACAGACAAGGCATTGCTTGTGGATGGTTTGTTTAGAGCAGCACCTGTACATTGGGAATGCACCTAAGCCGATTATGGGAGCGTAGCATGTAATTCCATATTTCCCCCCCCCCCGGTTTGAATAACTATACTTTGACCATTTTTATGGTGCCGCTCTATTTTTAAGTTGCTGATTTAATACTGAAAATTTTTCAACTGGATACAAATTCATATAAGTATCACGTCAAACTGTTCCTGCGTATACGCATTTTCCACCTGCAGATAAATCGGCTTGCCGATAAAATCCACTAGCTGCGCAAGATTGGCCGACTCTTCGTCCAGAAACATGTCAATCACTGATTGCGATGCCAGAATGCGGTATTCGCTGGCATTAAACTGTTTTGCTTCGCGCAGAATTTCGCGGAGAATTTCATAGCAAATCGTTTGTGCCGTTTTGATTTCGCCGCGTCCCTGGCAGGTCGGGCAGGGTTCGCACAGTACATGTGCGAGTGATTCGCGCGTACGTTTGCGCGTGATTTCGATCAGACCCAGGCTGGTAAAGTTGCTAACGGTAATTTTGGTTCGGTCACGCGCCAAGGCTTTGTTCAGCTCGGCGAGAACGGCTGCTCGGTGCTCTTCATTATCCATGTCGATAAAATCGACAATGATAATGCCCCCCAGATTGCGTAGCCGCAGTTGCCGCGCAATCACTTGTGTCGCTTCCAGATTGGTTTTGAAGATTGTATCGTCAAATGAGCGCGTGCCGACGAAACCGCCGGTATTGACGTCGATCGTCGTCATCGCTTCGGTCTGATCGATGATCAGGTAGCCGCCAAACTTCAAATTGACGCGACGACTCATTGCGCGTTCGATCTCGGCTTCTACGCCGTACAATTCAAATAAAGGTCGCTCGCCCGAATAATGCTGGATTTTCGGCAGTACATCGGAAACAAAACGTCCGGCAAATTCGCTCATCCGGGCAAAATTTTCACGGCTATCAACAAATACCGTTTCAATTTCGTCGGTGACCATATCGCGCAATACGCGTAATTGAAGCGATAAATCCTGAAACAGCAGCGACTTGGCGGGCAGAGTCTGGGCATTTTTTTTGATATCGGCCCAGATCAGATTCAGGTAATCAATGTCGGCACGCAATTCATCGTCGGTGGCATGGTCGGCATTGGTGCGGATTATATAGCCGCAATGCTCGCCGGGCAGCAGGTTTTCCAGCCGCTTGCGCAGCTGATCGCGTTCGATATCATCGCCGATGCGCTGCGAAATGCCGATGTGATTGTCTTGCGGCAGAAAGACCAGAAAACGTCCGGCAATACTGATCTGCGTTGAAAGTCGTGCGCCTTTGGTGCCAATCGGATCTTTAATGACTTGCACGACGACGGCTTGTCCTTCGTGCAGAATCCGCTCGATACGTTGCGGCTCGTTCGGGTTTTGCCGTTGCTGAATGACATCGGCGATATGCAGAAATGCAGCACGTTCCAGACCGATTTCAATAAATGCACTTTGCATGCCGGGTAAAACGCGTTTGACCATGCCCAGATAGATATTACCAACCAGCCCACGATACGCAGTGCGTTCGATATGAATGTCCTGAACTACGGCGTTTTCAATCGTGGCGACGCGGGTTTCCTGTGGCGTGATATTGACGAGAATCTGTTCTTTCATCGGATATGCTCTGTTCTGCTGCGCTCTGGCGTGGGATTGATGAGGAGGAGGGAGAGGTCGCTTAATTCATTCCACACGTCACCATCGCCGATACCCTTGATCAATCCATCAATTCGTCGCGCTTGCGTGATGGCGGTTTTCAATCGTTTGGCGTTGACCCGCTCTGCGGCTCGTTCGATCAAGCGCTGTTTATTGCCCCAGATCCGCAAGTCTTTGGTCAATTGCGCAGCGGCAACGCCGCGTGAACGGCCCAGGGCAAATTTATATAGTGTTCGCGTTTCTTCGGCCAGCGCCCAGAGCACCAGTACCGGCGATTCACCTTCGGCGCGCAGCCCGGCCAGCATATGGCACACGCGTGCAGCATCGCCACTGAGAACTGCTTCGCCGAGCGAAAAAACGTCGTAACGTGCAACATTGGCAACTGCAGCTTCGAGATCGACCAGCGTCAGTTCGCCCTTGGGGTGGAGTAGCGCGAGCTTCTGGATTTCCTGATGTGCCGCGAGCAAATTGCCTTCGACACGATCAACCAGCCATTCCATCGCATCGCTGGCCAGACTCTGGCCTTGCTGAGCCAATCGTTGATTAATCCATTGCGGCAAGGCCGTACGTTCAATCAGCTTGGCTTCAATGACTTCACCGGCTTTGGCGAGTGCCTGCATCCATTTGCTGTTGAGTGCTGTTTTGTCGAGTTTGGGGAGCGTGATGATGGTGAGTATATCGCTGGGAGTGTTGTTAGCAAAAGCTTCCAGCGCTTTACCTCCCTCGATTCCGGGCTTGCCATTAGGAATGCGCAATTCAAGCAGGCGTAACTCGGCAAAGAGCGACATCGACGCCCCCGAGCTAATGAGCTGTGACCATTGAAAATGCGCGGCATTGTCCACAGTAAGCACTTCGCGCTCGGTATAGCCTGCTTTGCGGGCTGCATCGCGGATCAGCTGTGCCGATTCGAGTGCCAGCAGCGCTTCATCGCCATGAATCACGTACAGCGGAGCAAGCCCCCGCTGTAGTGATTTAGGCAGTTCATCGGCGCGCATTATTGCGACGAGCCGGAAACCGTTGACGCATCTAAGGCATCTGAAGCAGGAGCGCTTGCCGTCGACATGCCCGCCCCCTGACGTTTGGTCGCCGCATTCACCCGACGAATCAGTTGCGCAGCAGCATCGCGTTGCATTTCCTGAAGTAATGACAGTTCTTCATTTTCCTTGGACAGAACGCTGTTTTCATCCCAGGACAGGTTGCGTTGCAGCGAGATCGCATTATCATCGATCAGCGTTTCGCTGCCGCGAATCGCGCTAAAGCGGATCCGGTAAAACAGGCGATATTCAGCGACCTGACCGCTGCTGTTCACGCTCAAGACCTGTTTGTCAGCGCCTTCAGACAGAATCTGGATCGTGATTTCCGGTTCGGGCGTATTCAGCTCAACCTTCATCAAACCCAGTAAGCGGCTTAATTCCTTTGCCGCGCCACCTTCTCCGATGACTTTGGCGCTGTCGTAGAGCAGTTGGGCTGCCGGTCCTTGACCGCGCAAGTGAAAGCCGCACGCCATCAGGCTCAATGCGAGCAAGCTGGCGAGGAAGGTGCGAAGCGTCAAAGACATGCTAACTCCTGCAATGAATGGGTTCCAAATCAGCGATTGCCTCATCCCGGCAGTGTGCAGTCGGGATGAGGCTCTGGGGATGATGATCAGGATTAGGCAACAATATTGACCAAGCGGCCGGGAACGATAATGACTTTCTTCGGAGCGCCTTCAAGGTGCTTTTTCACGCCCTCGTCAGCGAGTGCAGCGGCTTCAATTGCGTCTTTGCTGGCGTCTTTTGACACATGAATTTCGCCGCGCAATTTGCCGTTGATTTGCACCATCAGTTTGATTTCATCCTGAATCAGCGCGTCGCCGGCGGGTTCTGGCCAGGCTGCAGTGGCAATGTCGCCTCCAAAGCCGAGCTGGCTCCATAGTGTATGTGCAATATGCGGTGCGGCAGGGTAAATCGCGCGCAGCAAGATGCCGAAACACTCGCGTATCACCGCGTTGTTATCGCCTTTGTAGCCTTCCATTGCATTGAGCAATTTCATTACGCCGGAAACGACGGTGTTGTATTGCAGGCGTTCGTAATCAAGGTTGATCTGCTTGAGTGTGCTATGGATTTCAAAGCGCAGTGCTTTATCATCTTTGCTGAGCTCAATACCCGTCAAGGTATTGCTCGCAAGCTTAATGTTATCAAGCTGTTTAAAGCCATACGTCCATAGACGACGCAGGTAGCGATAAGCGCCTTCGACGCCGCTGTCGCTCCACGCCGCGCTTTGCTCGGGTGGGCCAGCAAACATCGTGAACAGGCGTGCGGTGTCGGCGCCGAATTTTTCGATAATATCTTTCGGTTCAACGACGTTGTTTTTCGATTTCGACATCTTCTCGATGCCGCCCATGATGACGGGTTGGCCGTCTTCAACGGCAATCGCCGCGATTGGGCGACCTTTGTCGTCGTGCTGAACTTCAACTTCAGCCGGGTAGAACCAGCGTTTCTTACCGTGTTCATCTTCGCGGTAATAGCAATCACGCAGCAGCATGCCTTGCGTAAACAGGTTTTTGAACGGCTCGCCGAAATTAATCAGGCCTTCGTCGCGCATCGCCTTGGTCCAGAATCGAGCGTACAGCAAGTGCAAGACTGCGTGCTCGATACCGCCGATGTACTGATCCATGCCGCCTGCTGCATTGTTTGCGGCGCCCATCCAGTATTTCGTTCCGTCGCCGACCATAGACTCGGCATTTTTCGGGTCGCAATAGCGCATGAAATACCAGCTCGAATCGACGAAGGTATCCATTGTGTCGGTTTCGCGCTTCGCCGGTTTGCTGCATTTCGGGCAGTCTACGCTCAGGAAATCTTCACGATGTTTCAATGGATTGCCCGAGCCGTCTGGAATGCAGTCAGTTGGCAAGACCACGGGCAGTTGTTCGTACGGCACGGGTACATCGCCGCAGCAATCGCAATGAATAATCGGGATCGGCGTGCCCCAGTAGCGTTGGCGGGAAATACCCCAGTCGCGCAGACGCCAGGTGGTTTTTTTCTCGCCAGCGTCTTTCGCGGTCAAGTCAGCGGCAACGGCATCCACTGCGGCTTTGTAGCTCAGGCCGTCATATTTGCCTGAGTTCATCGTCACGCCACGCGATTTGTCGCCATACCATTCAGCCCAAGCATCGGTACTGAAGCTTTCGCCTTCAACGGCGATCACTTGTTTGATCGGCAAATTGTATTTTGTGGCAAAAGCAAAATCACGCTCGTCGTGCGCCGGTACGGCCATCACAGCGCCATCGCCGTAGCCCATCAGTACATAGTTACCGATCCACACTTCGACTTGCTCACCGGTCAGCGGGTGCGTCACAAACAACCCCGTCGGCATGCCGACTTTTTCCTGCGTCGCGATTTCAGCTTCCGAAACACCGCCTTTTTCGCATTCCTTGATGAAAGGAATCAGCTCTGGCTTAAGCTCGGCGGCGCGTATTGCCAGCGGGTGCTCGGCAGCCACGGCACAGAAAGTCACGCCCATAATCGTGTCAGCGCGAGTGGTGAACACGTACAGCTTGCCATCTTGCACCAGATCGCCGTTGGCGTCTTTGATGTCATGTGCGAAGGCAAAACGCACGCCTTCCGATTTGCCGATCCAGTTGCGCTGCATTGCGCGCACCATATCGGGCCAGCCTTCCAGCGTGTCGATATCGTTCAGTAATTCGTCGGCGTATTGCGTGATACCGAAGTAGTAGCCGGGGATTTCGCGTTTTTCAACCACCGCGCCCGAACGCCAGCCGCGACCGTCAACGACCTGCTCGTTCGCCAGCACCGTCTGGTCAACCGGATCCCAGTTCACAACCTGCGTTTTTTTGTAAGCAACGCCTTTTTCCAGCATCTTCAGGAAGAACCACTGGTTCCACTTGTAATATTCAGGATCGCAGGTCGCGATTTCACGCGACCAGTCAAACGCTAGACCCAACGGCTTCATTTGCGACTTCATGTCGGCGATGTTGGCGTAGGTCCATTCGGCCGGTGATTTCTTGTACGCAATCGCCGCATTTTCCGCCGGCAAGCCAAACGCATCCCAACCCATCGGCATCAGTACGTTAAAACCCTTCATCCGCAAATGACGCGCCAGCATGTCATTGATCGTGTAATTACGCACATGGCCCATATGCAGCTTGCCTGACGGGTAAGGCAGCATCGAGCAGGCGTAATACTTGGGTTTGCTGGCATCTTCAGTCACTTCAAATGCGCGCGCTTGTTCCCAATGTTCCTGGGCGGCGGCTTCGACTTCGATCGGTGAGTACTGTTCTTGCATGGTCGGCGGGATCGGAAAATATCAAAGCGGCGATTATACCTGAGCAAGGCTCGATTGACATTGGGTTTACGGCGGTTCGGGGTCAGTTTGGCTGCGAAAAACCAAAGTTAAATTACATTTTTTGTAATTTTATACCGCTCTTGTCTAGACTGGATTTCGCAACTTTCTCGCGCAAACACTCCATGGAGAACGATGAATGCAAGTGAAACAACAACGCGGGTTTACCCTGGTTGAGCTGGCGGTGGTGCTGGTGATTATCGGCTTGATCCTGGGCGCCGCCTTCAAAGGGCGCGACCTGATTGATGGTGCCAAAGTGAAAAACATGATTGCGCAGATCAACAAAATGCAAGCCGGATTCAATATCTATTTCGAAAAATACGGCGCTTATCCGGGTGATGGCTGCACCACACTGGTGACGACGCAAACCAGTTGCAACGGTACAAAAAATGGCATGCTGGGCGCGATTGAAAATAATAATGCGCCGATTATGTTGATCAATACCCAAATCCTGACTGTTGCCGATATGCAAAGTGTTTTTGGTTCGCCCTGGGTGATTAGTGACGGTACGGCGCAGGGCAATTTTCTTGCGGGTAACAATTACATGACGCCAGGCTCGGTGGCGTCCAATGGTACGACGACGCCGGCTGACGTTGATGTTCGCTTTGTTTGTGCACTTGATCGGGCGATTGATGACGGAATTCCGAGTAATGGGCTGGTTCGCAGTTCGGCGACTAATGCAGCGACGACCGCTGGTGCGGCCGCGTATACCGGAGATGGTGGTGATTGCTGGAGTCTGGCTGGGCTTGCTAATGTCGGTGTTAGGGTATTGCCGTAAAGCCTTTGCTGGTAAAGCGTTGTAGGGCTATACCTAAGAGATTGAAGGGCGGTGAAGGGGTGGTGCGTGGGTCTGGTTCAGTTTTTCAAAGCCTCACGCAGCAAAAACAGCGTGACCGGTTTCTGTTTGGATAAGGACAGTGTGTTGATGCTTTCCAGTTGCCGATACAGATTGGGCAAGTCGCGCTCGGCGTGCAGCAACAGGTACTCACCCAGCTCGGTGTTTAACTCGAAGCCAAGATGACGGGCACGGCGCTGTAAGGCTGCAATTTTGTCGGCATCGGATAGTGGTTTGAGTTGATAGACCAGACCCCAGCCCAGTCGGGTACGCAAATCATCGCGCAATGGCAGCAGCATCGGTGGCAGATGGCCGCTGACCAGAATGCGTCCGCCGCCTTCGCGTATGGTGTTGTAATGATCAAATAAAACGATTTGCTGCTCGGCGTCCAGACTTTCCACGTTATCAACCAGCAAGGCGGCATCGGGGGCGATTTGCTGTGGCAGCATTTCGGTACGCGCATTGATGTGATGTACAGATTGCGCGCTATCTGGCCGAGCCTCGCCGCTCATTTGATTGAGCTGAGCCGTACTGGTGATTTGATTAAGTCGTGCTGCACTGGACATTTGATTGAGTCGCGCCGCACTGGCGCTGAGCAAATGACTTTTTCCCGCGCCACTTTCACCCCATAAATACAAAGCCCGCACGTCACCCTGAGCCCATTGCCCAAGCTGGAACAGCAACTCTGCATTTTCGCCGCGAACAAAATCATCAAAAGTGCGTGGCGCAGGGGGGAGAAAGTCGAGGATTAATTGTTTCATTGATCCAGTCGTTGAAAACTGCGGGCGTGTACGGTTCTGTTTTTGACCTTTTTCAACCGGCAGGGGGCGTTTTTACACAAAAACACGAGTCAGGCTGGTTGTTGATCGATAAAAGGGCAGGCGTTTCATGCTAAATGCGATAAAATGCGGCGTTTAGCAGATCTGGCGCTTATTTTAACCTACAGCGCCGCCCACTACGAGGCCTTTTCCCATGAGTCAGCACGATCCCCAACACAATCTCAAGCAAAGTCTGAGCTACCGCGACGCCGGTGTTGATATCGACGCTGGTGACCAGCTCGTTGAAAATATTAAACCTTTTGCCAAACGCACAATGCGCCCTGAGGTGCTTGGTGGGATTGGCGGTTTTGGCGCACTGGTTGAAATCAGCAAAAAATTTAAAGAACCCGTTCTGGTTTCCGGTACCGATGGTGTGGGTACCAAATTGAAACTGGCTTTCGAGCTTAATCGCCACGATACCGTGGGTATTGATCTGGTTGGCATGAGCGTCAACGATATCTTGGTGCAAGGCGCCGAGCCACTGTTTTTCCTCGACTATTTTGCCTGTGGCAAACTCGACGTCGATAGCGCGACCGAAGTCATCAAAGGCATTGCCGCAGGTTGCGAGCAGGCCGGTTGCGCTTTGACTGGCGGCGAAACTGCCGAAATGCCAGGCATGTATCCGGTTGGCGAATACGATCTGGCTGGCTTTGCCGTTGGTGTCGTTGAAAAATCGAAAGTCATTACCGGCCAAGATATCAAGGCAGGTGATGTGGTGTTGGGTCTGGCATCGAACGGCGCGCATTCCAATGGTTATTCACTGATCCGCAAAATTTTGCACCTCGCAGATGCCGATTACGCAGCTGAATTTGACGGTGGCCGCTCGCTGGGCGATGTCGTCATGGCACCAACGCGCATTTATGTGAAGCCTTTGCTGAAACTGATGGAAAGCATGACGGTCAAAGGCATGGCGCACATCACTGGCGGCGGTATTACCGAAAACGTACCGCGCGTGTTACCAGACAATGTTGTGGCACAAATCGATGCGAAGAGCTGGACGATGCCGAAGCTGTTCCAGTGGCTGCAAAAAGAAGGCAATGTTGCGCAGCAGGAAATGTACAAAACATTCAACTGTGGTGTCGGCATGGTCGTGATTATGGCTGCGAGCGACGCGGCTGCAGCGACGGCCTTGCTGCAAGCCGAAGGTGAAACCGTTTACCAGCTCGGCGTGGTTCGCTCGCGCGAAGGTGAAGAGCACCAGACTCAAGTGGCTTAATCTGCCTTGAATCGAAAAGGCGAGGTCGTTGACCTCGCTTTTTGTTTTTGATCGTGGTGAAAATTGATCTTGGGTATTGCTTCGTAGCCTATATTTAAAAATGGCTGCGTGGCAATACCCTGTGTAGGTGTGTGATGAAGAATGTAGTGATTCTGATTTCCGGTCGTGGCAGCAATATGCAGGCGATTGTGAATGCTCAAATTGCCGGAGCGAATATCGCGGCAGTGATTTCCAATCGCCCCGACGCGGCCGGTTTGGCCTGGGCAGCCGAGCGTGGGATTCGCACTGCGGTACTTGATCATAAGCAGTTTGCCAGCCGGGAAAGCTTCGACGCTGCGCTGATTGATCTGATTGATGGCTATGCACCTGACTTACTTGTGCTGGCGGGGTTTATGCGGATTTTGACTGCCGATTTTGTGAATCATTATGAAAATCGTCTGATCAATGTCCATCCATCGCTGTTGCCGGCGTTTACCGGCTTGAATACGCATCAGCGTGCGATCGACGAAGGCGTCAAACTGGCCGGTTGCACGGTACATTTTGTGACTGCCGAGCTCGATCACGGACCAATTATTGCTCAGGCCGCCGTGCCAGTACTCGATCATGATACGGCTGGTGCGTTGGCGGCGCGTATTCTGGTGCAGGAACATCAGCTTTATCCGCAGGCTGTAGCCTGGTTTGTTGCGGATCAATTGCAGCTGATTGACAGTAAAGTCTCGATCAAGGCTGCTGCGAATACTGATGCCTTTTTGCGATCGCCTTCATTCTGAAAATGAAACAAGAACATACTGAAGCAACTCCGGGGAGCCAGACGCCATCGCCATGGCATGCGAGGGGTTTTTGGGGTTTGCACAAGTATGTCTGGTGGGCGCTGCTGTTGTCCTTGGTACTGCATCTGGGATCACTGCTTGCCGAACCGGTTTATAACTGGCTGATGTTTAGCCAGATTGATGATCCGGTATTGAACAAAACCCAGCGTAAACTGGCCAGTCAGGTGCTCGACGAGCATGAAGCACCGGCTGAATTGGCCAATGTGAAACCAGTTGAAAAACAGCAGGTGTTTTTGCAACCCAAAGACGTCGACCTGAACACCAGCAGACCCAAACGTGTTCGAGCCAGCTCAGTCAAGCACGCCAAGGCGAGCGCTCCTCGGGCGGTCATTGCCAGCGAAGCAAGTCAGCCCGCTGCCGAGCCGAGTGTTTCCAGCGGAACCATGGTTGCCAGCGCCATGATTGCCTCCGAAGCGGCAAGCAAAGTGGCCGCGCTGGCCTCTGCTTCGCCGGAGGCGAGTGTTGCTTCGCGGGCGCGGCGTGTTTCGGGCGAAGCGCTGGCGACCAAAATTGATCGGGCTGCCGCCAAGCGGTTTCCGCGTGAAATCAAAATGGAATATCGCTATTTCGGCATTCCGGCTTACCTGAACTGGAAGTTGTCGGCTGGTCGTTACGAGTTGCAGCTGGATGTGCCAATTCCGGGCAATGCACGGCGCTTCATTAGCCGTGGTCAGGTGGATAAGCATGGGGTGATGCCGGAAGTTTTTATTGAATACCGCAAGCAGTTTGAAACACCCAAATATGAGGTGCGTTTTGATTGGGAAAAGCATGAAGTGACGCTAGCCGAAGGCGCTCAGCAAAAAATCGAACCTTTCGAGGCCGGAGATCAGGATTTATTGTCGGCGGCTTTGCATCTGGCTTTGATGGGCGGCTCGCAGCCGCGCTATGAAATGTCGATGTTTTCTGGTCGGAAACGTTACCCTGAGGTGCAGTTCGAATTAAAAGGCGAAGCCCAGATCAGGGTCGGCGGAAAAGAAATTACCGCCTTGCTGATGAGTTCCAGAGCCGGTGACAGGCAGGTTGATTTCTGGCTGGCGCCAGACTGGAATAATGTGCCGGTTCGTATGGTGCTCAATTTGGGCAAAGATGGTAGTTATGATTTATCGGCCTACAATCTAAGTCTTGACGACAAAAAAGTACTGGAATGGGTTGATCCGAACAAGCAGGGCGCACGCAGACCATAGCGTAGACCTTGAGGTATTAATGCCCGATCTTTGCCATCTGCGATGGTGTACGATGGGGCGATTGAATAAAAGAGAGTATTTGATGACACCAAAGCAATTATCAGCCACATTGGACATTCTGAATTCGGCGCTGGGCTTTAATGCCCCGGCTGACGCCGTCGTTTCGCGGCATTTTCGGGAAAACAAGGATCTGGGACCCAAAGACAGGGCGATGATTGCCGAAACCGTTTTTGGCATTTTGCGTCACCTGCCACAACTCGAATGGCTGGCCGGTAGTACCGAGGGCAAGCTGGCCAGTACGCGTGAATTACTGCTGGCGTACTTTACGCGCATCAAGCATCTGAATGTCCGCGAGTTGCCGTCGGTATTTACCGATGAAGACAAGGAGCGTGCCGGAGCGATGAAGGGTATGGCGCTACGTGACGCGCCACTCAATGTTCGTGCGGCTATACCCCAGTGGTTGGTTGATGCAATGCTGGCCGAAGGCCAGAGTGAAGAACAGATTCTGGCCATGGGTTTGGCCATGTTGCAACCCGCGCCACTGGATGTGCGCGTCAATAGCATTAAAGCTAAGCGCGAAGCAGTTGCTGCTGAACTCAAAGCCGCTGGTGACATCAATACGACGCCAACGCCATATTCGCCCTGGGGCCTGCGCGTTGAAGGCAAACCTGCAATCAATAAATACAAATGCTTTATCGAAGGCCGGGTTGAAGTGCAGGACGAAGGCAGCCAGTTGCTTGGTCTGTTGTCCGGCGTGAAGCGCGGCCAGATGGTCACAGATTTCTGTGCTGGCGCGGGCGGAAAAACGCTGCTGCTGGGGGCAATGATGCAAAATACCGGGCGTTTGTACGCGTTTGACGTGTCGGAAAAACGGCTGGCCAATCTGAAGCCGCGTCTGGCGCGCTCTGGTTTGTCGAATGTCAATCCACAGTTGATTGCCTCAGAAACCGACCAGAAAATCAAACGTCTGGCTGGAAAAATGGACGTCGTGTTGGTCGATTCGCCGTGTTCAGGCATGGGGACTTTGCGGCGTAATCCGGATTTGAAAATGCGGCAAACTGCGCAAAGTGTCGCCGAGTTGAATGATAAACAGCGTGCAATTTTGAAGTCGGCCGCACGCCTGGTCAAAAATGGTGGCCGTTTGGTGTATGCGACGTGCAGTTTTCTGCGTAGCGAAAATCAGGACATTGTGAACGAGTTTCTAGTGGCTCATCCCGATTTTCAATTGCTCGACGCGCGCGAATTGCTCGCCAAGGAGCGCGTTGAAATTGCATTGAATGATGAGTTTTTGCAATTGACACCACAACAGCATCAAACTGATGCCTTTTTCGCCGCAGTAATGCAGCGCGTAACGGTCGAAAAAGCCAAGGCTCAGGAAGAATCTGCGATGCTGTCAGAAGAAGACGAGGCTGCCGAATAAGGCCAAGACTATCCTGATGGACGATAAAAAACCCGCTGCTGCGGGTTTTTTATCGTCCAGACGATGCTGGGCTTATTTCACGACGCGCAGTTGCGGACGGCCACTTGGGCGGGGCGGTTCATCAGTTGGTGGTTCGTTGTTTGACGATTCCGGTGCGCTGGCAGGATCGCCGCTCGTTTCATTGCCTTCGTATTCAAATCCCATTCCTTCACCGCTTTCGCGGGCGAAAATCGAGATCACGGCACCGACTGGAATTTCAATGTCGCGGGAAACGCCATTAAAGCGGGCTGAGAAAGTAATGAAATCGTTGGCAATCACCAGATTGCGGCAGGCGTTGTAGCTGACGTTGAGAACGATTTCATTGTTTTTGACGTATTCCATCGGCACCAGCATTTTGCCGCGTACCGCAACGACGAGGTAGGGCGTAAAGCCTTGATCCGAGCACCATTCGTGAATGGCGCGCAATAAATACGGTTTGGTCGATACAGTTTGCATGGTCGGCCCCGCGGGAAAGAATAATAACGATTGTAGCAGGCTTACAGCGATTCGAGCTAAATCCGCCGCTTACAACAAAAGACCCCGCAAGCGAGGTCATTAAAGTGTGGCTATTTTGTCGCTTATTTGCGCATTGCTTTTTCATTCGCAGTCAGCGATTCGATAAAAGCTTCGCGGCTGAACAGGCGTTCGGCATATTTCATCACTGGAACCAAGCCTTTGGTGACTTCGATGCCGTAATGTTCGAAGCGCCACAGCAATGGCGCAATGGCCACGTCGAGCATCGAGAATTCTTCGCCCAGCATGTATTTTTGCTTGGTGAAAATCGGTGCGATTTGCGTCAGGCTGTCGCGGATTGCGACGCGCGCGGCTTCGAGTGCCGTTTTTTTCGAGCTTGAATCTTCCAGCGTTTTGACGTGGATAAATAACTCACGCTCCAGATTGAACAGCATCAGGCGGGCGCGGGCGCGCATCACCGGATCGGCTGGCATCAATTGCGGATGCGGGAAGCGTTCGTCAATATATTCGTTGATGATGTTTGATTCATACAATTGCAGATCGCGCTCAACGAGAACCGGCACTTCATTGTACGGGTTCATGATCGCCAGATCTTCCGGTTTGCTATGAATATCCACGTCGAGAATTTCAAAGTCCATGCCTTTTTCAAATAGCACGATGCGGCAACGGTGGCTAAATGGGCAGGAAGTACCAGAGTACAACTTCATCATGGCGTGTTGATCCTTGTTGGTTTGCGTAAGCCGCAATTGTAATGATATTGCACTGCAATAGCCATTAAAACTCTGATAAGTTATTGATTGTTAATAAGAAATTGTGATTTTGGCTTGATCGTGAAAGGAGGGGTATATGACTGAAGGGTATATTGGATGGGCTGCTGATGAAGATACCGGGTGTGGGTAATAAAAAAGGGCGGAAAATCCGCCCTTTTTCGTTTTGATTGAATCTGCCTGATTAATGAATATCGCGCCAGTATTCTTTTTTCAGCAAATAAGTTACTGGAATCAGGAACAAAATCAGGAACAGCAGTACGCCGTAACCGATTTGTTCGCGTTTCACCTGGGCTGGTTCTGCCATATATGACAGGTAGTTCACCAAATCGCCGACGCGCTGGTCGAACTCATGATTGTCATACTGACCGTTTTCGCCGCCACGAGTCAGTGTGCCTGGTTTAACCAGCTTGAGCGCTTTCTCAGCATGCTCACCTTCACCTTTAACTTCCAGTATTTGCTCGCCTTGCAATTCCCACAGAACATGCGGCATGCCGACTTTATCAAAGACCAGATTGTTCCAGCCGGTAGGGCGTGTGTCATCGCGGTAGAACGAGCGCAGATAGCTATACAGCCAGTCTGTTCCACGTGAACGTGCGATCAGGCTCAGATCGGGTGGTGTTGCGCCAAACCAGGCTTTGCCATCTTTGGCAGCCATCGCCACTTTCATTTGATCACCGACTTTATCGGTCGGGAACATCAGATTGGCTTTGATTTGCGCTTCGGTCAGGCCGATGTCCTGCAGGCGGTTGTAACGCATTACAGCAGCGCCGTGACATGACAGGCAGTAATTGACAAAAGTCTGTGCGCCGCGCTGAATGCTTTCGACATTGGTCGGGTCAATCGGCGCTTTATCCAGATGGATGCCTTCGCTACTGGCCTGGCTTTGACCGGCTAGCGCTAACGAGGCGAAAGCGAGGAGGCTAGCAATCGTTTTTTTCATGGCTGTCTCCTTAAATAAGTGTGCCGAACAGGTAAGCGCCAACAATTGCGATGGTCGCGTACACGAGGAACATGGCTTGCTGCTTTCCGGTCGAGAAAGTAACACGCTCTGGTACCGGTACAATGCCCTTATCTTCGGCATCGTTATAAATGACCCACAGGATCGCGATGGCCGAAGCAAGATAGGCCAGCACACCAAAAAGTGAGCCAATTTGCAGAAGAAAAAATGCAGCCACCATGATTGCCGCAACGATGGCGGTCGATAGTTTACGTGCTGCTTGGCTCAGCACCTGTGTATACAGAGGCATGGTCAAGAAGAACGAGAAATAAACGACGGTGAGCACTTTGGAAATGTCTGCGCGAATATTGGTACTTGGTTTTGCTCCCAAAATACCCAGGCCGATAAATGCGATGATGAACAAAATCAACATGGTTTTGAAGCGTGAACCGCGATAGCGCACAGATTTGACGGGTGAGCGATCAAGCCATGGCAAGAAAGCAATCACAACGACACCAGCACCCATGCCCAATACCCCCCAGACTTGCGTGCCAAGCAGCGATGGAATTGCGCGCAAAATGGCATAGAACGGCGTGAAATACCAAACCGGCGCAATGTGCGGTGGTGTTTTCAGGGCATCTGCCGGGTCAAAGTTCGGGTGTTCAAGGAAGAAGCCGCCCATCTCTGGCGCGAAGAACAGGATTGCGCAGAATACCGCGAGGAATACCGATACACCGAGAATGTCTTTGACGGTGTAATAAGGGTGGAATGGGATGCCATCTAATGGAATGTGCGTAACCGGATCTTTGTTTTTCTTGATCTCAACGCCGTCCGGGTTATTAGAGCCCACTTCGTGCAAGGCCACCAAGTGAGCGACCACCAAAGCCAGCAAGACCAGTGGTACGGCAATCACGTGCAATGCAAAGAAGCGGTTCAGTGTGGCATCCGATACCACGAAGTCACCACGAATCAGGACTGACAAATCTGGGCCGATTACAGGAATCGATGCGAACAAGTTCACAATCACCTGCGCACCCCAGAATGACATCTGGCCCCAAGGCAACAAGTAGCCGAGGAAAGCTTCAGCCATCAAGATCAGGAAAATCAGCGTGCCGAAAACCCAAACCAGTTCGCGTGGTTGCTTGTATGAGCCGTAAATCAGTCCACGGAACATATGCAGGTAAACGACGACGAAGAACATCGAAGCGCCGGTCGAGTGCATGTAGCGGATAATCCAGCCACCTGCGACGTCGCGCATGATGTATTCAACCGAAGCAAAGGCGACCGAAATATTGGTGCCGGGAATCAGGTTGCCATCGGGTTTGTAGTTCATGGTCAGGAAAATGCCGGTGACGATCTGGATAACCAGAACCAGCATGGCCAATGAACCGAAGAAGTACCAGAAGTTAAAGTTTTTCGGTGCGTAATATTCGGAAACGTGTGCTTTCCAGGTGCTGGTGAGCGGGAAACGCTCATCAACCCAGTTGAGAACCTTTTCAGGCAAAGCTTGCAGTTGATTGCTCATGACTTAGCCCCTTATTTGTCTTCACCGACCAGAATCGTCGTGTCGGAGATGTATTTATGTGGAGGGATGACCAAGTTGATCGGTGCTGGTACGCCTGAGAAAACGCGGCCAGCCAGGTCGAACTTGGAGCCATGGCAAGGGCAATAAAAACCGCCCACCCAGTCCGCGCCTAAGTCGGCAGGAGCCAAGTCAGGACGGAAGGTTGGCGAGCAGCCCAAGTGAGTGCACACGCCAGTTGCAACCCAGACTTCAGGCTTGATTGATCGGGTCGCATTATGGCAATACTCTGGTTGTTCGCTGGAGTCCGATTTCGGGTCAAGCAGTTTCGGGTCATTTTTGGCCAGATTTTTCAGCATTTCCGGAGTGCGATTAACTACCCACACCGGTTTGCCCCGCCATTCAACCGTGATTTTTTGACCCGGCTCGAGTTTACTGATGTCTACCTCGACTGGTGCTCCTGCCGCTTTGGCGCGTTCTGACGGGAAGAAACTGGCGACAAAAGGGATTGCAACCCCCGCTGTCGCAACTGCACCCACCGCGCTTGAGGCGATAACTAGAAATCGCCGTTTGCTATTATCTACTTGCTGCTCACTCATAACCCAATCCCTGATTTGTAGGAACGCAATAATCTTAAACCGCCAAATTCTACCCGAAAGCCGCATGGAACTTAAAGCATTCTAGGGGGTCTTCTTGGCGCTTTTGATAAATAAAGTCAAAAAAGCGTTTTAATTGCGCGTGTAACGTGACAATTCTTCATTTAATTTATCCCGTACATGTTCCGTAATATTTTCACTTCTCTCGCTTTTTGTTCCCGGATGGCTGATCTGAAAAACCTGTGCGGTTAAAAGCCAGCCCTGCGTCGATTGGGTGAATATGTATTGAATCCGTGCTTCGGTTGGAATGTTGGCCTTGCTCACAGGGGTCGTAAATTCGAGCTGGTTGGCATTGCGCAGGCGAAGTTTCATTCCTTTGCTATTGCGAAAGCGAATGATTTCTTCCATCACCACCTTGGTGCTGCGGCCGATAATCAGAACACCGGGGAGTGCGGGTTGCGTGTTTACGACAGTTTTTGCGTCTACCGCAGCTTTTTGAGGTGTGTTGCTACAGGCCGCGAGAAGCGCTAGGGCGGTGATGTTAAAAAGCCATGTGAAAACAGATTTCATACAGGGTTATCCAGATCAAGATGGATGTGCTCAAGCTCAAAGGACTGAGCGAGGTGTTGACCGAGTGCCGCGATACCATAGCGTTCGGTTGCGTGGTGTCCGGCAGCGATAAATGCAACGCCGCTTTCTCTGGCCAGATGTGTCACAAATTCAGAGGCTTCGCCAGTGATATAACAATCGATATCCAATTCGCTCGCTTCGCGGAAGTAGCTTTGGGCGCCGCCTGTGCACCAGGCAATATTTCTGACTGGTTTGCTTAAGTCGCCTATGGTTAAGGGCGTGCGCTGTAGCTGGATTCCGATGTGCTGGCTAAACGTTTCCAGTGACATGGGAACTGGCAACTCGCCACGCCAGGCCAGATCCTGTTCGCCAAAACGACCCGTCGGGATTAGTCCGAGCTTTTGAGCTAGCTGGGCATTGTTTCCCAGGCTTTCATGTGCATCAAGTGGTAGATGGTAAGCAAATAAATTAATGTCATTTAACAGTAATTTGGCGATACGCTGTTTCTTGGTTCGCACAATCGCGGCAGCCTCACCTTTCCAGAAGTAGCCATGATGTACCAAAATAGTATCAGCGTTCAGTTTGATGGCCGCTTCGATTAATGCCAGTGATGCGGTCACCCCGGTGACGATCTTGCTGATCTGTGCCCGACCTTCAATCTGTAACCCGTTGGGGGCATAATCTTTGAATTGCCCCGTTGTAAGCAATTGTTCGATATAATTTTCTAGTTCTTGACGTTGTATTGGCATAAAGATTAAAGATATGAAAAAACTTTGGCTTATTTTCGCACAAACCGCCACGGTTGGCCTGGCGATCTGGTTTTTGGTGACTTTGCTCAAGCCGGCGTGGTTGCAGCAACCTGCAACGGGCGCGCCAGTGGTGACGGTCAAAGAATCCCGTGCCGTTGCTTCTGCTCCGGCAGAGTTATCGTATAGTTCTGCTGCAAAAAAAGCCAAGCCGTCGGTCGTTAATATTTTTACTTCACAACAAGCCAGGCAAGCACGCAATCCGCTTTTTAACGATCCATTATTTCGCCGGTTCTTCGGAGATCGTGGCTTGGGTGATGAAGCACAACGTCCCTCATCGCTAGGTTCCGGTGTTCTGGTCTCGGCTGAAGGGTATATTGTTACCAATAATCATGTGGTCGAAGCGGCTGATGAAATCGAGGTGGCGCTCTCTGATGGTCGAACTGCCAGTGCCAAACTGATTGGCAGTGATCCGGATACCGATATTGCCGTGATCAAGATTGATTTGCCTGATTTGCCGGCGATCAGCTTTGCTGACGCTGATAAGGTAGAAATCGGTGATGTGGTGTTGGCAATTGGCAATCCTTTTGGTGTTGGTCAAACCGTGACGATGGGGATTGTTTCGGCTTTAGGGCGTTCCGAATTGGGAATTAACACGTTTGAAAACTTTATCCAGACTGATGCTGCGATTAACCCGGGTAATTCCGGCGGTGCCCTGATCGATGTTCGGGGTGATTTGCTGGGCATCAATACGGCAATTTATTCAAAAACCGGCGGTTCACTGGGGATTGGTTTTGCAATTCCGGCAACGACGGTCAAGCAGATTATTGAGGCTTTGATCAAGGATGGTAGCGTCACCCGTGGCTGGTTGGGCGTTGAAGTGCAGGATGTGACTGCCGAGCTGGCTTCATCATTCCGTTTGCCCGATACCCGTGGTGCTCTGATTGCAGGTGTGGTGCGCAATGGTCCGGCTGCCAATGCCGGAGTGAGGCCGGGTGATGTGTTGTTATCGATTGATGGCAAGGTGGTGGTCAATTCGGCCAGAATGCTGGATATCATTTCGGCACTTAAGCCCGCACAGATGGTTTCTATGACCTTTGTCCGGGAAGGTCAACAGATTGAAGCTAAGGTCGAGGTTGGTAAACGACCGACTTTTAATCGAAAATAGCCGGGTATTGCTTGCTGGACGGTTTTAAACATGGCTTGTGGTTGTATACCTATTGGTAGTATAAAAATGGCGCTCTGAAATGAGCGCCATTTTTTGTGTCTGAGCCTAGCGGCTGAATCGGGCCGGCTGAAGGTTTGTCACCAAGGACTTAATGGCTGTGTGTTTACGTAATAATGCTTCCTTGTGCATGCGTACTGTCTGCGACTTGGTGTTATGCATGCAAACTGTTGCAGTAATCGCTTATCGATTACCTTGTAGCAATAGCATTTCTGCTGCAGCCAGATTTTCAGGGACACCAAGCAAAACGATGACATCGCCATTTTGCAGCTGGAATTGTTCATCGGGTTGAATCGACGGCTGGTTTTTTCTGCGTATGCTACGCACTTCAATATGCAGTTCATTCAATCCGAGTTCGCCGATTTGATAACCAATCGCATGGGCGTTCTGCGTCAACTGTACAGAATGCAAACGTGGTTGCTGCCGGTCTGACTCGTCGCTCTCTTCGTGGGTGCCGCGATAAAAACCCCGGATTAATTGGTAACGTGCTTCCCGCACTTCACGAATCCGGCGTACCACTTTATTGAGTGGTACGCCGAGCAGCATCATTGTATGAGAAGCCAACATCAGACTGCCTTCCATGATTTCGGCGACGACTTCGGCGGCTCCGGCATTTTTAAGTAAGTCAATGTCACTGTCGTCCTGGGTGCGGACAATTACGGGGAGTTCGGGGCGAATCTGATGCACCATTTCCAGTATTTTCATTGCCGAGTGCGTCTCTGCATAAGTCACAATCAGCGCACGGGCACGCATCAGTCCAGCGGCAATGAGCACTTCCCGTTTTGCCGCATCGCCGTACACCACCGATTCACCCGCAGCGCCAGCTTCACGGACTTTTTCCGGGTCGAGGTCGAGGGCGAAAAAATTAATATGCTCCGAATGCAGAATCCGTCCCAGCGATTGTCCACTGCGCCCATAACCGCACAAAATGACATGGCCGGTATTGGCCATGCTTCGTACCGCAATCTGGTGCAAATTGGTTGCCAGATTCATCCACTCCGAGCTAGCCAGACGCAATACCAGTTTGTCTGAGTGCTGAATCAAAAAGGGCGTAATCAGCATCGAAACAATAATTGCAGCGACGGTACTTTGATTGATTGCAGGGGGAATGATTTGTTCTCCCGCAGCCAGTGCCAGCAAAACAAAAGCAAATTCCCCACCTTGCCCTAAGGCAAAGCCGGTACGCCACGCAGCTCCGGCTGAATTGCCAAACAGGCGTGCCAGCGCAGTAATGATCATGACCTTGATGGGCCCCAAAATCAAAACCAGCACACAAATCAAAGGCCATTGATCCAGTAAGATGGCGAAGTTCAGATTCATCCCGACGATAACGAAAAACAGGCCGAGCAATAAATCGCGGAAAGGTCGAATGTCGTCTTCGACTTGGTAGCGATATTCGGTTTCGGCAATCAGCATGCCAGCAAGAAATGCGCCGAGCGCCAGCGAAAGCCCCGCCAGTTCGGTTAGCCAGGCAATCCCCAGGGTAATGAGCAGGATATTGAGCATGAATAATTCGCTCGAATGCTGGCGAGCCACCAGATTGAACCAAGGGCGCATCAATTTTTGGCCGAGCCAGAGTAGCAAGGTGAGAACGACGATGATTTTGAGCGCGGCAAATCCGAGTGAGCTGGTAAGTTGCTCGGCAGGTTGCCCCAGCACCGGAATCATGATCAGAAACGGAACAACTGCAAGATCCTGAAATAATAAAATCCCGAAAGCATTTTGTCCGTGTGGTGTTTGCAGCTCATTGCGATCAGTCAGCAACTTGGAAACCATTGCTGTCGACGACATGGCCATCGCGGCACCTAGCGCCAATCCGACTTGCCAGCTTAAACCTAGTAAAAGTGCAGCAGAACCGACCAGAGCCAGCATGGATAAAACTTGGGCTAAACCTAAGCCGAGGACGATGTGTCGCATGGCGCTGAGTTTGGCCAAATTGAATTCCAAGCCTAGTGTAAACATCAAAAAAACGACACCAAACTCAGCCAAATGACTTGCTTCTTCGCTGGATGGAATCACGCCCAGTGCATGTGGGCCAATGGCCATGCCGATCAGCAGATAGCCCAGCATCGGTGGAAGCTTGATCTGGCGAAAGATCACTACCGTGATGACTGCGGTAGCAAGGAGAAATAGCAGGCTTTGCAGAGTGGACGACATACGGTGTAATGGATTCTCGATGTTAGTGTCTGTAAAACGGGGCGAGGTTGATTTATCCCTCAATTTAAGGTTTTGTTTGCTGTAAGTATAACTGAAGCAAATTGTTTTATACCTGATTGCTGTTATCTGGCGGCCAGGTCTTTTATAATTCGGACTCGAAAAATATTCCTGACGACTTTGAAGAATGCATAACGCACACAGTACGGCTTGCCGCGTTTTGACGGTAGAGGCGCAGGCGATTGCATCTATTGCCTCACGGCTGGATGAAACTCTGTTTAACCAAGCCTGTCAGTTGATTCTTGCCTGTTCGGGGCGTGTTGTGGTGATGGGAATGGGTAAATCCGGCCATATTGCCCGTAAAATTGCGGCAACGATGGCCAGTACCGGAACCCCGGCACTGTTTGTTCATCCGGCCGAGGCCGCGCATGGTGATCTGGGGATGATTACCCGGCAGGATCTGGTGCTGGTTTTGTCCAATTCTGGTGAAAGTGACGAAGTGCTGACGATTCTGCCCAGTTTGAAACGATTGGCAGTGCCGATGATTTCTTTGACAGGCAACTCAAAGTCAACCTTGGCACAGGAAGCGAAAATTCATCTGGACGTTGGGGTTGCTGAAGAGGCTTGCCCGCTTAATCTTGCTCCGACTGCGAGTACGACTGCGGCGTTGGCCTTGGGTGATGCGCTGGCCGTGGCATTGCTGGAGGCTCGGGGATTTGAGGCTGATGACTTTGCACTTTCGCATCCGGGCGGAAGTCTGGGACGACGCTTGCTGGTTCATGTTCGTGATCTGATGCATGCCGGTGATGCGCTGCCGGTGGTGAAAGAATCTATGCCCTTGCGTGATGCCTTGCTGGAAATCAGCCGCAAAGGAATGGGGATGACTGCGGTTGTCGATGCGAATGATCAATTGACGGGTGTGTATACCGATGGTGATTTGCGCCGCACACTGGATCGAAACTTTGATTTGCGCGCGACACCCGTTGCTGAGGTAATGACGCGTAATCCTGCTACCATAGAGTCTCAGCGCTTGGCGGCCGAGGCGGTTGCGGTGATGGAAGAGCGCAGAATTAATGGCTTGCTGGTGATGGAGAACGGCCAGTTAGTGGGCGCCCTGAATATGCACGACCTGTTGCGGGCTCGTGTTGTTTAGGGGGTATTCTTTGGTGTGTGTTGGTGGTATTGGCTTGGGTGTCTATACCCCTGTAGGACGGATTGGATGACAGAGCGTGTGAATGAGTGCGCCAAACAGGTTCGCTTAATGATTTTCGATGTGGACGGTGTGATGACCGACGGCAGTTTGTATTACACCGATGCGGGTGAAGAATTGAAAGCCTTCAATTCGCTCGATGGTCACGGACTGAAAATGTTAAAAAACAGCGGTGTGAAACTGGCGATTATTACCGGGCGCAATTCAAAACTGGTTGAGCACCGGGCACGAAATCTGGGTATTGATTTTCTGTTTCAGGGCGCTCATGACAAGCTGCAGTCTTTTCAGGCATTGATCGCCAAGGCCGGTGTGACGCCAGAGCAATGTGGCTTTATGGGCGACGATGTGATCGATTTGCCGGTCATGCGCCGTGTTGCATTCGCGGTCGCAGTGCCAGCTGCTCCTGAACTAGTGCTGCAAAACGCGCATTATGTGACGGGGCGCCAAGGCGGTCACGGTGCGGTGCGCGAAGTGTGTGAGCTGATTATGGCAAGCCAGGGAACGCTGGACGCTGCGCTGGCTCCCTATTTGCAATAGGATCGGATTTTGAGAAACCTAACGATCTGGGCTTTGCCGCTGGTGTTATTGTTGCTGATCGGCGCATTAATTTGGGGCTTGAGTCGGGCGGCGATTGATGTTGTGATGCAAAAGGAAAGCGATCCAACGCAACCTGATATGCACATCAAATACGGTGTTCTGCAGCGCTTTGACGAACAGGGCATCAAACGCTCCGAATTAATCGCCAGTGAAATGACCCATACGCGTGAGCAAGACACCTTGTTGTTCAGTCAGCCCAAACTGGTACAGACCGAAGCGGGAAAGCCCACAGTGACGGTAGTCGGCGTGCGTGGCAAAAGCATTTTCAAGGGCTCGCAAGTCTGGATTTATGATGATGTCGAATTGCGCAGAGCGCCGTTTGACGGGCAGGCCGAGTTGATTCTTCGCACGCGTGATATCTGGATTGACCAGCAATCACAACAGGCACATTCCGAGGCATCGGTGGTGGCAGATATGGGGCCGCACCATGCTCAGGCCGTTGGTTTTATTGCTGACAACAAGGTACAAACGCTTTTTTTAAAATCTCAGGTAAAAATGACTTATGTTCCGACCGCTCGTACTGCCCTTACTGGTGCTGCTGCTCAATAACTCTGCACAGGCAGAAACGGCTGACCGCGAAAAACCGATGAATATCGTCGCAGATAATTGTGCGCTGGATCAGAAAACCCAGCAAAGTGTTTGCACGGGTAATGTGATCGTAACGCAGGGCACAATGGTTATCCGTGCCGACAAACTCACGACGCGACAAGATGAGCAAGGCAATCAGTTTTCGCAAGGTGAAGGTCGGCCTGTGCGCTTTAAGCAAAAACTCGATTCGGGTGAGTTGTTAAACGCTGAAGCCTTGCGTTTCGATTACGACGGCGCCAAAGGTTTTATGATTTTATTGGATAAAGCTTGGGTGAAGCGCCATCAGGATCTGGTTGTGGGCGATAAAATCACCTACGACATGAATACCGAGTTTTACCAAGCTCAGAGCAAGGCCGGTAATCGGGTCAATATTACTTTGACGCCGAAAGTGAAGGCATCAGAAACTGCCAGCAAGCCAGTGAGTAAAGAATAAATCGAATGAGCACACTCAAAGCCCAGCATTTGCAGAAAAGTTATAAAAAACGCACTGTCGTTCGCGATGTATCCATCGAGGTCAGCAGCGGCGAAGTGGTTGGTTTGCTAGGACCGAATGGTGCAGGGAAAACGACTAGTTTTTATATGATCGTTGGTCTGGTCAAGATGGATCAGGGCATGATCGAGCTCAATGGCCTTGATGTCAGTCAGCAACCGATCCACAAGCGCGCGCGTTCTGGTTTGGGTTATTTGCCGCAGGAGGCATCAATTTTCCGCAAAATGACCGTAGCCGAAAATATTCAGGCGGTGCTTGAACTGCATTACACCGATAAAGCGCAAATTGAAGATCGGCTTGATGAATTGCTGCATGATCTGCACGTCGGCCATTTACGTGACAGTAATGCGATGAGCCTGTCGGGGGGGGAGCGTCGCCGGGTTGAAATTGCGCGCGCGCTGGCGTCCAATCCACAATTTGTTTTGCTGGACGAGCCCTTTGCCGGTGTTGACCCGATTGCAGTGATCGATATTCAGCGCATTATCGGCTTTTTGAAAGAGCGCGGAATTGGAGTGCTCATTACCGACCATAATGTCCGTGAAACATTGGGTATTTGTGACCGGGCTTATATCATTTCGGAAGGCTCGGTAATGGCGTCTGGCAAACCTGATGAGATTGTCAATAATGAAGAAGTTCGCCGGGTTTATCTGGGCGAGCACTTCCGCATGTAACCTGCTGGCGCTATGAAGCAATCTTTGCAGTTGCGCATGTCGCAACAGCTTAATCTGACTCCCCAACTGCAACAGTCGATCAAACTGTTGCAGCTTTCCACGCTTGAATTTAATCAAGAACTTGACCAGTATCTGGCGGATAACCCATTGCTCGAACGTGAGGAAATGGGGGGGGACTCGGTCGAAACGCAGGAGCAAACGCCCTCCGAGGTCAATGATTACAGCGCTGAAGATCAGGATGGCTTGCGCTGGGATGATGTCAGAAGTGGCTCGTCATTTGACGATGACGACGAACATGATCCCACTTTGCGAGTTGCGATTGAAGATACTTTGCGCGATTACCTGCTTGCTCAGGCGCGTTTGCTGGGATTGTCAGAGCGCGATCATGCCTTGCTCGCCTTGCTGGTCGAGGCGCTGGATGAAGACGGCTTGCTGGTGCAGGAACTGGATGAAATTTTCTCGCAACTCCCGCAAGATTTGATCACTGAACTGGAGCTGGAGCCGGAGGAACTCAGGACGGCGCATCAGTATCTGATGCAGCTGGAGCCTTTGGGTGTTGGCGCGCGCAGCCTGTCTGAATGTCTTTTGCTTCAGCTCAAAGCCGTGCCCCCATCTGCTGCTGTAGCTTTGGCAAAAAGCCTGATTGAAAATGGACTCGAATTGTTGGCAGTGCGTGATTTCGTCAGGCTTAAGAAGCAATTGCAGTGTAATGATGAGCAATTGCGTCAGGCACAACAAATTGTCCGGAGTTTGAATCCGCGCCCGGCAGCCAACTGGGGAGGCGATACCACCCGGTATGTTGTACCGGATGTACTGGTGCAGAAAGTCCGAGGACGCTGGATTGCTCGCCTCAATCAGGCCGCACAGCCCAAACTGAAAGTGAATGAAATGTACGCCCGTTTATTACAGGGTGATGCTGGCGAGAGTCTGGCCGGGCAGCTTCAGGAGGCTAGGTGGCTAATCAAGAGCATAGAGCAGCGCGGTAGTACGATTTTGCGCGTTGCTCAAGCGATTGTCGAACGTCAGCAGGCTTTTTTCGAATATGGTGAAGTGGCAATGAAGCCACTGGTATTGCGTGATATTGCCGATGAACTTGATTTGCATGAATCGACGATTTCACGGGTGACAACACAAAAATTTATGCTGACACCACGGGGTGTTCTGGAGTACAAATACTTCTTCGGCAGCCATGTTGAAAATGACAATGGCGGGGAAAATTCGGCGACAGCGATCAAAGCCTTGATCAAACAACTGGTCGCCCAGGAAAATCCGAAGAAACCTTTATCGGATAATGCTATAACAGAAGAACTCGCAAGGCAGGGTGTTGCAGTAGCGCGGCGCACCGTGGCCAAGTACCGGGAGTCACTGAATATCGTGCCTGCCAGCCAGCGCAAAAGCCTGTAACAAGGCGATATAAAATCGAAGGAGCAATACTATGAACCTCAATATCAGCGGTCATCATCTTGAAGTTACTCCAGCTATCCGTGAGTATGTCACCAGCAAAATCGAACGCGTG
The DNA here is from genome assembly GCF_046530675.1 of Chitinibacter sp. S2-10. Lineage (GTDB taxonomy): Bacteria > Pseudomonadota > Gammaproteobacteria > Burkholderiales > Chitinibacteraceae > Chitinibacter. The sequence continues at coordinate 2,914,851 of NZ_CP172558.1, read as the reverse complement.
ATTCGTCATTTTGACAACGTAATTGATGCAACGGTGATTCTTTCGGTAGACAAACTGCAGCATAAAGCCGAGGTTACCGTGCATGTGAGCGGTAAAGACATTCACGTTGAGGCAATTGAGGAAGATTTGTACGCCGCGATTGATATTCTGATGGACAAACTGGATCGTCAGGTGGTCAAACATAAAGAAAAACAATCATCGCACCGCAACGAAGCAATCAAACACCAAGCGGTGATTGAAGAATAATTTCGTTGCGTAAGCAATACAACGGGAACGCCGCGAGTCGTTCCCGTTTTTGTTTCCCCTCAAGACAAGTACAATACGACGTTCTGCTGCAGTTATTGCCATCCCTCGACCCGTCTGGGTATTAGTTACAATTACCGGATTCACACGGAACACAATACAAGACCATGAGCCTGATCACCAAAATTCTACCAACCGGCAATGTTTTTCTTGATCTGGATGTTGGTAGTAAAAAACGCGTTTTTGAGCAAGTCGGCATCGTATTTGAAAATAGTCATGGTATTGCGCGCAGCGTGATTTTCGATAGTCTGTTTGCCCGTGAGAAATTGGGTTCAACCGGCTTGGGTCAAGGTGTAGCGATTCCGCATGGCCGGATCAAGGGGCTGAAAGAAGCGACTGGCGCATTTGTTCGCTTGAGTACGCCGATTCCGTTTGATGCGCCGGATGGCAAGCCGGTGTCGCTGATTTTTGTCCTGCTGGTGCCGGCGAATGCCACTGACCTGCATTTGCAGATTTTGTCCGAATTGGCGCAGTTGTTCTCAGACAAACAACTGCGTGAAGAACTCAACACGCTAGCCGAACCACACCTTGTTTGGCAGCGAATTGCCAACTGGCAGCCGTATGGCGTTGATTTTTCTTAAGCCATTTCAACTAGACGCTCTGCGTATAGCTCGTTAATATCAAAACTGCATCTGATTGATGCAGTTTTTTTTTGAGAACCGTATGCCACAAATTACTGCCCGCCAATTATTTATTGATAATGCCGAAAAACTTCGCCTGACCTGGGTGGCGGGGCAATCGGGCGCGAATAATCTGTTATCCAATGACGCGAATGAGCAAAAACCATCGCTGTCGCTGGTCGGGCATTTGAATTTTGTTCACCCCAACCGTATTCAGGTGCTCGGGATTGCCGAAGTCGCCTACGTCAACGATCTTTCGCCAGAATTGCAACTCAACAGCCTCAATCGGCTGTTTGCCAGCGAAATGGCCGCGATGATTGTTGCTAATGGTCAGGCAGTGCCCGATGTTTTGCGCGAGGCGGCTGAGCGGCATCATGTCCCCTTGCTGACCAGTCCCGAACAGTCTCCATATTTAATGGAGGTATTGCGCTACTATCTAAGCAAAGCATTGGCTGTATCGACACACCTGCATGGGGTATTTATGGACGTGCTGGAAGTTGGCGTGTTGCTGACCGGCGAGTCGTCGATGGGTAAATCCGAGCTGGCGCTGGAGCTGATTTCGCGTGGTCATGGCCTGGTGGCCGATGATGTGGTCGAAGTCTATCGCACCAATCCGGAAACGCTGGAAGGCCGTTGTCCACCAATGTTGCGTGATTTTCTGGAAGTACGCGGGATCGGTGTGTTGAATATCCGGACGATTTTTGGTGAAACGGCGGTGCGCCCGAAAAAAACACTCAAACTCATTATCCATCTGGCCAAGGCCGGTGGTGAAACGCTGGCACCGGTTGATCGTTTGCAAATGCAGGCTGCCACGCAGGCGATTCTCGATGTGCCGGTACGCAAACTGGTGATTCCGGTGGCGGCGGGTCGCAATCTGGCGGTACTGGTCGAGTCGGCCGTGCGCAATTATATTCTGCAATTGCGCGGGATCGATTCAACGCGCGAATTCATCGAACGGCATCAAAAATTCATGGAAATGGGCGAATGATGACGCAAGGACTCAATCAGCAGGTGGTTTTGCTATCAGGTTTGTCCGGTGCTGGTAAATCGGTGGCGCTACGCGCGCTCGAAGATCTGGGCTATTACTGCCTCGATAATCTGCCTGCACCATTATTGCCGCAGGCTGTTTCTATGCTTGATCTGGATGGTTATCCGCGCGTTGCAATTGCCGTGGATGCTCGTAGTGCACATAACCTGACCAGCCTGCCCGAACATCTGGATGCACTGATGCAGCTCAATGTGGATGTGCGGGTGCTATTTCTGGAGGCGAATGACGACACCATCATCAAGCGTTACTCCGAAAGCCGGCGCGCTCACCCGATGGCCAATGGCAATCTGACGGTGACTGAATGCATCGGTATTGAGCGCGAAATTCTCGGTGACATTCGTGAGCTGGGGCATTGCATCGACACCAGCGGTTTGTCCGCAGCGCAGCTGCGCAACTGGATTCGTGATTTTATTGCTTCGAACAAGGCCAAACTGACGCTGATTTTCCAGTCGTTCGGTTTTAAGCATGGTATTCCGCTGGATGCGGATTTTGTTTTTGATGCCCGCTGCCTGCCCAATCCTTATTATGATCCGGCTTTGCGACCCTTAACCGGGATGGATCAACCGGTCGCAGATTTCTTGATGCGCCAGCCGACAGTGGGACCTTATCTGACTCACATTCTGGGATTTCTGGAGCGCTGGTTGCCTGAGTTCGAACGTGACCAGCGCAGCTATGTCACCGTCGCGATCGGTTGTACTGGTGGCCAGCATCGCTCGGTCTATCTGGCTGAAGAATTGCGTCGACATTTTGCCCGGTCAAGACAGGTTCTGTTGCGCCATCGTGAACAGCATGGCTCGCATTAATGCTTTGCGCTCGCTTAAAAGCGGCGACGTTATGTGTATCCTGCTGCTGTTGCTGGGCTGGAGCTGGCTGAGTTACTGGAGCTGGATGCAGCCACAGGCGACCAAGGTCAAAATTTATCAGGATGGTAAAGTGTTTGCCCAGCTTGATTTGCTGGCGGCTCGTACCTTGAATGTTCGGGGACCATTGGGCGAAACCGTCATCGAAGTCGCGCAGGGCAAGGCCCGGATTGTCAGCGATCCCAGCCCGCGCCAATATTGTGTAAAAGCCGGCTGGTTACAGCAGGCCGGACAGAGCGCGATCTGTCTGCCCAATCGTACCAGTATTGAACTTATCGGCAAGCAGCCGCGCGCTTATGACAGCCTCAGCTACTGAGCAGGTTTTTACCGTCAGCCGTGACGATGCTTATATTGCCCGGCTGGCTGCTTATGCCATTGTGCTCGCTGTGCTGGAGTCGGGAATTCCGTCGCCAATTCCGGGCGTCAAACCGGGTCTGGCCAATATTGTCACCTTGATCGCACTGGAACGTATGGGCTGGCAAGCCGCAGCATGGGTAAGTATGCTGCGTATACTGGGGGCAAGTATTGTACTGGGCGGGATTTTTTCGCCTGGTTTTGCGCTCAGCGTGTCAGGTGGCATCCTGAGTCTGCTGATGCTGGCACTGTGCCAGTATTTGCCGCGCCGCTATTTTGGCATGGTGAGCATCTCACTCCTTTCGGCGCTTGCCCACACCGCAGGGCAATTATTGCTCGCGCGCATCTGGTTGATTCCGCATGACGGCATTATTTATCTGATCCCGATGTTAAGTGGTATGGCGCTGGTATTTGGTCTGGTGAATGGGCTGATTGCCGAACGGTTATTGCAAGAATTTCCTGAGAAAAAGAATCATGAATAAAACAATCACACTGGCAATAACCGGCGCCTCCGGCTTTCCTTATGGTTTGCGAACGCTCGAATGCCTGCTGGCTGCGGGTTGCCAGATTCGTTTGGTGTATACGCAGGTCGCACAAATTGTCGCCAAGCAGGAAATGAATCTAAGCTGGCCATCGCGTGCTGCCGATCTGGCTGAAATGCTACGCGCGCAATATCAGTTGTCTGACCCCGAGCAATTGCAGGTTTATGGCCAACAGGAATGGTTTGCGCCTATGGCATCTGGGTCAAATCCCGGCGATGGCATGGTCGTCGTGCCGTGCACAATGGGCTCGCTCTCGGCGATTGCCAACGGTGCTTCGGATAATCTGCTGGAACGCGCTGCCGATGTGATGATTAAAGAGCGCAAAACACTGATTCTGGTGCCGCGCGAAACGCCGTTTTCGGCGATTCATCTGGAAAACATGCTCAAGCTCGCCCGGCTCGGCGTTGTGATCCTGCCGCCGAATCCCGGTTTTTATCATCACCCGACGCAAGTCACCGATCTGGTCGATTTCGTCGTCGCGCGGATTCTGGATCAGCTTGGCGTGCCGCACCAATTAATGCAGCGCTGGGGTGAGTAAGGGTATTTGCTTCTGGCTATTTTTACGACAAGACTAGATGGCAATACATACAGAGGGTATGAAAATATCTGCTGCAGAGGCATAGAGACTCAGAGAAGGAGTGGACATTCTCCTGCGTTCTCAGTGCCTCTGTGGTTCAAAAAGATTTCAGCTGCGCCAAACTCACACGTCTGAATAGCCACAGCAAAGACAGCGCGGCAAAGGTCAGTGCGACAACGAGCGCCAGCCAGTAGCCTTGTGGCCCGCGTGCTGCGATTGGGCCGGCGCCAAAAGTCAGCACATAACCCAGCGGCAGGCCGATCAGCCAGAACGCCGTCAGGTGCAGCAACATCGGTGCGCGCGTTGATTGATAACCACGCAGTACGCCGCCAGCGACGACTTGCGTTGCATCCGAAAACTGGAAAATCCCGGCAAAGACCAGTAATTGTGTTGCCAGCGCCAGCACAGCGGCGTCTTGTGTATATAGACGAGCGATTTGCGCGCCAAAAATGGCGGTGATGCCGCCGCCTAATGCAGCGACGATCAGCCCGAGTCGAACGCCATTCTGACCAATCAAGCGAGCTTGTTGCCAATCATGTGCGCCGACGGCGTGGCCGACGCGAACGGTCAACGCCGTACCGATGGCCATTGGAATCATAAACAGCAAAGACGCAAAATTAAGTGCGACCTGATGTGCAGCGACGGCAGTGGTGCCGAGTTTGGCGATCAACAGTGCGATCAGGCTAAAAGCGCTGACTTCGATAAAAAACATCATGCCAATGGGTATACCCAGCTTTGCTAATTGCCACTGGGCTTTCCAGTCTATACCCCGTAGTTTGTCAAAGGGGTGTGTACCGACATACACCGCTGAATAGCGTATCCAGCCATACCATAAGGCTGCACTAATCCACATGCAAAATGCCGTTGCCCAGCCGCAACCCACTGCGCCCATGGCCGGAAATCCCCAGTGGCCGTAAATCAAAATCCAATTCGCCGGAATATTGAGCGCCAGCGCGATCAGCGCAATCACCATCATCGGCTTGGTTTGATTGAGCGCCGAACTATAGCCGTACAAAGTGCGGCTGACCGCCAGCGCGGGCAAGCCCCAGCTGATCGCAGCCAGAAAGCGGCGCGCTTTATCGGCGACTTCAGCCGTCAGGCCGAGATGGTCGAACACGGGCAAGGCCGCGTGCGCGATCACCATCGCGACCAGCCCGGCAAAAATCGCCTGATACAGCGCCTGTTGCGTCAACGCCGGCAGTTCATGCGTTTGCTGCGCGCCCACTTTCTGCGCCGCCAGCGGGCTGATCGACAGCAATAAACCCATCAGCGTGACAATCAGCGTCGTCCAGATCGACGCGCCGACCGACACCGCGGCCAGATCGGCCGCCGAAACGTGACCGGCCATCACCGCGTCGACAAAAGCGGTACCCGTTTGTGCGAGCTGGCCGACCATAATTGGCCAGGCCAGAATCCATGTCGCTTTGGCGTCTTTCAATAAAGGCATACAGTCCTATCGGCGAGGGAAGGGGCGCGCCGGTTCAAATTGCGCGAGCAAGTCATTAAAACGGTTCTGGAATAACAGTGCTTCGTTTAAGCTTAAATCCAGAATCAGCAAGCTGCCATCAGGCAAATTATGCGTCGCCAGCCCAAAGCTGGTCGCTGCGGCGTAAGCCAGATTGAGGCGATGCGGTGGCGTGTGAGACGCCAGCTTGAGTCGCAGGCGATTATGCTGCGGCCAATGATGGGCGAGGTGAATGCGTTCAATGGCGGCTGGTTTGGTGTGCGTCACATTCGGTGTCGCTGTGCTATGGTTTTTGAGGCAATCGTCGGTTTCGAGGCAATCGTACATGGGCAAACTCCTGAGAAGTTGCCGGTGGCGATGTTGAAAACCATTCACCACCGACGCTTTAGCGGTATTTCAGACGGAGGTCTGAGCGCCCCGCAAGTTGTCGATTAATAGGCGCTTGATTCATTGCTACAAAAGCAAAAAGCCACGTCTAAGCGTGGCTTTTCACACGCTTTAGCAGATTTTATAAAGCGCCCTGCAAGCTGTTTGTCAACTCAGCGCTGTGTTTCAAAATTCTGCGCCGTAAAAGCACAGGGGTCAAGATCAGGATTTACCCGTATAAGGCGATGTTTTTTCTGTATAGATCAATCCGGATTGTTCGAATCCAGCCAGATCGTCACCGGGCCATCATTGCACAGCGACACCTGCATATCGGCACCAAATTGCCCGGTTGCCACAAGCCGGCCAAGTTTGGCCGACAGTTGGACGACGAATTGATTAAACAGCGGTTCGCTGACCGAACCCGGCGCGGCCGCACTCCAGCTGGGGCGATTACCTTTTTTACAAGTGGCATACAGCGTGAACTGGCTGACGGCGAGTACGGCACCGCCAGTATCGAGTACCGAACGATTCATGACGCCATTTTCATCAGAAAAAATGCGCAAATTGGCAATTTTATTGACCAAAAATTGAATGTCGGCGCTGCCATCGTCGTGAGTAACGCCGATCAGCAGCAATAAGCCGGATTCAATCTCACCAATGGTTTGTGCATTAACGCTTACGTTGGCACTACGGACTCGCTGAATAAGGGCTCGCATGGGTATGGGTCGATCATGTTGCTGTAAATCTGGAAAAATACCCGATCTCATGCGAGTGATGGCTGTTTTTTTGCCGAAGTTCAAATTATTTATCCGGTTTTTCGCCCCGAGATACCGTGTAAGCCCTAGCCAGATATACGGATTTTCTCTAATATCAAGGGCTTGCTGTTTGTATTTCGTAATCGGATAAGGAAAAGAAAATGAAACGGGTTGGTTTAGTCGGTTGGCGCGGTATGGTGGGCTCGGTCCTGATGCAACGTATGCAGGAAGAACGTGATTTTGACGTGATTGATCCCGTCTTTTTCACCACATCGCAAGCAGGTCAGGCAGCGCCGAACTTCGGTAAAGATGCCGGTACCCTGAAAGACGCTAACGATATTGCCGAGCTGGCCAAGATGGATGTCATCATCTCTTGCCAGGGCGGCGACTATACGACAGCCATTTTCCCGAAATTGCGCGCTGCTGGCTGGGAAGGCTACTGGATCGACGCGGCTTCAACGTTGCGGATGGAAGACAACGCAGTCATCATTCTTGATCCGGTCAATGACGACGTGATCCAAAGTGCTTTGGCTAAAGGCGTTAAAAACTACATCGGCGGCAACTGTACCAACTCGATCATGCTGATGGGTATGGGCGGTCTGTTCAAAGCCGGGCTGGTTGACTGGGTATCGTCGATGACTTATCAGGCGGCTTCAGGTGGCGGTGCAAACCATATGCGCGAATTACTCAAAGGCATGGGCGTGGTTTACAACTCGGTTGCGGATGAATTGGCAACACCTTCATCGGCAATTCTGGAAATCGACAAAAAAGTCGCGCACACGATTTCTAACGACGTACCAACCGAATTCTTTGGCGCGCCATTGGCGGGCGGCTTGATTCCGTGGATCGATAAACAGCTCGATAACGGTCAATCAAAAGAAGAATGGAAAGGTCAGGCTGAAGTAAACAAAATCCTTGGCACTGAAGCAACGATTCCTGTCGATGGCTTGTGCGTGCGGATCGGTGCGATGCGTTGCCACAGCCTGGCATTGACGATCAAGCTGAAAAAAGACCTGCCACTCTCAGAAATCGAATCCATCATCAAATCGGGTAACGATTGGGTGAAATGGGTGCCGAACGATAGAGAAGTTAGCGTGAAAGAGCTGATTCCAGCGCAAATCACCGGCAAGCTCGACATTGGTGTAGGCCGTGTTCGCAAGCTGAATATGGGCCCGGAATACATCAGCGCTTTCGTGATCGGTGATCAATTGCTGTGGGGTGCTGCCGAGCCACTGCGTCGTATGCTGCGTATTTTGTTGGCGAAATAAATCTTGTTTTAGATGAGATTGATTTGGAAAGGGTGCTGCGGCACCCTTTTTTATTCGCTACTCTAAATAACAAATGGATTTGAAAGTTGAATTCAAACCAGTGGCATTTATTTCGAGTGGCGGTGGTATTCGAATAGAACTGAAGGCAAATCATGACGACAGAACAATCTGAAGTAAATAAAGCAGGCGGGGAGCCCGCATTACGTTTTGATATTGTCGCGGGGCTCACGGCGGCAGCCGTAGTTTTACCCAAGGCCATGGCGTATGCGACTGTAGCTGGCTTGCCAGTTGCTGTAGGGCTATATACCGCCTTTATCCCGATGATTATTTATGCCTTGCTTGGCACGTCGCGGGTGCTGAGTGTGAGCTCGACGACGACGTTGGCGATTCTGGCGGGCACCCAGCTGGGCTTGGTGGTGCCCGATGGCGATCCGGCCATGTTGCTCACTGCAACGGCAACCTTAACGGTCATGGTCGGCGTGGTGCTGTTGCTGGCAGCCTTGCTCCGGTTGGGATTTGTCGCGAATTTTATTTCTACTCCGGTGTTGACTGGATTCAAGGCTGGTATCGGTTGTGTGATTGTGCTCGATCAGCTGCCCAAATTGCTGGGGATTCATATCACCAAAAGTGGTTTTTTTGCCGATGCTTGGTCGATTATTCATCATTTGCCCCAATCGTTGCCTTTGACGGTGACTGTGGCGGTGCTGACTTTTGCCATCTTGATCGGCATGGAAAAACGCTGGCCGCATTCACCCGCGCCGCTGGTTGCGGTGGGTGGCGGTATTGCTGCGGTATGGTTATTAGGGCTGAACCAGCAAGGACTTACGATTGTCGGGCATATCCCACAGGGGATTCCATCGCTGACCTTGCCCAGTCTGGATCTGGTACAGCAATTGATTCCGGGCGCAGTCGGTATTGCGCTGATGAGCTTTACCGAAACGATTGCCGCTTCGCGCGCTTTTGCGCAGCAGTCTGACCCGGTGATTGTGCCGAATCGCGAGCTGGTGGCGACAGGATTGGCCAATGTTGGCGGTGCATTGCTTGGCTCTATGCCGGCGGGTGGCGGTACATCGCAAACCGCTGTCGTGCGCTCGGCCGGTGGGCAAAGCCAGAAGGCTTCGCTGGTGACGGCGGCAACGGCACTGGCGGTGATGCTACTGCTGGCACCGGTATTGGGTTTGCTACCGAATGCGACGCTGGCTGCGGTGGTGATTGTGTATTCGGTCGGCTTGATTCAGCCCAGGGAGTTTATGGCAATCCGCAAGGTTCGGACGATGGAATTTCGCTGGGCCGTTGTGGCATTTTTCGGAGTACTGCTCTTTGGCACGCTGGAAGGCATTGTGATCGCCATTATTGTGTCTATGCTGGGGCTGGCGAGTCAGGCCGCCAATCCGCGGGTCTCGGTCGTTGTGCGCAAGCGCGGTACCGATATCATGCGGGCTCAATCGAGTCTGCATGACGATGACGAGACGTTTGACGGACTTCTGATCGTGCGCCCGGAAGGGCGAATTTTCTTTGTTAATGTCCAGTCTGTGGCCGAACAAATTGGCGCTATGGTTGCCAAGGCGATGCCCAATACGCTGGTGCTGGACATGAGTCGCGTACCCGATCTCGAATATTCAGCCTTGCGGCAATTGATGCAGATTGATGAGAAGCTGGCGAAACAGGGGATTCGTTTCTGGCTGGCAGGCTTGAATCCGGATGTGCTGGAAATGGTGCGCAACGCCGGATTGTCTGATCAATTGGGTAAGGAGAAAATGCTGTTTAATGCCCGCGACGCGCTGGCTCGTTACCTGTGCGAACAGGGTGATTGATATTTGTTCTTGGGTATTGCCACGCAGGCCTTTTTTCAAAAGGGCTACATGGCAATACCTTTGGCTCTTAGCTTGGGAAGTGCCCACCCAAAGCCTGGTGCAGATTAATGCGATTGCTCAAGCGCTCACTTTGCAGACGCAATAAATTGGCTTGTGTTGCAGACAAACTTAATTGCTGTTGCAGCAACTGATACATATCGCCTTTCCCGACCTTTTGCTGAACTCTGGCGAATTCCACTGATTTACTCAATTGAGCCGTTTGGGTTTCTAACGCCTTTTGACGCTGCAGCAAGCTGCGCTCGGCGGCCAGTGCATTTTCGACTTCGTTAAAGGCATTGATCGCGGTTTTGGTGTATTGCGCAATGGCTTCTTCTTGCTTGGCCGATTGTGCTTCGACGCGTGCTTCAAGCTGTCCGCCAGTAAAAATCGGCGCAAGCAATTGTCCGGTGAGTGCCCAGAGCGGATTACTCAGGCTTGGATCAAGCACGACCACCGAATCTTCGATATAGGCAACGCCCCCGGTGAGCTTGAGCGAGGGAAGGCGGGCACGCTTGGCCGCTTCGACATCCTGGAATGCCGCGCGGAAACGTTGTTCAGCCGCAAGTACATCAGGCCGACGTGTCATCAGTTCGGAAGGAATCCCTGCCGGCAAGGTCATCGCTGCTTGCGGGAACTGGCTGGCAGCAGTGACTTCGGCCGCTGGATAACGACCCAGCAATACTTCCAGAGCGCGCTGCGCTTGATTGACGAATTGTTCATTGCTGGCGACCAGATTACGGTATGCCGCCACATTCGCTTCGTTGAGTGCCACATCCTGCGCCGTATTACGACCAATCTTTTGTGCCGATTTGATCAATTGCAGCTGTTTTTCGGCCAATTGCAGCATTTGTCTGGAGAGCGCAAGCTGCTGCGTGGCTTCCGTGGTCGCAATCCAGGCGCGAGTGACTGCCGCAGCGATGGTTTGCTGAATATACAATGCATCGAGTTCGCTCGCTTGAAGGCGGGCATCGCTGGCCGCACTTTCACTGCCCAGACGACCCCAGATATCCACTTCCCAACTGGCAACCAAGCCAACACCCGTTGTGCTCATACTGGAGGTTGGCAGTGCCGAATCACCCGCCTGAGCGCCAATGGCCAAGCTGGGCAGCATCGCGCCACCCGTAGCTTTCAGTGCTGCGCGCGATTGCCCAATGCGCGCTCTGGCAATGCGCAGGTCAGCGTTATATTGCTGCGATTCGGCAATCAGGGCTTTAAGTGCGTTGTCAGGTGTGAAACCTAAAGCTGCAGCATCAAATTGCCCGGCCGTTTGTTCATGTTTCCAGTTGGCAGGGACTTGCGTTTTACCCAATGCCAATGACAGCAGTTCATGCTGTGCCGGGGGCGTGCTGACTGCGCAGCCTAGTAATAGACCGGCAGTCATCAGGACGGCGACTGAAGTACGTAATTTAAACATTCGCCCTCCTTAGTGTAATTTCAGCACGAGGTAGTTGAGGACAGCTTGGGCGCGAATCATCACCATACGCAGCAAATGAAGTGGCGCTAGCTTTTCGGTATAAATTGCGCCGCCACCGCGTGCACCCATTGGGATAAACGGCAGTGGTTTTTCTTCATTATTGATTGGGGTCAGTTTCACTGCATATTTCTGCGCCAATGGGGCATGTACCATTTCGGACGGACCGGTAGGAATCGCGCCCGACTGCATGATCTGGCCTTGGCTGGTTGCCCAGACGATGGAATCGACTTTGGCATAAACCAGCTCGCCAGGCAGGGTTTTTAGTGCGATTTCAGCTTTGTCGCCCGGTTTTACATAGCGCAACTCGTTCTGCTCGAAGAAAGCCAAAATACGCTGCTCATGTTCAACAAAGCTCAGCGCCGGTCTGAATGGCATTGACACCAGATAATTGCCTGGGCGAACCGCGACATTCACCGCATAACCATCGGCAGGCGCCCGGATGATGGTTGACTCCAGATCGTAACGCGCAGCATCAAGCTGAGCCTTGATTTGGGCAACGCTGGCGATATCAGGACCGACGACGCCTTCGAGTTTGGTTTGTACTTTTGTTTCGGCTGTTTTTGCGCTGGCTACGGCAGATTGGGCTTTTTTGACTTCGGTGGAGAAATGCTCGACGTCGTATTGATTGCCTGCACCGATTTTGGCCAATTCGCTTGATTCGGCCAAGCGTTTTTGCATCAGATCCAGATTGGCTTGCGCTGCGCTGGTTGCACTTTTAGCGCTCTCGAGGTCTTGCCACAGCGTTTTGGCCGATGCAGTGGCATCAGCGAGCTTGGCTTCGAATTCTTTAACTTTAAGACGATAAGGTGTGTTGTCGATCTCGAGCAATACATCACCTTTTTTGATCATCGTATTGCCTTCGACGGCAACGCGAGTCACGGTGCCTGGAACGCGTGGAACGATTTCGGCGACATAATTAATGACACGCACATCGCTAGACGACGGTGTCACGACGTTGATCGTGAAAATAATCGACGCAGCCAAAACAATCGCGCCAGTTGCTGCACCAACCTGGGTTTTGATGTTCCATGGAAACAGTTTGAGCTTGATAAAAACCAGCCAGATCAGCGCGCAATAGCCACCAATAATGATTTCAAGCATTGTTGTTCTCCTTACTGGATTTATGAGTATCCAGTTTGCTGGCAATGATTTCGCGATGCTGATTCAGGCTGTCGAGTTTTTCTTTAAGCAGCATGATTTCATCGTCGACGATGGCGAGATCAAGCGGTTTGTCCGCATGTTCTCCATCCGGTTTTAGAAAATAATCGTCATGTTTATCGGTGCCATAAGCCATTTTGTAGCCCACGGGCTTGGTGTAGGCCCATAGCCAGGCAATCGGCCAGAGTAGGCCGCCAAAGACTAGTGACAGCAGGCAAAGAACCTGGATGCCATGTTTTTGTGGATGATGTTTTTTTTCGGCAATCACTTCGGGTAGTACGTGGACTTTCCAGAATAAATAGATAGCTGCCAGCGGAATGACCAAAATGACGACCCAGACCATCACATCGGCGATTTTCTCTTCCATTCCGGGCGGCATAGCCCAAGCCTGAGTTGACAGAATACTGGCTATAAAAGCCGTGAGTATTGTCAGTTTACGGTCATGTATTTTCATGGAGACTCCTGATAAGTGCTGCGTACTAAGTATGGTTGTTGCCAAGTATAAGGTAGTTCCTGATTTTTTTGGATTTTGCCATCGTCATGTGTCAAAACTTATCGCACTTACTGATTTGCCTCAATATTAAATTGTGCAGGTATAAGTGGTGTGGGGTAAATGGTGGGGTATTTGCCTGATTGGAATGCCCACCATGCTTTATAGCCCAATACTACAGCCCGGTATACATTGGTCCGCCGCCGCCTTCAGGGGTGGCCCAATGAATATTCTGGGTTGGATCTTTAATATCGCAGGTTTTGCAGTGCAGGCAATTTTGCGCATTAATCTGAAATTGCACATCTTCTCGCTGCGAAAGGACTTCATAAACGCCAGCCGGGCAGTAGCGGGTTTCCGGGCTGTCATATTCAGCGTAATTGACCGTCAGCGCTTTGCTTTCATCGAGCAATTGCAAATGGCAAGGTTGGTCGTGTTCGTGCGAGACATTGGCGAGCATCAGCGAATCGAGTTTACTGAAAGTCAGAATGCCATCGGGTTTGGGGTACTGGATGGGCGTGCATTGGCGGGTTGATTTTAATGTTGCATGATCAGGGGTTCGACTGCGCAGCGTCCACGGCAGCGTCACGCCAAAGCGGCTCAGCCAAAGCTCAAATCCCGCATACAGCGTACCGGCGATGGTGCCCAATTTACTCAGTGCGGGTTTGATATTGCGCACCTGACGCAGCTCGGGCAAAACTTGTACATTTTCCAGCTGCGTTGGGTAATCCAGTAATTCGTCATTGGCTCGTCCCTGTGTAATCGCATTAGCAACGCATTGCGCCGCCGCAATGCCGGAGAGCATGGCGTTGTGTACGCCTTTGATGCGAGGAAAGTTCAGAAAGCCTGCCGCACAACCCATCAAAACGCCGCCGGGGAAAGTCAGCTTCGGCAACGATTGCAAGCCGCCTTCGGCAATGGCGCGAGCACCATAGGCAATCCGTTTGCCACCAGCAAATAGGCCGCGAATGGCCGGATGGGTTTTAAAGCGCTGCAGCTCGTCAAATGGTGACATGCTCGGATTGCGATAATTCAGGTGCACCACATAACCGACTGCAACCAGATTGTTTGGCAAGTGGTAAATGAACGCGCCGCCCTGTGCATCGCTATCGAGCGGCCAGCCTAGCGCATGCTGTACACGACCCAGTTGATGTTGCTCCGGTTTGACTTGCCAAACCTCCTTGATACCAAGGCCGTAGTGTTGTGGATCGCTCTCGTTGCGCAGGCCGAAGCGTGCTTCCAGATCGCCCGTCAGTGAACCGCGAGCACCTTCGCCGATGAGCGTGTATTTGGCGACGATTTCAATGCCGCGCGTGTAATCGGCTTTATGGCGGCCATCTTTGGCGATCCCCATATCGCCGCTGGCGATGCCACGTACAGAACCATTGTCGTTGTACAGCACTTCGGCGGCAGCAAAACCGGGATAAATTTCGACGCCCAGATTTTCCGCCTGTTCGGCTAAAAAGGCACAGACTTCACCAAGCCGCACAATGTAGCAGCCGGTATTGCGAAGCGGTGGCGGGAGCAGTGCATGCGGAACAGGGTAAGCATTATCTTCGTCCAGAACGAGGAATTGGTCTTCGCTGACCGGTGTCGCCAGTTTGGGGTTTTGCGTCAACCAGTCGGGAAGCAGTTGATTGAGCGCGACCGGATCGATCACTGCGCCCGACATGATGTGAGCACCGACCTGAGCACCTTTTTCCAGAATACAGACACTCAGTTCCGGCTTGAGCTGTTTGAGTTTGATCGCAGCTGACAGACCGGAAGGACCTGCCCCGACGATGACGACATCGTATTCCATTTGTTCGCGATCAAATTCGCTCATGATGTGCTTCCTATATCTATAAAATTGATAAATATCTTCAAAACAATGTTGATTTACTTATATTCTACCTTTGTTTACAATGAGCCGCAAAAGGTGCAGCTAGACTATTTAACTCTGTTTTACAAGTGTGGGCTCCAATTATGAAAATTTTGGTCAATATCAAGCGCGTGGTGGATTATCAGGTCACCGTTCGCCCGACGGCTGATGGCAAAGAGGTTGAAACGGCCGGCGTGAAAATGAGTATTAACCCATTCGATGAAAATGCCCTTGAAGCTGCAGTGCGGCTTAAAGAAGCGGGCATTGCCAGCGAAGTGCTCGCGGTGGCAATTGGCTCTGCTGCAAATCAGGATATCTTGCGCCATGCGCTGGCCATGGGGGCGAGTCGCGCCTTGCTGATCGAGAGCGATGCTGCTGTCCAGTCCTTGCAAACCGCCAAAGCGCTCAAAGCACTCATCGAACGTGAGGCTCCGCAGCTGGTATTGCTCGGCAAACAGGCCATCGATGACGACGCGGCTGAAGTCGCCCAAATGCTGGCGGCTTTGCTCGATTGGCCACAAGCGACTTTTGCGTCAGATATCCAGATTGCCGATGGTAAAGCGACGGTCGTGCGCGAGATTGATGGCGGTCAGGAAACACTCAGTCTGTCGTTGCCTGCGGTCATCAGTGCCGATTTACGCCTGAACGAGCCTCGGTTTATCAAATTGCCAGCGTTGATGATGGCCAAGAAAAAACCACTGGAAAACATTGCACTGGCTGAACTGGGCGAAACTGCCGCGCCGGAGCTGACGCTGCTGGGCGTGAGTGAACCGCCTGCACGTAAAGCGGGCCGTATCCTGAATAATGTGTCTGAACTAGTTGCCGCCTTGCGCGCAGAGAAGGTGTTGCCATGAGTATTCTTGTCATTGCTGAAATTGATGCGCAGGGAGTCAAAGCCGCAACGCGTTCTGCGATTACCGCGGCCGGCCAGTTCGGTGAAGAAGTTCATCTTTTACTTGCCGGAAGTAATCTTGAGGGTATTGCCAGCAAAGCTAAGTCTATCAAAGGCTTGAGCAAGATACTGCTGGCAGATGCGCCAGAATATGCCCAAGGCATTGCTGAAAATCTGACGCCATTATTGAAACAGTTGGCCCCCAATTACAGCACCATTGTTGCAGCGGCGACCAGTTTTGGTAAAAACCTGCTGCCCCGCGTAGCGGCTTTGCTCAATATCGTGATGGTGTCGGAAGTGACGCAAATCATCGCCGCGCGCACTTTTGTCCGTCCGATGTATGCCGGTAATTTGAATGCAACGGTGAGCGCTCCGGACGGTCTGCTGGCAATGACAGTGCGTCCGACGGTGTTTGAGGCTGCGGCAGAAAATGGCGGTACGGCGCTGATTGAAATGCTCACGGCGACGGGTGATGCAGGCAAAACACAATTTATCAGTCGTGAACTCGCCGTTTCGGATCGACCTGAATTGGCAACGGCCAAAGTGGTGATTTCCGGTGGTCGCTCGCTGGGCAGTAAAGAGGCGTTTCTGTCGACATTATCGCCGCTGGCCGAGCAGCTTGGTGCTGCCATTGGTGCAACGCGTGCGGCAGTCGACAGTGGCATGGCTCCCAATGATAGCCAGGTCGGCCAGACTGGTACAGTGATCGCGCCTGAACTGTATATCGCTTTTGGTGTCTCGGGCGCAGCACAGCACGTCGGCGGGATTAAGGATGCCAAAGTGATTGTCGCGGTCAATATCGATGCTGAAGCGCCGATTTTCCAGGTGGCCGATTACGGTCTGGTTGCTGATTTGTTTACCGTGGTGCCAGAACTCACTGCCGCCTTAAAACAATAAATCGTCAAAGGTTAAGAAATGTCCAAGTTTGCCCATGAAACCGTTCTGAGTGTTCGTCACTGGAACGATTCTCTGTTCAGTTTTACGACCACGCGTGATGAATCATTGCGTTTTGAAAATGGTCAGTTTGTGATGATTGGTCTGGAAGTGGACGAGAAGCCGCTGGTGCGCGCTTACTCGATTGCCAGCGCCAATTACGAAGAAAACCTCGAGTTTTTCAGTATTAAAGTGCCGAATGGCCCGCTCACATCGCGTCTGCAGCATTTGAAAGAAGGCGATAAATTGCTGGTGAGTCGCAAACCGACCGGCACGCTGGTATTGTCGGATTTGAAACCGGGTAAGCATTTGTACTACCTGAGTACCGGCACGGGACTGGCTCCGTTTATGAGCCTGATTAAAGACCCGGAAGCGTACGAGCGATTTGACAAAATCATTCTGGTGCATGGCGTTCGCACCGTGAGCGAGCTGGCATACGCTGACTACATCCAGCATGAATTGCCAAATAATGAATATTTTGGCGATATGGTCAAAGAAAAATTGATCTATTATCCAACAGTGACGCGCGAGCCGTTCCGCAATATGGGGCGTCTGACTGATTTGTTCGAGTCAGGTAAACTGACCGACGATATTGGTTTGCCACCGCTGAACCCGGAAACTGACCGCGCCATGTTGTGTGGTAGTCCGGCGATGCTGGAAGACACTTGCAAAATGCTCGATGCCCGTGGTTTTCAGGTTTCGCCGCGGATTGGCACACCGGGTGATTATGTCATTGAGCGTGCGTTTGTAGAGAAATAATCGGGTCTTTGTTGTACGCGATTGGACAAACCCAGATAGGGTTTGCGCTTGCATCATGCCCTGATTAGACTTTGAACAGAAATCATTTGGCTGTCGGGGTATTTTGCATGCAAACAGAAAGCAGTTTTGATCAGGGGCGTGGCCGGATTAAATTGTCGGGCACATTCACTTTTGAATCGCACCGTGAATTCAAGCAGGCCTCGATGGCGATGCTGGAGCATCCGGGTTTGGTCGAAATCGAAATCGATTTTGATGCCGTTGATTATATGGATTCGGCGGCTCTGGGTATGTTGCTGCTGTTTAATGAGCGAGCCAGCGGCCGTAAGGTCACGCTGGTCAATTGCAGGGGCACTGTGAAATCAGTGCTGGATATTGCCAATTTCGGAAAAATTTTCGAAATCCGTTAATTGTTTATTAGATGGAGAGACGGAGGCGGGAGCGTAACATTTAAACGCCTCACGCCTCACGCCTCACGCCTCACGCCTCACGCCTCACGCCTATTCTGCATCCATTCCCAATTCGTGAATTTTTCTGCTAAGGGTATTGCGACCCCAGCCTAATAGTTCTGCCGCCTCCATGCGTTTACCCCCGGTATGTATTAGTGCTGCTTCGATGGCTGCTCGCTCGAAATCAGGTAGCAAGGTATCGAGTATTCGGGTTTCTCCACGATTTAAGCGCAAACCAAATTCTTGCTTAAGCGCCTGACGCCAGTCGGAATGGAACAGGTTTGAAGTGCTGTCGCCAGAATGAAGTTCAGGTGGCAAATCGGCCACTTCAATCACTTGCCCCGGCGCCATGACCGTCATCCAGTGGCAGATATTCTCGAGCTGACGCACATTGCCGGGAAACGAAAAGCTGCTCAATTGAGCCATGCCGGCATCGGACAGCCGTTTGGGTTCGACGCCAAGTTCTTGTGCCGACTTTTGCAGGAAATACCGTGCCAGCAAGGGGATATCCTGATTACGTTCACGCAATGGAGGTAATCGTAAGCGAATGACATTGAGTCGGTGAAACAAATCTTCGCGAAACTGCCCTGCCTTGACGCGGTCTTCCAGATTCTGATGTGTTGCAGCAATGACCCTGACATTGGCCTTGATAGGTTGATGGCCGCCAACACGGTAGAAAAAACCATCGGACAAGACGCGTAGCAAGCGGGTTTGCAAATCCAGCGGCATATCGCCGATTTCATCCAGAAACAGCGTACCGCCTTCGGCCTGTTCAAACCGTCCGATCCGGCGCGCATCGGCACCGGTAAATGCGCCGCGTTCATGACCAAACAGCTCGGATTCAAGCAAATCTTTTGGGATCGCGGCACTATTGATCGCAACAAAAGGCTTACTGGCGCGCTGGCTATGGCGGTGCAGGGCGCGGGCAACCAGCTCCTTGCCGCTACCCGATTCACCGGTAATCATCACTGTCGCTGCTGATTGCGATAAACGACCAATTGCCCGGAATACATCTTGCATGGCTGGCGCCTGACCGAGCATTTCTGGCAAGGTGGCGGCAGGTTCCGCTTGATCGGCCAATTGCTCGCTTTCCTGCAATGCGCGCTGGATCAGTGCAATCGCCTGATCGACATCAAAAGGCTTGGGCAGATATTCAAAAGCGCCGCCCTGAAATGCCGAAACTGCACTGTCCAGATCCGAATGCGCTGTCATGATAATGACCGGTATCTGTGGCCAGTCACGTTTGACCATTTCGAGGAGTACCAAACCTGATTCGCCTGGCATACGGATGTCGCTGACAATGACACGTGGTTGTTCCTGCTGCAATCTATCCAGTGCATCCGTCGCCGACGAAAAGGTGGCGTGTGCAATGTGTTCACGGCTGAGTGCTTTTTCAAATACCCAGCGGATCGAACGATCATCATCAATGACCCAGACTGTGTTCGTAGTGACGATACTCATGGTTTAGTCCTGTTTTTGCCAGGCATTAAGCGGCAGTAAAATCGTAAAAGTCGTTTGGCCGGGGCGGCTTTCAAACTCGATTGTTCCGTGATGTTGTGCCACATAGGTATGTGCCAGATGCAGTCCAATCCCGGTTCCTCCGGGGCGACCGGAAACCAGTGGATAAAATAGCGTTTCACTCAAGTGCTCGGGGATGCCAGGGCCGTTGTCGATGATTTCAACTTTGAGTGCAAGGGGATAACGACGGCGATTCAGTGTGACTTGTCGCGCAATCCGGGTGCGTAAAGCCACTTCACCAACCCCGCTCATCGCCTGAATCGCATTGCGAACAATATTGAGCACCGACTGGATCAATTGCTCTTTATCTGCGATCAGATTGGGCAGGCTGGTGTCATAATCGCGCCGCACTGCCAGGCCATTGGGCGTTTCGGCCAGCAC
This sequence comes from Chitinibacter sp. S2-10, assembly GCF_046530675.1. Lineage (GTDB taxonomy): Bacteria > Pseudomonadota > Gammaproteobacteria > Burkholderiales > Chitinibacteraceae > Chitinibacter. The sequence continues at coordinate 2,894,931 of NZ_CP172558.1, read as the reverse complement.
CAGACTGCGGACTCGTTCCAGTACTTCATGGATATTCAGTTCCTTGAGCTGCGGCAGGCGATGTGGCGTGAGCAGACGATCAAGCAGACTTTGCAAACGCAAGGCCTCGTCGACGATAACCTGTGTGTACTCCTTGAGCTGCGGATCGGGTAATTCGTGCGCGAGCAATTGCGCCGCCCCACGGATACCACCAAGCGGGTTTTTGATTTCATGCGCCAGATTGCGGATCAGCTCGCGATTAGCTTGCTGCTGGGCTTGCAAGCGCTCTTCGTTGACAATGCGGCGTTGCTGATCAATCCGGCGAATTTCGAGTAATAGCGCGGCGGCAGGCGACTCGATTGGCGTTGCATCGAGCGTGATATACATTTCGCCCTCGTTGCCCTGCACGATCAATTCATGTTCGGTGATTGACGTGTTGTGTTGCAAGGCAGTTTGTGCCGCCATCACGATGGCGCTGTCGGTGCCAAAACAATGGGCTAAATGCAGACCTAATGCCACGCGAGAGCTAAACAGGCTTTGGGCGCTGGGATTGGCATAACGAATCAAGCCATCCTGATCGATAGCAATCACGGCGGCATCAATAAAATCCAGACCGGCGAATGCAGGATGGTTCATGGGAATACTCCGCAGCGGATAGGGTGTGGAACGATTTGCCGATGAACGTAGCAAGATTCAGGCCAGCTTTTTAGGAAGCTTGGGCGTAGTATAGAATAAAAAACGCACCAAAATGGTGCGTTTTGTTTTGGGGGAGTCCGATTTAGCGCATTCGTGATAATTCTGCTTGCAGTGCTGCGGTGTTTTTTTCGTGCATCACGATGGTTTCACGCAGGCGGGATATACGATCCAGATAAAGTTTAGGATTATTTTTTTCTTCGCTACTGCGATTATTGTCGGCTTCCTGCAGTGCTTTGCGCGCGGTGTTGAGGGCCGCCTGCTCGCTGGATAGTTCGTCATTCAGAATTTGACGACGGTTACTATCGCGACTGCGTTGTGTTGCGGCATCGACCTTTGGAAAGTAATTGGGCGAAGGTGCCGAGACATGCGGATTCCTTGGCGCGACGGGGCGAACACTGGTGGTGTTCTCGCTCTCGGTGTTGGTGCTGCGCCGCGGTGCCGGCTCAGACATGATCCGTATCGCCCCTTTGATGGGCGTATTGGTAAAGGTGACATTGCCATCTTGATCGACATATTTGTAAATGTCGGCCAGACACAGCATGCTGGCGCAGCTCAGAAATAAGGCGAAAAACGGTTTTGCATACATTGGCTTAAGGTATCACAGACTGAACGAGGTTTGAAATGTCTATGAACGTTTGTCGGAATGCCCCAAATTTTTTTCCGGAGCAATCTGATCGCGTACACGTTGTTTAAGTGCTTTGGCCTCAGGAAAACCGCCGTCAAGCTGACGATCCCAGATTAATACGTCATCGCAGTGGATGACAAAAATACCGCCGGTACCGGGCTGAAGTGCGACTTCACCGATTTCGAAAGCAAAAGTATGCAAAAGTTCCTGAGCCAGCCAGGCGCTGCGCAACATCCAGTTGCACTGGGTGCAGTAATGGATCGTAATTCTTGGTTTATTCAAAATGACAGCCCCATCGCCAGTAATGTCTGTTCGGTTTGCTCGGCACTGCGGTGATGGATACCATGCCAGCCGACTTGGCGTGCGCCTTCGGCATTGAGTGCGGAATCATCAATGAAAATAATCTGTTCAGCCAAAGTATCGGGGTAGTGTGCGCAAATGCGTTGATACATGATGTGGTATATGGCTGGATCCGGCTTGATGACTTTCTCATGGCCAGATACCACTATGTTTTGTATTTCGTGCAGAAATGGATATTTTTCCCAGGCATAGGGAAAAGTTTCGGCCGACCAGTTGGTCAAACCAAAAATCGGATAACCTGCCGCTTTCAAACGCTCGTAGAGTGCCATGCCTTCGGGGAGCAGCCCGCGCAAGGTTTCGGGCCAGCGCTGATAAAACGCAGCAATCTGTTCGGCGTAGTGGGGGAATTCGGCCGATTTGATGGCGATGGCCTCGGCAAAACTGCGGCCTCTATCCTGTTCGATATTCCAGGCCGGATTGCAAACCTGCTCCAGAAAAAAGGCGCGTTCGGCGTCGTTTGCAATCAGTTCGCGGTAGAGATAATCAGGGTTCCAGTCAAACAGAACCCCACCAAAGTCAAAAACGATGATGTTTTGCATAATGAGAGGGACGGCCAAAAAAGGCTATTTTAGGTGATTTTACCAGTCTGTCGTTTTTGGCGTCGGCAAGGGTGTATCTTGTGGCGCAGGATCGCTCGGATCAGAGAGGTAATGAGTGCTCAAATTACTGTATTCGATGACGCAATTGCGCCCGGCGGCTTTGGCGGCATACAGCGCTTCGTCTGCGCGGCTAAGCAGATCATCCAGAGTCAGGTCAATCATGCTCAATGAGGTGACGCCAAGACTGATCGTGACAATGATTTCCGTGTGATTATCAATCATGATGTGTTGGGCTTCGACGGTTTTTCGCAATTTTTCCGCAACCAGTGCCGCATGAACTTGATCAGTTTCCGGTAATAAAACGACGAACTCCTCACCGCCCCAGCGGGCAAACGTATCAATCGAGCGCAAGCGTTGTACGCAAAGCTGGCTGATCCGCTTCAAGACCAGATCACCAGCCAGATGCCCGTACTGGTCATTGACCTTTTTAAAGTAATCAATATCGAGCATGATGATCGACATTGGCTGGTGATAGCGCCGGGTACGAACGATGGCCTCGGCACAGCGGCGCTGCCATTCCCGCCGGTTTGGAACCTGTGTCAAATCATCGGTTGTGGCCAATTCCAGCAGCCGTTCATTGGCAAAAATCAGTTCTTCCGAGCGCTGATTGAGTGCTTTGCGCATTTCCTTGTGCTGATGTTTCAGTGCTGCCTGCATGCTGGCCAGATATTGCATGGTCAGCATCAGTGCAAAGATGAAGAGTTGCACATTCAGAAAAGCCCACAGTGTCGACGGATCGGCAAACAAGCCATAACCCAAAGCGGTTCCAACCATACATAACTCGGTCAGCATCAGCAGGGCAATACTGACGCCGGTTTGTTGATAACGGATGGCAAGATAAAGCAAAACGGGTAAAACAAGCGCCATCAGGTAACGATAAAACAGCAAGGCACCGATCAGCAAAGCCACGAGTATCAGCAGCGGAATCCAGATTTGCTTGAAGGTGCTCCAGAGTCGATTCGATTGCCAGCTTTGATACAAAGGGACAATCAGCATGATGCCAGCCAGATCGCTAAGGAGCAGTGAGATCAGGCTGCGGAAAATTTCCACTGCGTTGTGGTGATGCATCAACCCTGCGCCGTACTGGATGCCAATCAGCATTGGCACCGTCAGGGCAATCGGTATAAGCGCTACCTTGATCAGATACATCGGCAGCAAAGTGGGAGTAGGCCAGACCGAATCTGGATGAAGGGCTTTTAACTGACGAAAATGCTTGGCCGCCAGTGCCGATTGCAAGGCATCGACACCCGCGCTGGCAACAGAGGCCAGCAAAGCAAGCTGCAAACCTGCTGCGGTATGCGAAATGATCAATGGTGCATTGACGATAAAACTGGCGCTCATCACCAGATAGGGCGCCAGTTTTCCGGTTTGCAGCATGATGATCAGGCCGATGCCTGCAGCCAGCCAGATTGCCGCCAGATTGCCGCCATTCAGACTGCCCAGCGCAATACTGGAAAAGCCCGCTGCGATATACATCAGCATTAATATCGCAGCTTGCCGTGCTGGCCGGTTTGTCATCATCAAGAGTCTTTGTCGCCGATTCGGCCTGGTTTGAATGAATTGTGCGTGTTTATTGCAGCACCGATTTCATTGTTGGTCGGCTTGCCGAGAAAATCAATCGGGTTTGGGGTAGTGGCACGAATCGCTGTCAAACTGTCTCCTGAGCAAGACTATTTTGAGCAAAATGATCGATTTTTCAGTGACTTGTCTGAATCAACTCCCCCCAGCCCATGCCACCATGCGGTCTGTTGCTTGCTCGAAATTGCACCGCAAAAACAGTGCAAAATTATTTCGTTTCCATATTAAAACCGAATAAAGATAACGATTTTTATACGGTCTTTACACTATTTTTATACGAACTTGCTTTAAATTTGCACCAACTTTAGCCCTGAATTCTTACAGTTGCAGCGTGAGCAATTTGCTTTCAGGAGAAATCAATGTCGGATATTGGATATTTAATATTGTTTGCAGTGCAAGTGGCTGGATTGCTGTTGCAGCTGTGTGCGCGCAGCGGAGGTCAGTCATGAACGCATTTGCATGGATTGCAGCCGGTCTGCTTGTGTTGTTACTGATTTATCTTTTTTATGCTTTATTCAAACCGGAGCGCTTTTAAATGAATACCAATGCACTGATGCAGCTGGCGATCTATTTGTCGCTGCTGCTGGTTCTGGCCTGGCCACTGGGTCATTTGATTAGCCGGGTGATGGCGGGTGATTTACCGCTGTTTTTACGTTGGCTCAAACCGCTGGAGCAGGGCTTTTATCGGTTGGCAGGCGTCAAGGCCGAAAACGAGCAAAACTGGCGCGCTTATGCGATAGGTTTACTGCTGTTTAACATAATTGGTGTTTTGGCCGTTTACGCCTTGCAACGTCTGCAATTTGTACTGCCACTCAATCCGCAAGGTATGGCCGCGGTATCGACAGATTCGGCACTCAATACCGCGATTTCCTTTGTGACCAACACCAACTGGCAAGGTTACGCAGGCGAATCGACGATGAGCTATCTGACGCAGATGCTCGGGCTCACAGTACAAAACTTCTTGTCGGCTGCCAGCGGGATTGTTGTCGCGATTGCGTTGATCCGTGGCTTCAAAAACAGTTCGCGGAAAAGTGCGACTATCGGCAACGTCTGGGCCGATCTGACTCGCATTACGCTGTATGTCCTGGTTCCGATTGCTTTGGTGATTGCCTTGCTGCTGGTCGGGCAGGGCGTGATTCAGAACTTTAAGCCCTACCAGGAAGTGCAAACGCTGGACAGCAACAGCTACCAGCAGCCCAAGCTCGATAGTGCCGGCAATGCGGTCAAAGACGACAAAGGCCAGCCGGTGATGGACACGGTCAATACACAGACCCAACTCTTGGCAATGGGGCCAGTCGCATCGCAAGAAGCGATCAAGATGCTCGGCACTAATGGCGGCGGCTTCTTTAATGCCAATTCGGCGCATCCGTTTGAAAACCCGACGCCGCTGGCCAATCTGATTCAAATGCTGGCGATTTTCCTGATCCCTGCCGCGCTGTGTTTCACCTTTGGCCAAATGGTCGGTGATAAACGCCAAGGCTGGGCGATTCTGGCAGCGATGAGCGTGCTATTCGTCATCGCTTACGGTGTGCTGGTTAGCGCTGAAATCGCAGGTAATCCGGCATTTGGCAAACTGGGAATCGATTCAGTCGCCAATCTGGAAGGCAAGGAAACACGGTTCGGTATCGTGGCGAGCAGTTTGTTTGCAACCATTACTACGGCGGCATCGTGCGGCGCGGTCAATGCGATGCACGACTCATTAACGCCGCTCGGTGGCATGGTGCCGACTTTGCTGATACAGCTGGGTGAAGTGGTATTTGGCGGCGTAGGCTCGGGTCTGTACGGCATGCTGGTTTTTGCACTGCTGGCGGTTTTTATTGCTGGCTTGATGGTCGGGCGTACGCCGGAATATCTCGGCAAGAAAATCGAATCATTCGAGATGAAAATGACCGCGCTGGTGATTCTGGTGACGCCACTGCTGGTCTTGCTCGGAACGGCGATTGCGGTTAGCACCACGGCAGGCCGTGCCGGTATTTTCAATCCAGGTTCGCATGGTTTTAGCGAAGTGCTGTACGCCTTGTCGAGCGCAGCCAATAACAATGGCTCGGCATTTGCCGGTTTGTCGGCCAACACGCCTTTCTACAACATCCTGTTGGGTATCGCGATGTGGTTTGGCCGTTTTGCCATCATCGTTCCGGTGTTGGCGATGGCCGGTGCACTGGCGGCGAAGCCCAGACTGAACGCCAATGCCGGCACTTTGCCGACGCATGGTCCGCTGTTTGTCGTGCTGTTGCTTGGTGCGGTGTTGCTGGTCGGGATGCTGAACTATATCCCTGCGCTGGCGTTAGGGCCGATTGTTGAGCAGCTGCAAATGATTGCTCATTGATTGATATCGCCTCGGTTTTGGACCGAGGCAAACAAGATACCCTGCCTGGTATGTGTTGATTCGCCATTGTAGTAAATGGCTTTATCCATATACCCATAGAGCTTATTAAGGAATTATGATGAGCAACAAAAAACTATCATTGCTTGATCCGGCACTGATGAAACCGGCCATCTGGGCGTCGTTCAGCAAACTGTCGCCGCAAGTGCAATGGCGCAATCCGGTGATGTTTGTCGTGTATATCGGCGCAATTCTCACCACGCTGTTATTTGGCCAGGCGCTGTTTGGCCAAGGCGAAGCGCCGACCGGCTTTATCGGGGCGGTGGCGGCTTGGTTGTGGTTTACCGTGCTGTTTGCCAATTTTGCCGAGGCGCTGGCCGAAGGTCGCAGCAAGGCACAGGCGGCCAGCTTGCGCAGCACCAAGAAAAACGTGCTGGCGCGCAAGCTCAAATCCGCCTCGCACACTGCACCACAGGAAATTTCCGATAGCGCCAGTTTGCGTAAAGGCGATATTGTGCTGGTCAATGCTGGCGATGTGATTCCGGCCGATGGCGAAATTCTGGAAGGCGTTGCTTCGGTTGATGAATCGGCGATTACCGGTGAATCAGCGCCGGTGATTCGCGAAGCGGGTGGCGATTTTTCGGCCGTCACTGGCGGTACGCGTGTGTTGTCGGACTGGATCGTCGTACGCGTCACCGTCAATCCGGGTGAGGCTTTTCTCGACCGGATGATTGCGATGGTCGAAGGCGCCAAACGCCAGAAAACACCGAATGAAATCGCGCTGACGATTTTGCTCGTGGCACTGACGATTGTTTTTCTGATTGTGACTGCGACCTTGCTGCCTTTCTCGCAATTTAGTGTCGCTGTTGCTGGCTCTGGCACGCCAGTGTCAATTACCGTGCTGGTTGCGCTGCTGGTGTGTCTGATCCCAACGACGATTGGTGGCCTGTTGTCGGCCATTGGTGTTGCCGGCATGAGCCGTATGCTCGGCGCGAATGTGATTGCGACGTCGGGCCGTGCCGTTGAAGCCGCCGGTGACGTTGACGTATTACTGCTCGACAAAACCGGAACGATCACTTTTGGTAACCGTCAGGCGGTGAAATTCATCCCGGCACCAGGTGTGAGTGAAGTGCAACTGGCCGATGCCGCGCAATTTGCTTCATTGGCCGATGAAACGCCGGAAGGTCGTAGTGTCGTCGTGCTGGCGAAAGAAAAATTCAATATCCGCGAGCGTACCTTACTCAGTCATGAAGTCGAATTTATTCCGTTCACTGCGCAAACGCGGATGAGCGGCGTCAATTACGATCAGCGTGAAATCCGCAAAGGCGCAGCTGAAGCGATTCGTCGCTATGTGATCGACGCGGGCGGTGTGTTTCCCGAAGAAGTCAGCCGTCAGGCCGACGAAGTTGCACGCCGTGGCGCAACGCCTTTGCTGGTCGCGGAAAACCACCGTGTCCTCGGTGTGATCGAGCTCAAAGACATTGTCAAAGGCGGCATCAAGGAGCGTTTTGCCGAGTTGCGTAGCATGGGCATTAAAACGGTGATGATCACCGGTGATAACCCACTGACCGCCGCTGCGATTGCTGCCGAAGCGGGCGTCGACGATTTTCTCGCCGAAGCGACGCCCGAAGCCAAGCTGGCCTTGATTCGCCAGAATCAGGGCGAGGGCAAACTCGTCGCGATGACCGGCGACGGCACCAACGACGCGCCGGCGCTGGCGCAAGCCGATGTGGCAGTCGCGATGAATACCGGTACGCAAGCGGCCAAGGAAGCCGGCAATATGGTCGATCTGGATTCGAATCCGACCAAATTGATCGAGATCGTCGAGATCGGCAAACAGATGCTGATGACGCGCGGCTCGCTGACGACTTTTTCGGTCGCCAATGACGTCGCGAAATACTTTGCGATCATCCCGGCGGCATTTGCGTCGACGTATCCGCAGCTCAATACGCTGAATGTGATGGGGCTGCACACGCCGTCGTCGGCGATTATGTCGGCGGTGATTTTTAACGCGCTGATCATTGTCGTGCTGATTCCGCTCGCACTTAAAGGGGTGAGCTACAAGGCGCAAAGCGCGGCGCAATTGCTGCGCAGCAATCTGCTGGTTTACGGTCTGGGTGGTTTGCTGGTGCCTTTTGTTGGAATTAAAATTATCGATGTATTGCTCGGTGTATTAGGCCTGGTATAGCGTCTGTTGATATACCCATGTTGGTATATTTGAATCAATGGCCGGCATGCCAGCATGCCGGCATCGCAAGTAAGGGAAAAAACCATGTTGCAACAACTTCGCCCCGCAATCACGATTTTTGTATTACTCACGCTGGTGACCGGCGTTGCTTATCCGCTGGTCACGACCGGACTGGCCAAAGCTTTGTTTCCACAGCAGGCCGATGGCAGCCTGATTTTACGCAATGGTCAGCTCGTCGGCTCAAGCCTGATCGGTCAGTCGTTTACTGACCCGAAATATTTCTGGTCGCGTCCATCGGCGACCGGGCCGATGGCATATAACGGCTCGGCGTCCAGCGGATCGAATCTGGGGCCGACCAATCCGGTTTTTCTGGATACCGTCAAAGGACGCGTCGCAGCGTTAAAAGCCGCTCACCCCGACCAAACCGGCGCAGTGCCGCAGGATCTGGTCACGGCGTCGGCCAGCGGGCTTGATCCGCACATCAGCCCGGCAGCAGCGCAGTATCAGCTTAACCGCGTGGCCAAGGCGCGCCAGCTGAGCTCTGATCAGATCAGCGAACTGATCACGCAGGCGACGAGTGGCAAACAGTGGGGCATACTGGGCGAAGCAAGTGTCAATGTCCTGCAATTGAATCTGGCTCTGGATCAGATTGAGAAGACGAAAAAATGATGGAAGTACCACGTCCCGACCCCGATGCCTTGCTCGCTGAGTTGCAACGCGAAGAAAGCGTAGCACAGCGCGGCAAGCTGAAAATTTTTTTTGGCGCGTGTGCCGGCGTAGGCAAAACCTATGCGATGCTCAACGCAGCACACGCCCGCCTGCGCGAAGGCGTTGAAGTGGTCGTCGGCGTGGTCGAAACGCACGGCCGCAGTGAAACTCAGGCTTTGCTGGCCGGACTAGAAATCCTGCCGCCGCAGCAAATCAATTACCGTGGCCGCGTGTTACCCGAATTCGATTTGCCACAAGCCTTGCTGCGCCGGCCCAGCCTGATCTTGATCGATGAATTTGCGCACTCGAATCTGGAAGGCTGCAGTCACCCGAAACGCTGGCAGGATGTCGAAGAGTTGCTGGCTGCCGGGATCGACGTTTATACGACGCTCAATGTCCAGCATCTGGAAAGCCTGAACGACATCGTTGGCCAGATCACCGGCATCGTCGTGCGCGAAACGGTGCCCGATCATATGTTTGATCTGGCCAACGAGGTCACGCTGGTTGATTTGCCGCCCGAGGAATTGCTCGATAGGCTGGCTGCCGGCAAGGTCTATCTGGGTGAACAGGCGCATCGTGCCGCCGAGCATTTTTTCCGCAAAGGCAATTTGCTTGCGCTGCGCGAACTGGCTTTGCGCCGCACCGCTGATCGGGTCGACGCGCAAATGCGCGCTTATCGTGCTGATCAGGCGATTGCCCCGGTCTGGCAAACGCGCGAGCGTTTGCTTGTTTGTGTCAGCCCCGGCCCCGATGCCGAAAAACTGATCCGCAGTGCTTCGCGTCTGGCCAGTAGTCTGCATGCAGATTTATTGGCGGTATACGTCGAAACGCCAGTACTACAAAGGAAGGCAGCGCAATACCGGCAACGTATTCTGGCCAGTTTGCGTCTGGCGCAGGAGTTTGGCGCCGAAACCAGCGTGCTCGCTGGTGCCGATTTGCCGAAGACTTTGCTGGCTTACGCGCGCAGCCGCAATGTGTCCAAACTGGTCGTCGGCAAATCGTTGCGCAGCGGAATTTCACGCCTGTGGCAGGTACCGCTCTCCGAGCAACTGGCGCAACTGGCGCAAGATGTCGATGTGTATGTCGTTGCGCACGAAAGCAAGGAGCTGCCAGCTAAAGCTCCCCCCCGGCTATTTTTCAGTGCCGAAGCCGACCGTATCGAATGGCGTTCTTACTTGATCGCATTGGCGGCGTGTGCGCTAACAACGGGCGTTGCTGCCGCTTTGCTCAATGTATTTGATCTGGCCAACGTCGTGATCGTTTATTTGCTGACCGTCGTACTGGTAGCGATCCGTTACGGGCGGGGCCCTGGGATCGCCGCGTCGATTCTGAGTGTATTGTCATTCGATTTGTTCTTTGTTGCGCCCAAACTATCACTCACTGTGGGTGATACCCAGTATCTGTTTACCTTTGCGCTGATGCTGGTCGTTGCAATGATTATCAGCCAGCTAGCATCCCGGTTGCGGTTTGAAGCGCAAGTCGCGACCTATCGTGAACGGCGCACACGGGCGCTGTACGAGCTGGGACGCGAACTTGCAGGTGCACTGACAGCGAGCAGTGTGGTCGAAATGGGTGTGCGCCGACTGGAAGAGCTGTTCGATGCGCAAATTTTGATTTTGCTGCCTGATGCCAGCGATCAGTTGTTACCAGCCGGTGATTTACAGAATTTTGATCTGGGTCTGGCGCAGTGGGTGTTTGACCGCGACCAGATGGCGGGTTTGGGGACACAAACCTTGCCTGCCGCCAAGGCACTGTATATCCCGCTCAAGGCGCCGATGCGCCTGCGCGGCGTGCTGGCTTTGATTCCGAAAGACAACGCGCTGATCGGCAGCCCGGAGCAGCAACGTTTGCTCGAAACGTGTGCCAGCCAGATCGCACTCTCGCTAGAGCGTGTGCATTACGTCGAAGTCGCACAGGATGCGATTGTCGCAATGGAAACCGAAAGGCTGCGCAATAGCGTGCTTTCAACCGTTTCGCACGATTTGCGCACGCCACTGACCACGCTGATCGGCATGATCAGCCTGCTGCGCTCGGGCAAGCTCGGCGAAACAGAGCAGCAATCGGCGCTGCTGTCGCTCAACCACGAGGCGCAACGGATGCACTCTCTGGTGATCAATCTGCTCGACATGGCCA